>JBFRWF010000113.1:0-17897 GCA_051439465.1 Xenococcaceae cyanobacterium | reverse complement strand
CCTCACCCCCTCACCCCAACTGAGTTTTATGACTTCCCGTGAAAAGTCAGAACCTCGGCAACCCCACCAACGTGAGTTCGACAGAATTTGAATCGTTGATCTCTAGAGCCAGTCAGTTTTACAGGCGATCTCAGCTCAACTCAGCATTGTCAAATAGTAGAGCTTAATGATAAAAAGGGGCTATCGCATCCTTTAGAGAGCACAATTCTCAATAATTTAGCTTGTTGACATCTCCCAGCCTCTTAGCCAAATCCTCAAAAGCCTATTGCATAAATGATAGCTAAGCTTCGCTTAGAGATCATTAAGGGTTTAGTCATTTTTTCCTCCGTCGAACTCACGGTTAACAAATGTAGGGCTGTGTCTAGTAAAGTCATGTATTGTTTTCTTTAGGTACTCTAGGTGCTGGGAGTCTAGCTATCGAACTTCGCAACAAATCTGACATAGATATCCCCCTCTTTTTAGCTTCCTGTTGAAGTTGTAGGTATTCATACTCAGACATCCGAATAGTAAATTTTCTATTTCTTGACACGACTAGACAATTGACTGTACAATACTACTATGATTGTATCGCAAATTCAGTTACCAGTTATCAGTTACCAGTTACCAGTTATATTAATCGATGGAAAATCCTAATCAGCGGCAATTACTTACCCAGCTAGAAGTGCTTGCCCAAAAAGCAGCAGAACAGCAATCTAGAATTGCCGGAGAAGAAGCTGAGTTTGCCTTTCGGACTTTGCTGAAGCATAAGATAGAAATCGAAATGAAGAAACAAGCAGAAGAGACTTACAAAAAACTGCTTGTACAGACACAAGAATTAGTCAATCAATTTGCCAAAAAAGCCAGCCAGCGAGCCCTCGATCTAGAAAGCCGTACTATCAATCAAGCCAGTATATTTGAAGGAAGTACTCCTGAATTTGCTTCCTTCACGCAAACCCTGGAGAGCGAAAGAAATCATCGCACCACAATGGCAAAATTGATAGAAGGTAGTACAGCGGCAGAAGCAGATATACTCGCAGCACATAGTATCGGAATGTCACCAGAAGAAATTGCCGACCAGGTGTTAGGCGATGAGAATTCAGAAGCGATTGCCAAGGTAAAGCAAGTAATTGCCGCTCACAATGAACAATAAACTTAATATGGTGTTACAGCAGTTAAACCGCTCAGATTTGGTATTTCTCGCTAACCTAAATCCTCGGCAGAGAGACTCGGAAACCCTTCTGCTTGATTTTTACAAAAAGATTAAGTCATCTTGGTCATCTTCTGCATTGAGAAACTTCCGCAAAGAAACGGGATTAAAGCTGACTAACAATATTAATCGCTGTGAATTTGCCAGACTGGCAGCATTGGCAGAACTAGAGTTTATTGAAAAGTCCGCTGAGTTAAATGTAGAGAAAGGAGTAGTTCTCCCAGAAACTGAATCCCTACAAAATGACACCGAGACTGAGCTGCCATCTCAAATTGAACTGGAAGGAGTTCTGTCAACCACTCAGAAGCAATTGAAAGAAGCTTCAGAAAAAGTCAAGCAGCTAGAAAATCAATTAGAAGTTAAAGAACAGGAACTGCAAGCAAAAGAGCATAAGTTAGAGAAAACCGAAAACTTTTCCTTTTTGCTGCTTACCAATCGCCTACTTACCCCTGGGGAGCCTTTGAATGGTACAGAGGAAAGTCCAGGCATGCGAGTCCTAGGTTCCCCTAAAACTTTGACCGAATTGGAAGCAAATTATCGGGAACTTATTAAACGGGAACATCCAGATGTTTCGGCCCATTCTCCAGATTTAGCTACCAGACGCTTTATGTACGTGCGATCGCTTTATCGCTTTACCAGGAAACATTGGGAGAAATTAAAACCCACAGCTCCCATAAGCAGTTCCGAACTTTCTCGAAGGATGAAAGCATCGACCCCGTATTCACCAGAGAGTTTTTGGGTGTAAGCTGATATAGCAGTCCTATCAAAGGTTGTGAATCAAAACCCTACTCAAAAGGGAACTTCGGATCAGGGAACAGGCAACAGGGAACGGGGAACTTCGGATCGGGGAACGGGGAACGTGACGAGAGCAGGGGGAGCAGGGGAACGACTCATTTAGGAAACTATTCTAATCTCTGCATGGTTCAGAGTCTGCTGACTTATACAGAGATTAGCAGAGATTTTTAGTTAACTGCTAGACCGCTTTTTGCTGGGGTCTACAGATTAAACTATCTGGACTATTAACGATCGCCTCTGTAGAAAAAGTCCCAAAAGCGTTATTCTGTAAGAAGTAAGGCAAATATACCCCCCAAATCAAGAAAATTATTAGCCCAAAAATAGCTTTATGTTTGATGCCCTCGCTGAACGCCTAGAAGACGCTTGGAAAAAACTGCGCGGTCAGGACAAAATTGCTCAATCCAATATCCAAGACGCCCTGCAAGACGTGCGTCGCGCCCTATTAGCCGCCGATGTCAATCTCCAAGTCGTTAAAACTTTTATTGCTGACGTTGAAGCCAAAGCTCTGGGCGCAGAAGTCATCTCTGGCGTTAACCCTGGTCAACAATTTATCAAAATAGTCTACGACGAATTAGTAAAAGTGATGGGGGAAAGCAACGTTCCCCTGGCAAAAGCAGACACCCCACCCGCAGTAATCCTGATGGCAGGATTGCAGGGAACGGGTAAAACAACTGCCACCGCCAAGCTAGCCTTGTATCTGCGCAAGCAAAAGCGCAGTTGCTTGATGGTCGCCACCGACGTTTATCGACCAGCAGCTATTGACCAGCTTGTCACCCTAGGAAAACAGATTGATGTACCTGTTTTTGAACTGGGGACAGATGCCGATCCGGTAGAAATTGCCCGCCAAGGTTTGGAAAAAGCCAAGGAAATTGGTGTCAATACCGTCCTCATTGACACCGCTGGACGATTGCAAATTGACCAAGACATGATGGCGGAATTAGCCCGCGTCAAGGAAACCGTCCAACCCCATGACACTTTGCTAGTGGTAGACGCGATGACTGGTCAGGAAGCAGCAAATCTTACCCAGACTTTCCACCAACAGATTGGCATTACCGGGGCAATTCTCACCAAGCTAGATGGGGATAGTCGCGGTGGTGCAGCCCTCTCTGTGCGACAGGTTTCTGGTCAACCAATTAAATTTGTCGGCGTTGGAGAAAAAGTCGAGGCGTTGCAGCCGTTTTATCCCGATCGCATGGCATCCCGGATTCTCAACATGGGGGATGTTCTCACCCTGGTGGAAAAAGCTCAGGAAGAGCTTGACCTGGCTGATGTCGAGAAGATGCAGTCAAAAATCATGGAAGCGAAGTTTGACTTCAACGACTTCCTCAAGCAAATGCGGCTGCTGAAGAATATGGGTTCCTTAGGTGGCATAATGAAGCTAATTCCAGGGATGGGTAAGCTCAGCGGTGCGGATATAGAAAAGGGGGAAGTGCAGCTTAAGGCCACCGAAGCAATGATTAACTCCATGACTAAGCAAGAACGGGAAAATCCAAAGTTACTGGCAAAATCCCCCAGCCGTCGTCGCCGTATTGCCAAAGGTTCTGGCTATGAGGAACGGGATGTTTCCAAGCTAGTGAGTGATTTCACCCGCATGCGTACCATGATGCAGCAAATGGGTCAAGGAGGAATGCCAGCAATGCCTGGAATGGGTGGCATGGGGAGTTTGTTTGGCGGTATGGGCGGCAATACTCCCCGACCCGGTTTTCGTGGTTATTCCGCCGGTTCCAAAAAGAAAAAGAAAAAAGGGAAGAAGAAAAAAGGTTTCGGGACTTTGTAGGTAAGTTTGAAGTATGAAGGATATGTCAAAATCAAAAAGGAGAATTATTTAGTTAGTATGGTCAAACTGCGTTTAAAGCGATACGGAAAGAAACGGGAAGTGAGCTACAGAATTATAGCGATTAACAGTACTAGCCGTCGGGATGGTCGTCCCCTGGAAGAACTGGGCTTCTATAATCCCAGAACAGATGAAACTAGGTTAAATGTACCGGCGATCGTCAAGCGGCTCAAAGATGGAGCCCAGCCGACGGATACTGTACGCAATATCCTGGAAAAAGCTAAAGTTTTTGAACAAGTCTAATGCCTAAGCCAACAGCTATATCAGACGAAGCTGAACATACCAGCCCAGACTATACTGGACTGGTGAAATTTCTGCTGAAGCCTTTTTTAGACTCGCCAGAGTGCCTGAGTGTAGATTGCGAGCAGTCCAAAAATAACCAGCGGGTGTGGATTCGCTTGGCATTTGAAGGGACGGATAAAGGACGAGTCTTTGGTCGCGGTGGGCGTAATATCCAGGCAATTCGGACAGTGCTTAACACTGCTGCTGCTGCTGCTAGTCAATCCCTCTATTTGGATATTTACGGGAGCCAACACAACACTACGTCCAACCGAGATAATGGCTCTGGTGGAAAACAAGGGATTAGAAGACGCCGATCTCGTCGTTCAGCCACCCCTAAACCCTGGTTGAAATCCCGTCCTCAGTAATCTTTGTTTGATTATCCAACTTAAATCGCTAAGAAGTCTCCCGTTATAGCGATAGCTTAACGGGAGGGGAATTGGTGGGGAGCCAGCAACACTAAGCAGGACTATCCTGCTGTTGTACATATTTTTTCAATTGCTCAACGGTTACACTCGGCTTTCTGTATTTTGTGACCTGCACTACATGAGGGGTGCGCTCAAAAACAGTTGGTGGGTTATACCAAATCCGGGTTAACTACCCCCTTTTTGAAGGAAGCAGAGAACAAGGGCTGGAAAGGGGAATGGGGAACAGGGAGCAGGGGAAGAAAAATACAGAAAATTGATAAAGGGGGTTTTAGACCCGGATTCAGTATTAAAAGTGCGATCGCGCTCAGGGAAAACTGAAGCTTATCGTAGAACTTTAGCACGGCTTGAATACTTACAGCAAATTATTCTTACTAAGCCCACTCGGAGTATCTATCTTCATTGGTGAGAAGTTAAAGAAAAGGGGAAAAAGTCAAGAGGTTAGCAACAAGATGTAATAAATAGCCAAAAGACTTATCAATGATAGGATTTTAGGTTGAACCTGAACCAATGCTCAGGGAGTTGCTGAATAAGGGTATGACTACGAAACTAAAGGAAGACAACGATATCTGAGATAGTGCAGCAACAATCGAATCGAATAACGCAACATTTTTTCAGATTTAGAATAACATAAACTTTTACGATGTAGCCTTGCTAAGTAATGCCTTAAACGAGTCTTTTAATTTTCAACTCTATGACAGCAGGAGGGAATTTAATGCAATTATTATCAATGATTTTACGATTTTTGTTGAGAGTTGTAAGGAGTTTCCAGAACCTTCTGTCTGTTGTTTTTATCGGATTACCTTTGGCTGTCTTAATGCTGATCTTTCCTCCACTGCGACGTAAATTCCAGTCCATTTTATCACTCCGAAGTATAATACAGACTTCGGTACAAAGAATAAAAGGAACAGCAGTCTATCCTCAAGAATATCTGGCTTTCCTACAAGAAATATTATTAACAACCGCAGAAAGTAACAGTAATCCAGAAGTTGTCTATCCCTTGCTGCAAAATAATCTGGATAAACTAGATGAAACCTTCGCAGAGGGATTATCCCAATGGACAACTGCCACTTTACCTACCCTAGAATCAGAACAAGCCTACGAGATAGCAAGAGTTATTTTTAACTTCAGCACACTGATAGGGCAGTTTTCTCTCGGTAACAGAGGAAGTAATCTAGAGATTGCCATCAAAGCTTGTCAAGCCATTGTCTCGGTTTTCACCCGTGACGCTTTCCCCTACGAGTGGGCAGGGACGCAAAATAACCTAGGGAATGCTTACTTAGACAGAATCAGAGGGGAGAAGGCCGACAATTTAGAAGCGGCCATCGCCTGTTATCGAGAATCCTTGAAAGTTTATACCCCCGATGCTTTCCCCACCGACTGGGCGATGACGCAAACTAACCTGGGGCTTGCTTACAGTGACAGAATCAGAGGGGAGAAGGCCGACAATTTAGAAGCGGCCATCGCCTGTTATCGAGAGTCTTTGAAAGTTCATACTCCGGAGGCTTTCCCCTACCAGTGGGCAGGGACGCAAACTAACCTAGGGAATGCTTACAGCAACAGAATCAGAGGGGAGAAGGCCGACAATTTAGAAGCGGCCATCGCCTGTTATCAAGAGTCCTTGAAAGTTTATACTTCCGAGGCTTTCCCCTACCAGTGGGCGACAACGCAAAATAACCTGGGGAATGCCTACTTAGACAGAATCAGAGGGGAGAAGGCCGACAATTTAGAAGCGGCCATCGCCTGTTATCAAGAGTCCTTGAAAGTCTATATTCCCCAGGCTTTCCCCTACGAGTGGGCAAGGACGCAAAATAACCTGGGGAATGCCTACTTAGAAAGAATCAGAGGGGAGAAGGCCGACAATTTAGAAGTGGCCATCGCCTGTTATCGAGAATCCTTGAAAGTTTATACTCCCGAGGCTTTCCCCTCCGACTGGGCGATGACGCAAAATAACCTGGGAATTGCATACAGGAAAAGAATCAGAAGGGAGAAAGCCGACAATTTAGAAGCGGCCATCGCCCGTTATCAAGAATCCTTGAAAGTTTATACTTCTGAGACTTTCCCCTACCAGTGGGCGACAACGCAAAATAACCTGGGGAATGCCTACTTAGACAGAATCAGAGGGGAGAAGGCCGACAATTTAGAAGCGGCCATCGCCTGTTATCGAGAATCCTTGAAAGTTCGTACCCCTGAAGCCTTACCCTTAGAGTGCCTGCGAACTGGACGCAACTTAGGCAATCTCGCCTTTGGGGAAGGGAACTGGCAACTTGCCATCGAAGCTTACAACAGGGCAATTGAAGCGGTGGAAATTAGCTGGAGTTGGGCAATGACTCCCCAAAGTAAACAAGAAGTAATGGAAGCAGCCATTGACGTTTACCACAACATCGTCCAGGCATGCCTCAACACAAAGCAAAATTATCTCGCCCTGGAATATGTAGAACGCAGTAAAACCCGCAACCTGGTTGAACTACTAGCTACCCGCGCTCTCAAACCCAGAGGCGACTTTTCCCCTGCTATTGTTGAGGAATTGGATCGCCTGCGGGATAAGTTACGCACCGAACAAATATATTTAGCAAACCAAGAGAGAAAGTACAATACTTTATTAGAATCGGGTCAGCCTTCTCAACCCTCTCGCCCAGATCGTACCCGTCTCAAGCAATTACAACAAGAATTAGATGAATTTATTGAGCGTAACATCTCGCCCATCGATCCTACCTTTAGTCTGACCCAAAAAGTTGAAACCATCCCCTTCAGCGACATCCAATCCCTCATTGATGAACGCACCGCCATTGTCGAGTGGTACATCACCGGGGAGAAGATTCTGGCTTTCATTGTCAGTTTAGATCCCCCCCAACCCCCCCTTGATAAGGGGGGACAATTGGAAACTCTTCAACAAGAAAGGCAATTAGAACTCTCGGATCGGAATTTACCCTCAGAATCTCCCTTTTTAAGGGAAACAGGGGGGATCTCCGTTTGGCAATCCTCCACTGAAGATTGGACAAATTTAGTCAATTGGGTGAATGAATATCTCCGAACTTATTACACCAACCGACAGCAATGGAGAAACGAACTAGAAACTCGCCTGCCAAAATTAGCTGAGATTCTGCATCTAGACGATATTCTCCTCCATTTACCCCCTGGATGCGATCGCTTGATTCTCATCCCCCATCGATTCCTGCATTTATTACCTCTTCACGCTTTGCCTGTTTCTTCTCCCACCCAAGTTGGGAGAGGGGCTGGGGGTGAGGACAAATACCTTCTCGATCTATTCCCTAGAGGCGTACAATATGCCCCAAGCTGTCAATTGCTAAAACTTGCCCAAAATCAACAACGCCCTGACTTCTATAACCTATTTGCCATCCAAAACCCCACAGGCGATCTGATTTACGCTGAGTTAGAAGTTGAAGCCATTCTTTCCTTCTTCCCCTCTCCCTCTTCCCAAATCTTGCCAAGACAAGAGGCAACAGAAGAGGCTGTCAGAACATATCAAGAGTTATCATCGGTTCACTGCGGTCATTTTGCCTGTCACGGGACATTTAACCCACAATCTCCCTTAGAGTCAGCCCTCATTTTGGCAAACAAGGAACGCCTGACTTTAGGAGAAATTTTTGAACTCTCCCTCTTTCAATGTCGCCTCGTTACCCTCTCTGCTTGTGAAACAGGCTTAACTGACTTCAGTAACCTCAGCGATGAATATATTGGCTTACCGAGTGGCTTCCTGTTTGCCGGGAGTCCTAGCGTCGTCAGCAGCTTATGGACAGTGAGTGACCTTTCCACTGCTTTTTTGATGATTAAATTCTATGAAAACTTAACTCCTCTCTCCCTTACCCCCCTTGAAAAAGTTGGACAGGGGGGAGCGGGATGGGCTGAGGGTAAGGGGGTTTCAGTTGCGATCGCCCTCCAAAAAGCACAACAATGGCTGCGGGATTTAAATTGTCAGGAATTTGAACGAGAATTAACCAAACCTCAATTTCAAAGGGCGATCGCCCAACTCCAGCAAATCCTCTCACCAGCAGATTTCTTTGAACTAGAAGATGCCATTGAAGTAGAGCGAGAGAACTTGAAAAAATTTAACCCAAACCACAAACCTTTTGCCAATCCTTTCTATTGGGCTGCTTTCGTAGCGACAGGTGTTTAGGAAGATTTTTCTCCACTTGCTGACTTCTGAGATTTACAAAATGAATCTATGCCGACTTGGGCAATATAAATTGAGACAGGAGTTGCTACTGCTACTAGTACAGGAATTGTACTGGTTGCCAAAGCTCCGATCAAACCTCCTATCAATCCGGGTAGTAAACCCTCTGTAAATTTATCGTCACAAACAACTTCACGGGCTTTTTGCAATGCTAACTGCCAATTTTCACCCGCCCTAACCTCTTTCACACCTGCGCGACGTGTCAACACGCGGGCTGCCTGCTCTAAGTTTCCTTCACAACGCTCAACCACTTCAAGATCGGAGATCGCTTTGGGATGATCTGCTAGTTGGGAGCGATACCGAGTAATTTCTTCAGGAGTAACTTTCATGGAGTCAGTAGTTATAAATGTAAACATTAAACCATTGTAGGGGTAGATATTGCCACCGCCAGAACAGAATTTTACCATTAATACTCTAGGTGATAAAAAATGTTAAATAATTTACTAGCTCTGTTTTTAGATGGAGAAATTAACAATGGGGAATCTCCATTATTGAAATCCAAAAAGGAGTCCTATTATGGTTACTGACCAAAAACAAAAGCAGGAAGTTTTGGGGCTGTTTCAACAAGCGATCGCTTTTGCCCAAGCGCAGAAACATCGGACACTCAAGCAGCATTTGGAAGACGCACGGCAGCATCTGCAGGAGGGCAAGCTCGTCGTCGTCTGCGGCGAGTTCAACCAAGGTAAATCCAGCTTTCTGAACGCGCTTCTCAACGAACCCCAATCCCATCCTGAAGACCTTCAATTTGATTGACACTCCTGGACTCAAGTCGTTTTATGAGGACGACTCCAAAAACACCCAGGATTTTCTGCAACTCTACGGGGATGCTTTAACGGAGATCACCCAGGCGCAAGCAGCGATCACCAACTACCACCAAGCTCTCAAAATCAATTCCCCAACCCTAACAACTAAAATAAAAGTGAACCACAATCACCAAATCAACAGAATCCTGAGATTATGACCACACTCATTCTCGAAAATCTACCCGATGAACTGATCGAACAGATTCAACAACTTGCCAGACAACAGAATCAGTCTATTAATGATCAAGCCATCTGCCTCCTCAAACAGGCATTGCAAAAAAACCAAACTCCCCTAAAATTCCTCATTTCTCCCGAAACCGATCCCACTTGGGAAGAACGCCGAAAAGCCGTTCCCAAAGTTTTAGCAGAAATTCGCACTCGTCGCCGTGTCAATCCATCAGAATTTGGTTTACCCGACAGTACAGAGTTAATTCGGGAGGATAGAGATAGACGCCACTAAATTAGCTGTGCCACGCCAATAAATGGCGTTAAAATAATTTACTAAGGGAGAAAACAGTCAGTTGAGTTACGATAACGCCTGTAAATATTTAGCCGAGAAATATCCCGCCGCCTTTGTTCGTTGGCTGTTAGCCACTGAACCTCAAACTATTCGGGTTCTGAAAACAGAGCTGAATGTAGAACCAGTCCATGCTGACTCCCTCTTATTGCTCAGGATGGGCAGACAAATTTTGCACTTGGAGTTTCAAACTCAACCTCAATCCAAACCCCCCTTACCCTTGCGGATGCTAGATTATTCAGTCAGACTGAAGCGAAAATATCGCTGCGCTGTAGTGCAGGTGATCATTTTCTTACAGGAGACGACTAATGAGTGGGCTTTTACTGAGGAATATCGGGATGAGACCACAACTCACACATATCGCGTTATTCGTTTATGGGAGCAAGAACCAACTTTATTTTTAAACCATCCTGCACTTTTACCTCTAGCTCCCTTAACCAAAAGTAACTCACCTCAAGAGCTATTAACACAAGTAGCCAATAAAGTCAATCAAATTGAAGATACCGAGCAGAAACAAAGTATTTCTAGTTGTACGGAAATTCTAGCAGGTTTGCGGTTTAAAGAAGATTTAGTTCGTTCACTATTTCGGGAGGAGATTATGAAAGAGTCAGTCATTTATCAAAGTATTCTCAAAAAAGGAAAACAGGAAGGAAAACAGGAAGGATTAAAAGAAGAAGCAAAAAAACTAGTCATGCTTCTGCTCAATCTTCGTTTTGGCAATCTTGAATCGAGGCTCTTACACAAGATTGAGAGTTTATCCCTGAAACAGTTAGAGGAGTTAGCCAAAGACTTATTAGATTTTGCGGAAGTGCAAGATTTAGATGCTTGGTTGGGCTATCCAGAGCAATAGGTGAGGATTGAGATAACTCGTGTTTTACCATTTCGAGGTGCGGTCTCGCGGAGCGAGTGCCTACGGCAGCGCCAGAAGGGGAAGGATATGACGACAAACACCCTGTGCATCAAGTAACAGTGCAGCCTTTCTTCATGGGTAGATATCCTGTAATACTGAATCCGGGTCTAAAACCCCCTTTATCAATTTTCTGTATTTTTCTTCCCCTGCTCCCCCCTCCCCCTGCTCCCCCTGCTCCCCCTGCTCCCCCTGCTCCCCCTGCTTCCCCTGCTTCCCCTGCTTCCCCTGCTCCCCCTGCGGTTATGGGTACTATGGGAATGCTGATACTGGCAAAGAAAAAAGGGCTAATTCCTTCCCTGCCATATCAGCCTCTATTCAAACATTACAAGATTCTGGATTATGGTTGTCTGATGATTTAATAGAATTTCTCAAACAACAGGCTGGAGAATGAATAACCTCGTAAATCATCCAAGGTATTTTTGTAGCGATCGCCTTATTCGGACGTGAGCGCCAGATTGAAATTATGTCAAGAATTCCTAACAATGCAACTCAATATTTAATGGATTAGATAAATACCATTAATGACCAATATTTTAGAAGAAAGTTAACAACTAACCACTGCATCCAAGGCTTCCCAGACTGCTTGCAGGAGGGAGTCGAGTCCAATCCGGGCAACCGCTGAAATAGTGAAAATGGGAGCTGAGGTGAGCTGAGTCAGTTCAGTAATCAAAGCTTCCTTAATTTCTGAGCCAGCAGCATCCAGCTTGTTGAGAGCAATGATTTGGGGACGGCTGGGCAATCCCCGCCCGTAAGCTTCCAACTCCTGTTGAATGGTTTGATAGTCAGTAATGGGGTCAGCAGCAGTAAGATCGATTAAATGTAATAGTAAGCGGGTGCGCTCGATGTGGCGCAGAAAATCGTGACCCAAACCCACTCCTGCGTGAGCACCAGCAATCAACCCTGGAATATCGGCAAATACTGTGCCATCCCCAGTGGGTTTACGCACCACTCCCAAATTCGGCACTAAGGTAGTAAAGGGATAATCTGCTATCTTCGGTCGAGCTGAAGAAAGGGCGGCAATGAGGGTAGACTTGCCAGCATTTGGTAAGCCAATAATGCCCACTTGCGCCAGTAACTTCAACTCCAAGCGCAAGAGTCGCTGTTCTCCTGACAATCCCGGTAAGGCATTTTCAGGAGCTCGGTTGCGATTGCTCAAGAAATGCTTATTCCCCAAGCCACCCTTACCCCCTTTGGCAACACAGATAGTCTGTCCCTTTTCAACCAAATCTCCCAGAATTTCCTCTGTGTCGGCATCATAGACTGCTGTACCGCAGGGGACTTCAATCAGGCGATCGCACCCCGCCGCCCCTGTGCGATTATTCGGACCTCCCCGTTTGCCGTTTTCCGCTTTGAAGTGGCGGGCATACATGAAATCCAGCAAAGTTTGCAGATGTTCAACTGCCACTAAAATCACCGAACCGCCACGCCCCCCATTACCTCCAGAAGGTCCCCCAGCAGGCACGTACTTTTCCCGGCGAAAAGCAACAATTCCGTCGCCGCCTTTACCCGCTTCCACCTCAATTTCTGCTCGATCGATAAATTGCATAACTTGTTATGGGTTTATGGGTAATACAGAATCCAAATCTAAAACCCCCTTTATCAATTTGTTGTCTTTTTCTTCCCCTGCTCCCTACTTTTGCCTTTTGCATGCAAGCCTTTTGCCTTTGAGCGCTCTGCGGAGCAGCGACGCGCTGCGTAGCAGGGACGAAGTCTAGTCTAGCGAGTCCTACTTCCCTCAAAAAAGGGGTAGTTAACCCGGATTTGGTATGAGAGAGGGAAATTGGGGTGAGTTTTATTGGCTATTACCCAATCCCCAATCCCTAATCACAACTGACAACTGACCATGTTAGATATATTCTGAAACATCTTCTTTACAATCATCGGCCAGATAGGACAAAGAGCGGAAGCGCAAACCAACCAACTGTTCATAAAGGGGATTGAGCTTGCACATGGGAGGAATGTGGACGATTTTGTGGCCGAATAGCTTGATATCTCTCTCAAACGGACATTGAGAAGGAACCATTTTGCAGATGAATCGTGCCACCCGTGGGTCATGAATTTCCATTCCATCGAGCCAGTCTTTAACTGGCAGCAAAAGGTCTGGATGGGGATGAGGAGCACTTATTTGGGCTGCGTCCGCAGAAGTAGCTGACTCTGTTGGTTGAACTTCATCGGGTTTGTACAGGGTATGCTCTAAGGACTTCAGGGCTTCTACTTTTAGTCCTAGGGCATCACTAAACTTGTGCAGCAGTTCCGCCTCTGGAGTAGAGTAAACTCCATCAGCAACGGCTACTAAAACGCTTGTCCTCAAAAAATTTTCTGCGGTTTTTTCCTCTTTACCTAAAACAGCAGCTAATTCTTCCGGAGTAATTGGCTTAAAACTACCAACATCATTTGAAAGAGCCAATTCCTTAGTTAGCTGAGCAATCAACTCCTGTTCTTCTGGATCGTAGTGTCCGTCTGCCCAGGCGATTGTGAGCAAGCCGCGCAGCCAAGCAGCAATTTGTTCGTTGGTGTAAGGAGATTGAGCGACACTCGTCATAAATCTACTGATATAGTACTATGGACATCATCAACGGAAGTCGATCCTAGTCGGTGACACGCTTTTTATCACTACAGTGAAGCTCCTACGCTCCCCTAGCGGATGAGTGTAGGCTTCTGGCATCCATAAAGAACTACCAGAGCTTCCTTCTTGGTAATATTATATGTTGCCTCCTAGCTCTTTCCCTTTCTCCTCCTCCTGCCCTCTGCCTGGGAGCCTTCTGCCTCAAAACCAAGCCAGGTAAGGAATCTTACATCGAACTCAGGTGTCATTAAGCCTAGGTTGTTGACAAAAGCTTTAAATACATATCTAGGGTATAAATCTTGCTGTACATAGGTTTTAGAAGTTTTCTTTCCGTCGAACTCACGTTACACATAACGGACGCGTTCGCGGAGGGTGTGTTGAGCGCATTCGCTGTCCGTGGGATGCTCTCAACGGGGATAATGGTCAAGTCTATTGATTCCCTTAAACCGTTCTTGCGCTGCTTTAAACGCTTCTTGCATTACGGACTGAATTTTCTTGGGATCGGGTTTCTTTCCCCCCATTAAGTCACCGAAGTAAACGCAGGCTCCTTCACCCAGTGCCCAGGTGTAGGCGGCTGCCCAGGAAGCGGCAATTACACTGCCGAAGCCGGGCAGGAATTTGATTAACTCCCGTCCGATCGCCTGTGCCAGAAAGCCACCAGCGATCGCACTGACAACACCTCCTGCTTGCGATGGAGTCAGCGTTTGCCCATACAATTTTCCCAGCAGACCCACCATCGATACTTGCAAGGCAGTCAGCACGGGCATTGTGGCAAATGGCAGTGGCACCGCCGCGATGGTGGCTGCCATGACGGCAAATGCCAAAATGTAATGGCGTCCGGCATCCCGGTAGAGGTTTCCCAGTTGCCTACCCACTTCCTCATTCAATAACTGATAAATCCCATGGGCTTCTGCTTCGGGGAGTAGATCTGCCAGGGAATCTCTCAGCGCCTCTAAGCCATAAAACACTGGAGTATAGCCATCCTCTTCCAAGGTGAAGTCAATCAGTACAGCGCGATCGCACAGTCCGGCAAAGGCTTGCTGAATCTCGGCGAAGGCTCGGTTGACCTCCTCACAGTCCGGTGGATAGGCAGGATGCTCGCCGAAGGCGCAGCTTTGCCGATCGGCAGTACCGGGAGGATAAACCTCATGCAAGCAGGTAACCGCCAGCAGACAGGGAATGTCTGGATACTGCTGACGGAGCTGCTGAGCAACTTGTCCCAGGGTGTAGGTCGCGAAATCATTGATTTTGACCGTCAGAATCAGGACTCTGGCACGGCCACTCGACCGTTGCAGATCGCCAACCAGTTCCTGAATAATTGCCTGAGTGTCCTGGTTCACATCTCCCAGTCCGACCGTATCTGTAAAAATGAGCAACGGCAGGTCACTGGAAGGATAGGCATAGCGCTCGGTGTGTTGCGTGTGGGGACGAAATCCCTGACCAACAATCTCAGCAGAAACTCCCGTCAGTCCCCGCACAATCGAACTTTTACCGGCTTGGGGCTTACCAATCAGGAGGGCTTCCGTGGTTGGCAGTTGTGCTCGAACAGTCTCCAAAATCTCTGCAACCTGAGCTTCGCTAACGCTAAACCACCCAACAGCCGTCTGTGCCACTTGCTCTACGGGTAGGAGTTCCCTCAAACGCGCTGTTGCATTGTTCCAGATACCAGCAATGCGGTTTTTCCAGGAATCATCCACCGACTCAGGTGTCACCCCCTCAGTCGGTTCACTGAACTGCTGGGAATCAGCTGACAGCGAGTCAGCATCACGTTGCTCAGTCATTCGCATTCTCGCGTTCTTAGGTAAAACCAAGTGCCCTTAGGATTAGGAGCCGACTCAAGCCTGCTTCAGATAATAATTATAATACTCAAACCGCTCCTGTAGTTGTGCAACCGTCAGATTCTGAGTCCAGTACTCCACCAGAGCGTGACCAAATGCCCAGGCGTTGCGATCGGGTGAGCCAGAGTTTTCCAGCAGCAGCGGCCAGAGGGAGAGCAGGTCAAAGTTAAGAGTGTTAGAGTCCCCTGTACTCAAGAGCGAGAAAAGGTCATAGGCCATCTGGAGCTTGCCAATGACGACAGGCAACTGTTCCACTGGAATTTGCTCTGCCAGAAGATAGGCCAGGGATGGCGATCCGGTCGTCATGGTAGAAATGAACTGAAGGACGGGACTTTTGAGCAGTGCAGTCAGTCCCTGTGTTGTCGTCATCTGGAAGGTGTAGTGGTCGATGATTTTGGCGGCAGCAATGGTGCGAACTTCCAGGTCACGCAAAAAGCGGGCAAGACGGAGTTGCTTGGCAGGAGCGATCGCCTCCACCAGTCCCAAGGATAGCGCTTCCACTCCCCAGGCGGCTCGCCCCGTTTTGAGATCCCCGCTCACGACAGGCAGAACCCGATTACAGAAGTCCCCCAGAATCTGAGCGCGATACTCGGTAGCGTCCCGAATGGCGATTTCCTTTGGGCGATCGCCCCATTCCCAGTCGTAGGGCGGCTCCCACTCGCGGATGGGACGCAGACGATCTACCTGGGTGACCACCGCGATCGCAGGCAGGTCTGCAACTTCTGCCTTCATGTCTTTGAGAAAGTCCACATCCATTTGCAGGGCTGGATCGAGAGCAGGGGTAACTAACAGCAGCAGGTCAGCGTTTGTGGCACAGTCAAGCACTAGCTTCCGCAGATCCCAACGGTTAACTTGTTCATACCCCGGAGTATCCCAAAGCGTCAGCGTTTCGAGGGTTTGGGTCTGCCAGTGGTAATTTTGAATCTTATCGGTACTGGGCAAAACATCGACTGCTGCTCGATCTGCCTGAAACAGCGTGTTAATCAGGCTGCTTTTTCCGGCTCCGGTTCGCCCCACCAGCAGAATATTGACGGGTTTTTGCTCAACTGCCTCGACGGGTTCTGCCTGAGCCAGGATGTCTCGGATGGTTTGGGTCTTCGCTTTGGGTAGTGTCGGTGTGGGAACGGCGAATTCTGAAGCAGGCAGCGTGCCGCCACTGTAGAGAGCGATCGCCTGCCGGTATAAGTTCCGGAGGGCAGCTTCCCGGAGAAGCTGGCTCAAATTTGCCAGCAGTTGCTGATTTGCCTGGTTACTGTACCGCTGACTGGCTTGTCTGGCTATCGCTGCCGCTGGGTTCAAGAGCCACCGTGCCCAGTTCCAGGCTTGCCAGAGTTTACGAGCAGATGGCTCCAGCTTGCGGTAGACTTCGTAGGCTTGGTATGCCTGTCCAATCGTAACCTGATTGAGGGCAGGTGATAACTTCTGCATCCACTGATCCAGGTCATCCACCGTTCCCCGAATCAGTCCGTAAGCTTGGGGAACGTAAATGTTCAGCAGGGGATGTTTAACTTCGGGATAGTAGGTATGGGCGATCGCGGCGACAAGATCCTGGCATCGCTGCCAAAATGTTTGCCAGTCTTCCCAGATCGGTGGATCGCTCTGTGCCGCTTTCAGGATCTCTTGTAATGCTGCTTCTGCTTGATTGACAGCGTCATTTCCCGCTGGCAGCTCTGTTGTGTCGTCTGAAGCGGATTCCAGTTCTTCGCTGACTTGGGCCACTACGGCTTCCACCTGCTCTACCATAGGTCGGGTCCATCTGACTAGCAGCCAACGCCAGCCCACGAAGATGAGGACGAACGCGCCCCAGATCCAACTAATACCCCACTCGTGGATCTGCCACCCCGCTGATACCATCAAGAAACTGAAGATGGTCGCGATCGGGATTGCCAACACGACCCACTGCCATAGCTTTAATCGCACCATGTGAATTAAAAATCCAAAATCTATTCCGATTCTGTAACGAAATGATTAAATACAGAATTAGCATTTTGTTGTGTTCCTTCCTTGAGGATAACCCATAATCAGACCGCCGTCTCAGATTTCCCCAGATTCCAGGTCGCAGAAGAGGAAATTAAGATAGAAGCATAGTTGATTTAGATAAAGGTAACATGAACATTGAACAAGCAGTCTTAGAAAACTTGCGAGAACTTCCCACCGACAAACAACAAGAAGTTTTAGAGTTCACCGAATTTCTCAGACAAAATACTAAATCAGTGTACCTACAAAAAAAAACTAATACAACCCAATTAACTCCTCAAGAAAAAGCCGAAAGATGGCGCAAATTTGTAGCAAGTCTCCCCAAGAATAGTGCCAACTTACCAGAGGAAGCATTGCACCGAGATACCATTTATTACGAATGAGCCAATACCTATTAGATACCAATATTCTCTTGCGTAGTGTTGATCCTTCTTCCTCCCAACATCTAGGGTGTTGATTCTGTATTCCATAATTCACTCTGTTTTTAGCAGGGAGCAGGGACTCCGGAGCAGGGAGAGTAATAATTTCAGATGTTATTTTTAACAAAAAAAGTGCATGAACTTGTTTATCAG
>JBFRWF010000112.1:0-8208 GCA_051439465.1 Xenococcaceae cyanobacterium | reverse complement strand
TAACATCAAGGCCATGACCCGCAAAGCCAAAAAAGGCAGTAAGCGAAAGGGTCAGAAGACTGGGTTAAATCGATCGATCCTAGATGTAGGAATGGGAATGCTCACCTGGGCTATCGAGTATAAATTAGCCGAGGCATCTGGATTGTTCATAGAAGTTCCTACACAAAAGGTTAAGCCCAGTCAAACTTGCCCTAAATGCTATCACCAGGAGAAAAAAGAACTGGATGAGCGCGTACATTCTTGTTCTAAATGTGGCTATATCCAAGACAGAGATGTAGCTGCTGCTGAGGTGATGGTCAATTATGCGCTGGGGTTAGGAACTAGCCTCATTAGACGTGGAGCAGACAGCTCTACCTCGACCCCCACTGATTGCGGCGGGTTTAGGCAACTGGCTGTGAGGAAACGTCAGAAGTCGCGCTCTCAAAAGAAGAGTGACGGGGACGAAACCCCGTCCTCAACGCAGTAGGGCGGGGTAGTTCATTTAAATTGTGTGTGAGCAATAGGAGTGAACAGTTAAATGTGTGGAATTGTTGGCTATATTGGCACCCAAACAGCTACAGAGATCTTGATGGCAGGGTTGGAGAGACTGGAATATCGCGGTTATGATTCTGCTGGAGTGGCAACGGTTTTAGAAGGTGAACTCCACTGCCTTCGAGCAAAGGGTAAACTTCACAACCTGCGGGAAAAACTCGAACGAGAAGTAAATCCCTCTCGGGTTGGCATCGGACACACCCGCTGGGCAACCCACGGCAAGCCAGAAGAGCATAATGCCCATCCCCATATGGATATGGCAATGCGAGTGGCGGTGGTGCAAAACGGGATTATTGAAAACTACCAGCAGTTGCGGGAGGAACTTAAAAGCAAAGGACATGAGTTCCGTTCTGATACGGATACAGAAGTGATTCCCCATCTGATTGCGGAGTTTTTGCCGAAAACTCCCAATTGGGATTTTCAATACCCCAGTCCTTTTTTGACGGCGGTACAAAAGGCAGTGAATCTGCTGAAAGGGGCGTTTGCCATCGCCATCATTTGTGCTGACTATCCCGATGAGCTAGTTGTTGCCCGACAACAGGCTCCCTTGATCCTTGGTTTTGGTCAAGGAGAATTTTTCTGTGCCTCTGATGTTACAGCACTTGTGCCCCATACCCATGCGGTGCTGACGCTGGAAAATGGCGAAATGGCAAGGCTTACACCCTTGGGAGTAGAAGTATATAATTTCGCAGGCGATCGCCTGAAAAAAATGCCCCGCGCCCTCGACTGGAATCCGATTATCGTTGAAAAACAGGGATTCCGTCACTTCATGCTCAAGGAAATCTATGAGCAACCAGGAGTGGTACGCACTTGCTTGGAAGCCTATCTCAACAGTGATTGGCAAGCTAACTCCAATCCAGTCTCAACTCCGATTAACCTAGGTTTGTCGCCAGCACTATATGAGAATTTAGAACACATTCAAATCCTTGCCTGTGGTACTAGCTGGCACGCGGGGTTAGTAGGGAAATACCTACTCGAACAGCTAGCGGGAATTCCTACTATAGTGCAGTATTCTTCCGAATTTCGCTACGCACCAGCACCGATTACCCCTAACACCCTCACCATTGGCGTTACCCAATCGGGAGAAACCGCTGACACTCTAGCGGCTCTGGAGATGGAAAAGCAGCGTCGTGCTGAGCTAGAATCTCAGTTTCAGCCGCGAATCTTGGGAATTACCAATCGACCAGAAAGTTCCCTAGCCCTAATAGTCGATCAGATTATTAACACCCAGGCTGGCATTGAAATTGGCGTGGCGGCGACTAAAACCTTTATTGCCCAGCTAATGGGGTTTTATTTACTAGCCCTGGATTTAGCCTGTCGGCGTCAAACTTTACCTGCCGCCAGAATTGAATCAATTCTTGATGGTTTGTGTCAAATGCCAGCGCAAATAGAGCTAGTTCTGGAGAGTCAAGAGTGCTATATTGAGGAGCTAGCCCACGATTTTGCTGAAACCCAAGACTTTATCTTTTTAGGGCGGGGCATCAACTTCCCCATTGCCTTAGAAGGGGCGCTCAAACTCAAGGAAATCAGCTACATTCACGCCGAAGGTTATCCTGCGGGGGAGATGAAACACGGTCCTATTGCCCTGTTGGATTCCAAGGTGCCAGTGGTGGCGATCGCCATGCCTGGTAGTGTGTATGAAAAAGTCCTCTCCAATGCTCAGGAAGCCAAAGCCCGTGATGCCCGCCTGATTGGTGTCACGCCGATGAATAATCAGGACGCTGGGTTAACATTTGATAATTTGCTGCCAGTACAAGCAGTGGAAGAGTTACTTTCACCAATACTCACGGTGATTCCTTTGCAGCTATTGGCTTATCACATTGCAGCGCGGCGGGGTTTGGATGTTGATCAGCCGAGGAACTTGGCAAAGTCTGTGACAGTAGAGTAGGAGTTTTGTAGGGTGGGCATTTCCTGCCAGAAATTTGTCACTCTTAGCCAATGTATTGCCAGGAAATGCCCACCAATTTTTACACCAGGATGTGGATGTGGAGCTGGGGGTTGTGGTGGGCAACGCCTTATTCAGAAATCAGGAAATCTAGTTACTTTTGCGTTGCCCACCCTACGAATTCCTCTCACCTATACTAATAATGGTTAGGAATGAGGAGTCAAGAGTCAAGAGTTTTGTCCGGTGGGCATTTCCCGCTATAATTTTGTCACCCTTAGCCAATGTATTGGCAGGAAATGCCCACCGATTTCTCCCCCAGGATGTGGATGTGGAGCTGGGGGTTGTGGTGGGCAACGCCTTATTCAGAAATCAGGAAATCTGGTTACTTTTGCGTTGCCCACCCTACGAATTACTCTCATCTATACTAATAATGGTTAGGAATGAGGAGTATAGAACTTTTGTCTATTTATCTCTCTTACTGATGCTGAATCCCATTGAGAAATGTTGTCATTGCCTCAAGTTTAGAAGACATCCGCACGCAACGCGCGAACAAATCCACATCAAGGTCTGGTAGAAGTTCGCTGCGGTAAATTGTTTCATATTCTTCTGTGCGAAAATGATGGATGGATAACTGGTTATTTTCCCAAAACCAGACTTCTGCTACCAGAAAGCGCTTGTATTTTTCGAGCTTCTTGGTACTGCCACTGGTTATGGCGACTTCAACCGCTAAGTCAGGATGCTCCTTTCTTTCACCGATGTAATACGATTCATCGGGTTCAAAGGAAGCTCCCTTCTCTTCGGCTTCGCGAGTGGCACTGCCTACCGGGATAAACTCGATCCGCTTTTGCAAAAAGTAAAGTTCTATTAGGGCACCAATAATGGTTTTGATGGTTTCATGTTCTTCTCCAAGGGTCATCAGCTCTATGCATCCATCTAGGTAGGATATTCCCACGCTAGGTGCGGCTTCGATTGAGGATTGAATTGCCTTAAATTGCTGCCAAGTATAGCGACCTGGTAGCACAAACCGCTGTTCTTGGACTGAGGCAATTTTCTCTACAATTGACGTCGTCATAGTTCAAGATTTCAGGGATATATAAGGTGGGTGTGTTGGGGAGCTAAAATGGGGTGAGGCAAAGAAGCTGTAGTGGTAAGTATTAACGTAATACGGCTCGTATTGCTTGACAAAAAAAAGAAGGTATCAAGCCCCTAAATTTATTTATGGAAAAAAAATAAACATAACGAAATTTAACGCACCGTCTAAATTCGGTGCGTTACAATGTTGATTAACTAGCCACGATATACTCTCGTACATTGGAACGTCGTCTACGAAGCTGGGCAAGAGCTTGATGCTCCAGCTGGCGCACGCGCTCGCGGCTGATATTCAATCTTTGACCGATTTTTGCCAGAGACAGCTCATTACCATCTTCTAACCCAAAACGCAAGGAGATCACTTCTCGCTGTTGAGGGGTCAGTTCTGCCAGCATATTATGCAGGTCTTGCCGCATCAACTCCTGGGTGATGTAATGATCTGGAGAAACACTATCATCTTCTAGCAGCTCAGATAGTTCCGTATCCTGGTTATCGCCGACGCGCACGTCGAGAGAAATTGGTTGACGAGCCATGCTCAAACACTCTCGGATCTGAGATGGTTGTAAGTCCAACTCTTTGGCAATTTCACCGGGAGTGGCGCTACGACCCAATTTTTGTGAGAGTTCTCGTTGTGTTTTCTTGATTTTATTGAGTTTTTCGGTGATGTGGATGGGGAGGCGAATAGTGCGAGCCTGTTGAGCGATCGCGCGGGTAATTGCCTGACGAATCCACCAGTAGGCATAGGTGGAAAACTTAAAGCCTTTGGTGGGATCGAATTTTTCCACACCCCGTTCTAAGCCTAAGCTTCCTTCCTGAATCAGATCGAGGAATTCCATGTTGCGCTTTTGGTACTTCTTGGCGATCGCCACCACCAAGCGCAAATTCCCCTCGATCATCTTGCGCTTCGCCTGATTTCCCTGCCGCAAAGCTTGGTTGAGTTCATCTTCGCTCATCTGGACATAGTTAGCCCACTCCTTCAGATTTGGCTCCCGTTCCAGCTTTTTCTTTAGTTCTTCTTTCAGTTCTTCTTTCTTTGCCAACAGGGCCATCATTTTCTGTACCTGCTTGCCATAAACAATCTCTTGCTCATGGGTTAGCAGCGGTACCCGACCAATCTCGTGCAGATAAGTGCGAACCATATCCGCCGAGAACATAGGCTGTTTGTTTTTTTTGTTGACTTTGGTAGTGGGCATCTGTACAGTTGTGACTCCTTAAACAAGCAGAAAGTCTGTCGCTGAGATTGTCCTCCGGAGCGATTCAGTGCGTTCTTAACTCCAGAACCGAGAAGGAAATCTAAAAAACGAAGTCGGTATGACTTTTACTTAACTCTATCCTAATGTACGCATTTAGACGTTCGCCACAAAAAAAAAGTTCACCACTTTTTCTTGTTTTGTCTTGTATTCCAAAGCTTCTAGCGACAGCAATGACACCAGCCCTAGTTCCAAGACATCCTTCTTAATACCATAATGACTCAAAAATTATTAAAATAGTAGTTTTGGCGAAGGCGGATCACCGAACTCATTAGCAGGGATAATGGAGTGCTTTCCACAAATCACTGCAATGCTCGACGATGCTCGGACTACGTCCTGCGCGTCGGTCAAAGATTTCTGCGCGTCGGCATCGCCAATCACCAATCCCAGTCAAAATCCTAAATCCGCCTTAGCCGCTTCAGCCGCCGTAAAAACTTCTTCATCGGCCATCTCTCCCCAGTCAGTATCGCCAATTTCAGCGTAAAATTTTTGGTCGTAGGGGCGAGTACGCACTACCACTGGCATGGGGACAGCATGACCAAGGATCAGAGCCTGTTGCTTCGAGTCGAGTTTAGCCAGCACTGAACGCAGGCCTTGACTCCCGGAAACCCCGGTGAAGATAGCCTCAATGTCTTTCTCATCATTCAATAAGCAGGTGATGCGAGTGCCAACCTGAGACATCACCTCATTATCAATCCCAGAGGGACGCTGATCTACCACCAGCAGGGTAACGAAGTACTTGCGCATTTCCCTAGCAATGGTGCCAAAAATCGTTTGATGCACGGTGCCAGAGTCCAGAAAGCGGTGCGCTTCTTCAATGGTAATTACTAACTGGCGAGGACGATTCAGGGGATTTTTCGAGTGCAAAAACAGTTCCGACTTTAGCACATAACTAGCATGAATCCGCCTGGTAATCATATTAGTCGCCAGCATATAGGAAAGCATATTGGACTGGGAACCAAACTCTACTACAACGTGTTTCCCAGCATCGAGAGATTGCAAAATCTGGTTGATGTAGTTGTGAGGGCAGGCAGGGCGCATATATTTGAGATTACCTAGGCGCGTCAGTTTACGCTGCAATGCCATAATCGAACCCTTATGACCCTGTTTCTCCTCACAAAAGCTCCGGATTTCCTGGTTGGTCATATCCAACAATTGAATAATCCAGGATTTACCGAACTCGGCGTGCAGGATATTGGCACTATCTAGACTGGCTTCGGAAAGACTTAACTCCTGTGCCACCAGTCTCAGGTCTTCAATCTCGATTTGATCGTAGCTGAGGTAGAGTTCCTGGGCATCGGGCACGCCACGACGATTGGTAGATTGAGGGTCAAGGGTGTAAATTTCTACTTGTCCGGGAAATAGCTGGCGCAAGCCCTTGACGGTACTGAATTCTTTGCCTTCGCTGACGGCTTCCCAACCGTATTCGGAGTGCATGTCAAACATCAGGTTCACCGCTGCTTGTTTGCGGATGATACCGGAAATTAACAAGCGAGTGAGGAAAGATTTGCCGGTTCCCGATTTCCCAAAAACGCCGTTGCTGCGTTCCACAAAGCGGTTTAAATCGATGCAAACGGGGACATCCATATCCAGGGGTTGACCGATGGAGAAGTTGCGCCTATGGGGATCATCTTCCCAGCCGAAGACGGTGCGGAAATCCCTTTCCCTAGCCTCAAAGACTTGGCTGAAGTGGCTGGGAATGGTTTTAACTGGCTGTAGTTGGAGTTCGCTGCTAGTTTGTGCTTCAAAAGAAGCGAGGGGACTTTTACTATTGATCTTGGTAGGCGTTGGGGATCCCTGTCTCCTAACTTCTGATGGGGTGAACATCAACATCGGAGAAAGTTCAATTGTCCCATAGGTACCACTTCCCGCCAGCACCTCCCGCAAAAAAATGTCATCGGCACTGGGGGGATTGGCAATAATTCTGGGGCTGGAGGTTCCGAGAGAGACATCGGTGAGGAGGCAAAAAAAGCGGGATAGCACCCCTTGCACTACAAGAAATTTACCCACACGCATATCTTCTACGGAGACATCAGGATGCAATCGCACTTCTAATCCCTCACTCAGGGAACCTTGAATGACTGAGCCTAATGGTTTGTCTAAATTCATGCTTCACCTTCAAATCCTCGGTTGCTCTGAATATCTCTTCCTTGTAGTTCACTATAATGCGATCGCCGGTCACCATTTGATAGGATTGTTTTATCATTATGATTCAGTTATAACTTTTTCTTCCTGAGGCGATCGCATCCAACTCCAAGGATTTATTCAATGAGGCAGCTCTTCGTCCCAGGCATTTCCTGACAAATCCAGGAAACTAGAAATCTCAAATTTCAAGCCAGAAGGAGATGTTGTTAATGTCAGAGCGAAATTTGGAAACGAAAAAGATTATTGTAGTTCAGGGTGATATTACCCAGCAAGGGGTTGATGCGATCGTTAACGCTGCCAATAACTCTCTTCTCGGTGGCGGAGGCGTTGATGGAGCGATTCACCGAGCAGCGGGACCTGAATTATTAGAAGAATGTCGAGATTTGCATGGCTGTGCCACAGGGGATGCCAAGATTACTAAGGGGTATAAGCTCTTAGCCAAGTGGGTAATCCATACTGTTGGACCAGTTTGGAGAGGAGGTAATCAGGGAGAAGATGAGTTATTGGCCAATTGTTATCGTCGCAGTCTAGAATTGGCAGCAGAAAAGGGGATTTGCACTATTGCCTTCCCTGCTATTAGTACTGGCGTCTACAGATTCCCCCTAGAGCTTGCTACCAGAATTGCTGTAACTGAGGTAAAAAAATTTTTACAAAAGAAAAGCTCAGTTGAACAAGTAGTTTTTGTTTGTTTCAGTCGCAAGTCATTCGATTGTTATCAGCAAGTTATGCAGGAAATTTTGCCAGAAAAAGGCGAAGCATTATGAAGTCTGAATTATGAAATCTGAATTATGAAATAGGGTTATCTGATTGAATTTGATGGTAAATGGAGGTTTGTATGAGTGTGAAACCAGACTTTGCTACTATGACTAAGGCAGAACTCCGGGTCTACGTTTTAGAACACCGAGATGATGAGGAAGCTCTATATATCTACCTTGATAAGCTACATGCTGAGAACCCCAATCCACAGGTATACGAACCTGAAGACGGTGTAGCTGAGCCTATTGCAGAGTATCTAAAGCGCAGGAAGCAGTAAGAAGGTTAGAGAAGAGTAGCACCGCTACTTGTAGCCTCTTAGAAGTGCTTCCATCGAAGTCGCCGCAAGGGTACTGCGACCATAATCTTCGATTTGGTCGTAGGGGAATTGCGGGCAGCACCTAGTTACTTTTGAAATTTCTGCTATATAGTTGACCCTAGATATACATCACAGAAATGCTCATGTTGTGGTTATATTACTCAGACTAATAGAGAGGGTGAAAAGTTTGTTGGTGAATCCTGTGGCTATCATGATGATGCCGATATTCAGGCTGC
>JBFRWF010000111.1:0-11345 GCA_051439465.1 Xenococcaceae cyanobacterium | reverse complement strand
CAAATTTCTGTAATTTTCTTCCCCTGCTCTCCCTGCTCCCTCTGCTCCCCCTGCTCCCCCTGCTCCCCCTGCTCCCCCTGCTCCCCCTGCTCCCCCTGCTCCCCCCTCCCCGTTCCCCGTTCCCTGTTCCCTGTTCCCGGTTACAATAGTTAATAAATTAATGTATTATTGTTAAGGATACTCTAGCCAGGTTGTAGTATTATGGTTTCCTTCTTATCCAACCCCCTTCTATTTGCCAACAGAGCCAGTGGATCAACTTAAGACAACTATAAATAATTATCACAATCACAATCGTCTCCTCTACTGTTGTTAGTAACCCCGTTTCCCAATACACTATCCTCCTTACTCTTACTTTGACCCCTACCAGACTCTACCCCATGAAAACTGCTCAGAACTCCACTGACACGGTTCGGACTTACCTGCGAGAAATTGGTCGCGTCCCCCTGCTGACTCACGAAGAGGAAATTCTCTATGCCAAACGGGTGCAACAGTTAATCGCCTTGGAAACAATCAGAGACTCTCTGCAAGAAAAACTAGGTTCCGAACCCACCGACTCCCAGTGGGCGGAAGCTGCTAAACTAACCCAGGCAGAATTGCGCTCCTGTATCGCGGCGGGGAAAACTTCTAAGCGCAAAATGATTGAGGCAAATTTGCGACTGGTGGTGTCCATTGCCAAAAAATACCTCAAGCGCAATCTCGACTTGCTGGACTTAATCCAGGAAGGTACAATTGGAATGCAGCGGAGTGTGGAGAAGTTTGATCCCACCAAGGGCTATCGGTTTTCCACTTATGCTTACTGGTGGATTCGTCAAGCCATCACTCGCGCCATTGCCGAGAAAAGCCGCACCATTCGCCTGCCAATCCATATCACTGAGAAACTCAACAAAATTAAAAAAGCACAGCGGCAACTCGCTCAAAAGAATGGACGGACGGCGACTATTGCTGAACTAGCCCAGGAACTGGACTTGACCCCCAAGCAAGTGCGGGAATATCTCGAGCGATCGCGTCAGCCTCTATCCTTGGAGCTGCGTTTGGGAGACAATAACGATACGGAACTCGGAGAACTATTAGAGGACACAGGACAATCACCAGAGGATTATGCTACTCATTCCTCTCTTCGGCGGGATCTGGACAAACTGATGGCAGATTTGACACCCCAGCAACGGGAAGTGCTAGCACTGCGGTTTGGACTGGCAGATGGGCAACCTTTAACCCTAGCTAAGATTGGCATTCGTCTGAATATAAATCGCGAGCGAGTAAGGCAAATTGAGAGGGAAGCACTCTCAAAACTGCGCAAGCGCACAGCCGATATACGTGAATATCTCGTCAGTTAAGTGCTAATTGCTACAGGTCGGAGAATGCGATACTAGGGGTTCGGTTCTATCGACCGCCAAAAAGCTTTAAATTTGTTACATTGGCTTGTAGAGATTGCTCAAAAAGCTTACTAACTCCCTTCAACGGCTAAATCTATTGAGAGAGGAATAACTAGGAGGTAATAAGGTGAACAAAGAATCCAATCGTTCTCAGGACTTTTTTGACGGTAACGGTGAGTCAGGCAATGGGCTATGGCAATATGTCCAATCCCTAACCCCAGAAACTATTGCCCACCTTTCCAAACCGCAGTCTAATGAAGTGTTTCAAGTCATGGAACGTAATATTATCGGCTTGTTGGGCAATCTCCCCTCGGAGCATTTCGGTGTCTCAGTCAGCACGAGTCGGGAACATCTGGGACGGCTGTTAGCCTCGGCGATGATGAGCGGTTATTTCCTGCGTAACGCCGAGCAGCGGATGACCTTTGAGAAGTCTTTGCAAGGAGCTGATAACTTCGCTTCCGAAGCAGAATAAGGGAGGCTTTGCCATGCAATCGCGAGCGTTGCTGGGTACATTCGCAGTAGAAGATGGCATCCATTGCTGAGGGAGTGCCTTTCAACCCAGTGACGCACAGCGTCATAAATATTATTGGCAAGAGTATTGTCAGGTAAAATCAAGGCATTGAATCCCAACAACCCATGCCTGAAAGTTCTTCCCCATTACCTCATAAACAGATCGGCGTCGCTGTTATCCGCAACGACCAAGGACATATTTTAATTGACCGCAGACGCGCTGAAGGCCTAATGGGAGGTTTGTGGGAGTTTCCCGGCGGCAAAATTGAGCCAAATGAAACCGTCGAAGAATGTATTAAACGAGAAATCTTAGAAGAACTGGCAATTGAAGTGGAGGTGGGTGAGCATCTGATTACCATCAACCACACTTATATCCATTTTCACATCACCCTCTTTGTGCATTATTGTCGCTACCTAGGCGGCGAACCTCAGCCAATTGAATGCGACGAGATTTGCTGGGTGACATTGGAAGAAATCGACCAGTTTCCTTTTCCTAAAGCCAATACCAAGATTATCGCTGCTCTGCGACAGGCAGATACTTCCTCTTGAATCCTTATAGTTGGCGAGCAAAATCCGTGATAATCCGCGTCATCCGCGTCATCCGCGTTCTATGAGCAGATCTGCTGTATAGTATTCATTCTTTTTTATAAGAAGTAGGACTTTCAAGAACTATAGGCTGGAAATTATGTATTCCTTAATACCATTTTCACAGTAAATCCAGGAGAGCCGTTTTTCCCATCAAAGTAAGCAGTCACTCTAGCCATCAGTATATAATATTAAGATAAAGAGATAAAAAGAAATCTTTCTTCACAAAACCAATCAGTCCACCAGTAGCAGAGGAACAACCGTGAGCCAGAAAGTCTTTCATGAAGACAAATTTCAGTTGAAAATAGCTCCTGTCGCTGAAAGTGTCTCCCCAGAGCAGAATTTAAACTCAATGCAAAAAGCCCTCCCCAACAGGCTATCAGGAGGGCGTGGTCTGTTGATTGGCATGGGCATAGGCATCGTGCTGACATTAGGAGGAGAACGCCTACTTTCCTCTCAACAGACGAATGATTCCACCACTGCCGCACCCCCGGCGATCGCGTCACAAGCCTCTGCTCAAAGTGTGACAGTAGCAGAAGTAGAAACTTCCCAAATTAATCGCACCTTAAAAGCCACTGGCACGGTTGCCGCCTTCGAGCTAATTCCAGTGTTGTCCCAAGCAAAGGAATTGCAGATTAAGCAAGTATTGGTGGACGAAGGCGCATTTGTGAAAGCAGGACAGGTGCTGGCACGCCTGGATGATTCCGTCCTGAGGGCGCAGTTGGCACAAGCTATGGCATCGGTGGCGCAAGCGGAAGCACGTCTGGCAGAATTGCGGGCGGGGACGCGCTCAGAGGAAATTGCCCGGGCGAGGGAAAATGTTAGAAGTGCCGAAGCAGAAGTAGTGCAAGCTGAGTCAGATTTGGATTTAGCGAGAAAGCGGGTGCAGCGCAACCAAAATCTAGAAGCAGAAGGTGCGATTACCCGCGATAGCCTCGATGAAGTCTTAAACGAAGAGCGCAGCAAGCAATCAAGCCTCCAACAAGCCCAAGCCAGTTTGCGAGAAGCTCAACAGCAATTGGCACAACTGCAAGCAGGACCCCGTCGGGAAGTAATTGCTCAAGCAGAAGCGCAACTGGCTGAAGATAAAGCACAAGTGCAATTAGTGACAGCACAACTGAAAGATACGCGGGTAGTTGCTCCCGTGAGCGGTAAGGTGGCAGAAAGGGATGCTCGTGTTGGCGACATTACCTCCTCTTCGGAAACACTATTTACGATTATCGAAAATGGACGTTTGGAACTGAGAGTGAAAGTTCTCGAAACCCAACTGCCGCAAATTCGTCCTGGGCAAAGGGTAGAAATCACCTCTGGTGCAGATAGCAGCCTAATGCTGTCCGGGACACTGCGAGAAATTGAACCCATAGTTGATGAGGAGTCCCGTCAGGCAATAGTAAAAGTGGATTTACCTGCCCAGAAGTCTTTGAAACCCGGGATGTTTTTACGGGCATCCATCACTACCTCTGCGGCAACAAGTCTAACAGTGCCAATGGGCGCAGTCTTGCCTCAATCAGATGGCAGTGCGATCGCCTATGTTCTGCAAGAAGATAACACTGTCAAGGCACAGCCAGTGGAAATGGGAGAAATCCTAACCCGCGAGCGAGTGGAAATCAAGAGCGGTTTATCGAGGGGCGATCGCGTCGTCGTTAAAGGTGCCGCCTATCTCAAAGAAGGCGATCGCGTTGAGGTAATTAGTCAGTAGAAAAAACAATTAATGACTAATGACTTTCCCCATTCATAAATTCATAATTCATAATTTCCCAAAATGTCCTTCCACATCTCCTCCTGGTCAATTAAAAATCCAGTCCCCACCATCGTCATGTTCCTGATTTTAGGGATAGTCGGTTTTATCTCTTTTCTCGGATTGGGAATTGATAATAATCCCAATATTGATGTCCCGGCGGTGATGATTACAGTAAACCAGCGGGGTGCAGGACCAGCGGAACTAGAGTCCCAGGTGACGAAGAAAATTGAAGACGCCGTTGCTGGTTTAGGAAATATTGACCAAATTATCTCAACCATTACCGATGGAACCTCAACAACGACGGTGAATTTTGTTCTGGAAACAGATAGCAACGAGGCAACCAACGATGTCCGCAATGCCGTCGCCCAAATTCGCCAAGACTTACCCCAAGATATCGACGAACCTATCGTCAAGCGCTTAGAATTTGTCAGTGGCTCGGTCATGACTTATGCTGTTGCCTCCGAAAAGCGCTCCGTTGAGGAATTGAGCGACTTAGTAGATCGCAAGATTAGTCGTGAGCTTCTGAATGTAGAAGGAGTTTCCCAAATTAATCGACTCGGAGGAGTTGACAGAGAAATTCGCGTTGACATTGATCCCAGCCGCTTGCAAGCCTTTGGCATTACCGCGACACAAGTCAACGACCAAATTCGGAATTTTAATATCAACTTGTCTGGTGGTCGCTCAGAGGTAGGTGGGAGTGAGCAGAATATCCGAACCCTGGGCAGTGCTAAAACTGTCGAGGACTTAAAAAACTACCGCATCGTCCTTCCCAATGGTGATACGGTGAAACTCTCTAGTCTGGGAGAAGTCCAAGATGGTTTTGCTGATAAGAGGCAGTCAGCTTATCTCAATGGCGAGCCAGTAGTAGCTTTTTCGGTGCTGCGCAGCACTGGCAGCACCTTAGTTACCGTTGAAGAAAGTGTCCGCAAGGCTGTAGAGGGCCTCCAAAAAACCCTGCCTGAAGATGTACGGCTGCAATTAATTTTCACCCGTGCTGACGTCATCCGCAAATCCTACCGAGCCACAATTGATGCCTTGGTGCTGGGTTCGGTGCTCACTATCATCACGGTAGGTATATTTTTGCGCAATTGGCGGGTGACGCTCATTACCGCAATGGCGCTGCCCTTGTCAATTATTCCCACCTTTTGGGTGATGAAAGCCTTCGACTACACCCTCAACGGCATGACTCTACTGGCTTTAGCGCTGGCAGTGGGAAACTTGGTCGATGATGCCATTTGCATGATTGAAAATATCGACCAACACCTGCAAATGGGCAAGAAGCCTTTTCAAGCAGCGATGGATGGGGCGCGAGAAATTGGCTTGGCAGTGGTAGCAACCACAGCAACCATTGTGGCGGTGTTTATTCCAGTGGCATTTATGGGCGGTGTCCCTGGTCAGTTTTTCCAACCTTTTGGGGTGACGGTGGCCGTGTCAACCATGTTTTCCACCCTCGTGGCTTGTACGATGACACCGATGCTCAGTGCCTATTTACTGAAGCCAAAGAAGTCTGAAAAAGATTTATTGGTGGGAGACGAAAATTCTACACTTAGAGAACAAACTGATAATTCCTTTCGGAATTCAAAATTCAGAATTCACAATTCACGTATCCAACCTTATCGCAGTCTCCTAACTTGGGCATTAAGACACCGGATTACAACACTGCTAATTGCTATTGCTTTCTTCATTGGTAGCTTGCAGCTAGTGCCTTATATTCCCAAAGGTTTGTTTGATAGCGGCGACACTGGCTTGAGTACGGTTTTTATTGAACTGCCACCGGGATCTAAGCTCAGTGAGACAGAGAAAGCGATGCAACAAGCCAATCGGTTATTGGAAGAAAGGCCAGCCGTCGAGAGTGTCCTGGGGACTGTCGGGAGAGATGGAATTGTTAATTCTGCCCTCGCTTACGTTAATCTGGTGCCGAAGGAGGAACGGGAGGTATCGCAGCAACAGTTTGAGAAACAGATGCGCGAGAGTTTCAAGCAAATTCCCGGTGCGCGGATCAGTTTTGGTAGCCGAGGTGCAAGAGGTGATGGCAAAGATTTATCGATTGTCCTCAAGAGTGAGAATAGTTCGGTTCTCACACAAACTGCTGAAGCCCTAGAAAAGCAGATGCGTCAAATTCCGGGTTTGGTGTCAGTTACCTCCAGTACCAGTTTGGTGAAACCGGAGATTGTGATTAAGCCAGATCCAGACCGCGCAGCCGATTTGGGAGTTTCGGTTCAGGCGATCGCCAGCACTGCTTCTCTTGCCCTGATTGGAGATAATGATTCAAATCTGGCTAAATTTAATTTACCCGACCGACAAATTCCCATTCGCGTCCAGTTAGATCCCGAACAGCGTTCTGACATCGAGACGCTGAAGAATCTTCGGGTTCCCAGTTCAGATGGCACGCTGGTTTCCATAACTGCGGTGGCAGATATCCGCTTGGGTAGTGGTCCGGCAGAGATTAAGCGATTTAACCGCAATCGTCAGGTTTCGGTGGAGGCCAACTTGCAAGGCATTTCCTTGGGAGATGCTTTGGAAAAGGTCAGAGCTTTGCCAGCGATGAATCCTCTGCCCCCGGAAGTTTCTCAGGAACCCTTCGGGGATGCCAAGATTATGCGAGATATTTTCACTCGCTTTTTGGGTGCTTTAGGGCTGGCGGTGCTGTCAATTTATTCCATCCTCGTCCTGCTGTACAACAATTTTCTCTATCCCTTCGGAATTTTGGCGGCGTTGCCTCTCTCTATTGGTGGTGCCTTGTTGGGATTGTTGGTAATGCAGAAGGAGTTAGGGCTATTTGCCCTGATTGGGATTGTGTTGCTGATGGGATTGGTGACGAAAAATGCGATTTTGCTGGTGGATTTTGCTTTGTTTGGCATCAAGCAAGGGAAACCGCAGTTTAAGGCGGTAGTTGAGGCGGGTGTCTCTCGCTTGCGACCAATTCTGATGACTTCGATTTCTACAATTGCCGGAATGACGCCGATTGCCTTGGAATTGGGGGCAGCTGGGGAGGTGCGCAGTCCGATGGCAATTGCTGTGATTGGTGGCTTTACGACTTCTACTCTGCTGACGCTGGTAGTGGTGCCGGTGATGTTCACTTATGTAGATAATTTCTTCCGCTGGATGCGCCAGTTATGGGGAGGAAGAAAAAGGGTGCATCCCATTTTTCCAGAAATATTGTTAGAGGAGATGGGGAAAAAGGGAGAGGGTTAATTTTCCGGCTGCGGCTTTTCTTGCTCTAATCAACTGCTCTAGCTTCTGTTTTTCTTCTGGTGTCAGCCTAAAATATGGAAGAACGACAACCGCGAGTTTCAATGGTTGACACTGTGCAACCAAGTTCAATCCCTAGCTGTGAGAAGATACCGAATTACTGAGCTTTTCATGGACGGTGGGTTTTTGTATTCGAGCATTGAATGTTGTGACGATCCGTCCCTGCAGGATATTCTGATAATCAACCGAGAGGGAGACTACCAATGAGTACCAAAAACATTACCAATGGTCAACTTAAGGCCTATATCCAAAGTCAGCGGGCTAAGGGACTTTCACCTCAAGAGATTGTTAAAATGTTGATTGACCAGGGACAAGCAACTCTCATTATGCCTTCTGACAATCCTGATGATGTTGAGAAGCAGGTTGCCTCCGCGATCGCCAAGCTAGAAAACCGACAAGAGTGACAGCTCAAGGTTCGATGAATCTCCGATTTAGAAAATCGGAGATACTCACTCTATTCTCAATAAGCTCAGGTCATTAAAATTATTCTAAGTAATCGGACTGACTACTTACCGATAACATTCGACTGCGTACAATCTGGGAAATTCCTTCCACAACTACTAATCCGCGTTTAATTTCTGCATTTATCAAATTAACAAACCTAAATTTCTAGATACAGTTACCAATCTCAACCCCATTCCCCTTGAGAAATTAACTCTTGTAGAACCAGAGTACCGATCTATCCCAAACTTACCGAGGGGACAAGTGGGAACTATTGTTGAAGTCTACGATCGAGGGGAAGAATGCCAGTATTTAGTCGAATTTGCTGATCCTCAAGGATGTGAATATGCCATGGCAGTTTTGAAAGCAGATGAAATTCTCGCACTCAACTATGAGCTGAACATTGTCTAGAATGAATTCACATTTTTAGCTTAATAATTTGACCGATGATTGATAGATACGAATGGCTGAAAGGCTTGCAAAGTGCGATCGGGGAAATTGCTGACCCAGAATTTCAAGAGCGTGTTTGGGTGCGCGGCGAGGGTTCAGAAGTTTCTGACCTGATTGACTAACAAAACTATCTAATAGTGAATCCGTATCTAAAACTACCCAAAGGTTTAATATTTTCTTTATAGATACCCTGTTGAATAGTCTGATGTCAGAAGCTGATAAAATTAGGCTACCAACTTCTAAGAAGCACTTTAAATCAAAAATTATTATGACTGGACTATCTCATGCAGTGCTGGCTATTGCTGGAACATCAATCGTTTTGGGGACTTCCAACCCCTTTCTGTTAGGAATCAGTGCGATCGCTTCTCTATTACCGGACATCGATACTAGTAGATCCACTGCTGGCAAATTAATGCCAGAAATATCTAAATGGATCGAAAATAGATATGCTCACAGAACAATCACTCATAGCTGGATAGCAGTTATAGTTGTAGCCGTAATAGCACTACCCATGTATTTTGTCTGGACTAGTGCCTACTGGTCAATCTTGATTGGATTTTGCTTAGGTATAGCTGGCGATTGCCTCACTGTATCAGGTGTAAAGTTCTTTTATCCTTTGCCGGATCGGGTAGTAATTATTGATAACTACCAGATGCGATTTAAAACAGGTTCTCGCTCAGAGTTCATTGTAATGCTAGCACTGGCTGCAGTGGCAGCAGTCTCAATATACATTAACTCTGGCGGTGGTGGAATGGGAGCCATCACTCAGGCTTTTGGCAAAACTGAAGGTGCGATTGATTTCTTCAACCGCAACGCGGGAGAACATATAATTCTGGCTGATGTTAAAGGATGGAGAGGATCGGACAGAAAGCCAATCCATGGCGAATTCAGAATAATCAAAGTCAAGGAATTCGGCTTCATTTTTCAGGATATGCAAGGATATTTGTACGAAGCATCAGAGAATAGAGATACGCACATTATTATCAACCGAATCAAAACTAGAAAAGGTGCTGCAATCGCTAGGGATACAAAGGTTATACAACTGCGAGATGAACCAATTCTCAAGCGGTTGAGGGAGTTGAGTGCTCACGAAATATATATTTCTGGAACTCTAGAGGTTGAGTACGCGGATGAGCTAGCATTCCCTAAGTCCGCTGATATCTTGTGGCCAGTTGAGTTAACAGAGAAAGGCATTAATCTAGAAATGGCATCCCCAGAACAGCTTGCGAGTCTTGGTGATAGGTACGGAAGTGGAACACTGACTGTAAATTTAATTAGAGGTAAGTGATTTTTTCAAGCGATCGCTAAGTTCCAAAAGAAAGAATAGAAGCTCATTGCTTTAGGTAAGTAATGTGGTCGAGCATAAAACCATGACGTTGAAGCGTCCGCTTCACAATGTCTTTTCAACTTACTGTTTGCTTTTCATCCACAAAGCGAACACCAAGGCTACTGTTCCTCCCATTAATCCCAGAATAATCCATCGTCCTAGACTGTACCCCTTTTGTTGAGCCACAACAGCCGCAATTACCCCGATGAGGCAGTGGGCACTAAATAACAAATACAAGGTAGAATCAATAATCTCAATGTTGTTCAAACCAGGTTGTAGTAGAAGTTGTTTGCTGCGAAGGCGGATAGTATTTATCAAATAAATCTTAACACAGCTAGAATGCTTGGTTTTGGTGGGCTACGGCGGATAATTACTTAGTCGGTTAGTAAGATGAAGTTATCGCCGCCTAACCCACCCTACCCAAGGGTTTAATGTTTTCTTGATAGATACCCTCTAACTTATGTCAAGCGGAAGAAGACATGACCACTCAACAACACAGACCTAGCTACATCGTTCACGATAATGGCTTCCGCATGCCCAAAGGATTTCCAGCGGAAGGTTTTACCTCGGGTTTGAGCTACAAAGCTCAGCCAGGAGACATTTTTATTGCCACGTATCCCAAATGTGGAACTACATGGACACAACACATTGTCTGGCTGCTCCAATATGATGGGAAGCCATTACCTGTAGGGAAGAGCATGACGGTAGAGATTCCTCACTTGGAGCAGGTTGGGAAAGAAGTTGTAGCTGCTTTACCAACTCCGAGAGTTATCAAAACCCACCTTCCGTATCACATGACTCCATATAACGCAGACGCAAAATATATTTATGTTGCACGGAACCCCTTTGACTGTGTTGTGTCTTTCTATCACCACACGAGAGGCTTTGTCAAACATTATGACTTTGCAGAAGGGACTTTTGAGGAATTCTTTGAATGTTTCATTACAGGGGAAGTTGATTTTGGTGACTATTTTGATAACTTATTACCTTGGTACAAGCATAAAGACGACAGCAATGTTCTCTTCTTAACCTATGAGGACATGAAAGCAGATACAGAAGTTGCTGTCAGAAAAATTGCCGAATTTATCGGATCTGAATACTCAAACAAAGTAAAGAACGTAGAAACTTTGAATAAAGTGCTCTATCACAGCAGTTTTGAAAGTATGAGCAAGAATCAGAGTCGTTGGTCAAGCAAACGACCGGACAATATGCCTCCGTTTATCCGCAAAGGACTGGTAGGAGACTGGAGAAGTTCTTTCTCCCCAGAGCAAGTGAAAAGACTTACCGACAAATTTGCCACTAGGACAAAGGGCACTGGTGCAGAAACGCTCTGGGCAGATCTGATTCCTTCCACTCACTGAGAAAGCTAAATTCAGCTTTACCGAAAACTTTTCTCCTAGAGGGCATCTATGGCGATAGCCTGTGGGTTTTAGTCTAAACTCCAGTACTAACCTGCCAACTAACTATCCGCCGCAGCCCACCAAAACCAAGCACTCTAGAGCGTCGGTTCATTAATCGGTATTGACAAAGACGACATCCTGTGCAGACCTATAAAGCACTCGGTTAGGGCGAAGCATTCGGATAAAAAATCTTGGGCGATCGCCATAAATTACTCCCCGAATGCTTCGCCCCTACAGAATACATATTTTGCTTTTTTTGTCAAATA
>JBFRWF010000110.1:0-11457 GCA_051439465.1 Xenococcaceae cyanobacterium | reverse complement strand
TAGGACTACTCTTATATTCCCCATTACCTATTCCCCATTACCTATTCCCTATTCCCTGATCCGAAGTTCCCTGATCCGAAGTTCCCTGATCCGAAGTTCCCTAGTATCCCGCCTTAAGTTGGTAGCCATATTGCCGACATTTTTACCTCGATGAAACGACTCAAAAAGTCGTTTTTGGTCTTCTGGAGGAATACCAATACCCCGATCTCGAATCTCAAAGCTTGCCGAGTCCTCGTCGGCTCGACATCGCAATTCTAAATGTCAGGCTTCCTTAACAAATCTTCTGCAGCCTTGTTGACTTTTTTGATAGTACCTGATGTTGTAGTGACCAGCAAAGCATCTCCCATAGAAAGAATAATTTTATTAATATAATCTTGAGAAACAGTTAAAGCACTGAGTAACATCTCAGCTTCGCTGGCTCGCTGAACCAAAGATTGCTTCAAAACCATCATTTCTGTTACATCTTCAAATAATATAATCAACTGACCTACAAGACTTTCGATAGATAAATCAATATATAGAGGAGAGCTAGGCTCTGAGCACCGAGCAATGCCTTTTAATTCAAAATTCTCCTTCTGTCCTTGAATAACAGCCATGAGAATATCTTCAACTCCTATCAGTTCAGGAAAGCCGCTCCGGACATCCTTTCCAGGCATCACCTCATCCGGACAATCAGCAAACCGCTGCACAGCAGAGGATGTCTCTAAAATGATCAATTCCTGATTCAGGAGCAAGTATTCTATCTTGTCTGGGATGTATAATTTGTTCAAAAGGAGGCTCATGGTTTTAATTAGGAGAAATTGAGTATTGTCTTGAATGGCAGGAAAGATACTGCTATGATAGAATGGATTACATTCCGAGAGGCGATGAGCAGGGATGAGCAGGATCGACTGGGGTGAAATTCCGGTGCGCTTATCAACTCCTATCCCCTCCCTTGTCGCCCCAAGCAAGGTACGTTCGATGCTCTACCCGACGCCCAAGCAAGATAGTTTGCTTTGAGTTCAATTAGGGTTCTAGAGCCGACGCTACCAGGTGTACGCGAAGTGCACCGAAGGCTAGCAGGAATGAGACTCTGAAATGGCGATTGTCCAATTTGAGGTAAGTTCTCAAGAGCGGAAAAGTCACTAACAGCCTATCCGAAAAAATAATTTAATGGTGGAAGAAGGGCGGGTTTTGTACAAAAGTTATCGGTTCGTTAAATAATTTATCGTCTAACTCCCCCCCTACAAAACCCTACAGAACAACTTTTCGGATAGGTTCTAAAAGCGCGAAGTGTTGTGAGGAAAGTGAGGCAATTCCGAGAATGGCTCTAGCCGGACTCGATAGAATGTGTAATATCAATATAATGCTCTCACCTTTGGGGCTGAAGAATATGAGTTTATCCTTGAAACAGCTAGGTATCTATCTGGGGTTATTGGCGCTCGGCGGCGGTGCAGGGGTTTGGGGAAATCGCTACCTTATGAATCAGCAACAAAATGCAGCACAGCCCCAGATATTGCCGATGGCAGTACAGCCATCTGCGCTTCAACCAAGTTCCGCTCCCCAAGAAAATCTCAATTTTATTGCGAAGGCGGTGCAAAAAGTAGGACCAGCAGTTGTGCGCATTGACGCTGCTCGTCAGGTCTCACAGCAGGTACCAGAACCATTCAGACAACCATTTTTCCGACGATTCTTTGGCAATGAGTTGCCAGTTCCAAGAGAACGGGTTGAGCGCGGTACTGGTTCAGGATTTATTCTGAGCTCCAATGGACGTATGATCACCAATGCTCACGTTGTCGAAGGTGTAGATAAAGTCAAAGTGACCCTCAAGGATGGTCAGATTTTTGAAGGTCAGGTGTTGGGGACAGATCCGATCACCGATGTTGCTGTGGTCAAGATTGATGCGGACAACTTACCTACTGTCACCCTCGGAAAAGCGGAAAACCTGATCCCAGGAGAATGGGCGATCGCCATTGGCAATCCTTTCGGTCTAGACAACACGGTAACAGTGGGCATCATCAGTGCTTTAGATCGCTCTAGCAGCGAGGTAGGTGTCCCAGACAAACGAGTGAGATTTATCCAAACCGATGCCGCCATAAACCCTGGCAACTCCGGTGGTCCCCTTCTCAATGCCGATGGCCAAGTGATTGGCATTAACACAGCAATTCGAGCAAATGCCCAGGGATTAGGCTTTGCTATTCCCATAGAAACCGCCCAGCGGATTGCCGAACAGCTATTCGCCAAAGGGAAAGCGGACCATCCTTACCTGGGAATTCAGATGATCGCTCTCAACCAGAATCGGCGAAAAGAAATTAATCAAGACGGGGACTTTGATTTCAATGTCACCCAGGACAAGGGAGTGTTAATTGTTCGTGTCATCCGCAACTCACCAGCAGAAAGGGCAGGCTTCCAACCAGGAGACATTATCCAGAAAGTCGGCGGTCAACCTGTTGAAACTGCCGCTCAGGTGCAGGAACAAGTAGAAGTAAGCCAGATTGGAGAGGTGCTGGAAGTGGAAGTTATCCGCAATGGCGAAACGAAAATAATCAAAGTGCTACCAGGTGCGTTTCCTTTAGATCAGTTTGAGTGAGCTTGAAAGCTTTGGGGCGATCGCTCCTGTTAGTTGATAATTATCAGAAAAAACCCCTTGACCCAAAGTCCCCGTGTTGTGCTCCTCCCTCGTTTTTAAACGAGGGTTTTCACACTACCCGTAAGGTTTTGATGAATAGCTCAGTAGAATTCCAAGACGCTTTCGACATTATCGTTATTGGTGCCGGACACTCCGGATGCGAAGCCGCCCTTGCCAGCGCACGCCTGGGCTGTCGCACCTTAATGCTAACCCTTAACCTGGACAAAATTGCTTGGCAACCCTGTAACCCAGCAGTGGGTGGTCCAGCTAAATCCCAGTTAACCCATGAAGTAGATGCACTGGGAGGGGAAATTGGCAAAATGGCTGACCGTACCTACCTGCAAAAGCGTATCCTCAACTCCTCACGGGGACCAGCGGTGTGGGCATTACGAGCCCAAACCGATAAGCGGGAATATTCGGCGGTGATGAAGGAGATTGTCGAGAACCAAGAAAACTTGACCATCCGCGAAGGCATGGTTACAGATTTAGTCCTGGGAGCGAATGATGAAATTCTCGGAGTCCAGACTTACTTTGGTACTTGCTTCCAAGCTAAAGCGGTGATTATCACCACTGGCACCTTCTTGGGGGGTCGCATCTGGATTGGGAATAAGTCCATGTCAGCGGGACGTGCTGGTGAATTTGCTGCTGTTGGTTTAACTGACACCCTCAACCGCTTCGGCTTTGAAACCGGACGACTGAAGACCGGAACTCCAGCAAGGGTGGATAAGCGCTCAGTGGACTACAGCAAATTAGAAACCCAGCCACCAGATGAAGAGGTGCGCTGGTTCAGCTTTGATCCGGAAGTGTGGGTAGAAAGGGAGCAAATGAATTGCTATCTCACCCGCACCACAGCCGAAACCCATAAGCTAATTCAGGATAATCTCCACTTGTCCCCGATATATGGTGGCTGGATAGATTCAAAGGGTCCCCGTTACTGTCCTTCCATTGAAGATAAAATTGTCCGCTTTGCCCATAAGGAAAGCCACCAGATATTTATTGAACCAGAAGGGCGCTCGATTCGGGAACTGTATATCCAGGGATTTTCCACTGGATTGCCAGAGAATTTGCAACTGGCAATGTTGCATACCCTCCCTGGTTTGGAAAACTGTGTCATGCTGCGTCCAGCTTATGCGGTTGAGTATGATTATTTACCAGCCACTCAATGTTATTCCACATTGATGACCAAGAAGATTGAGGGGCTATTCTGTGCTGGACAAATTAATGGCACTACCGGATATGAAGAAGCTGCGGCACAGGGTATTGTTGCCGGAATTAATGCGGTGCGGTTTGTCCGGGGGAAAGAAATGATTGTTTTTCCCCGCGAACAAAGCTACATCGGCACTTTGATTGATGATTTGTGTACGAAAGATCTGCGGGAACCTTACCGAATGCTTACGAGTCGGTCTGAGTATCGGTTGATACTGCGCTCAGATAATGCTGACCAGCGCCTAACGCCTTTGGGGAGAGAAATCGGGTTAATTGATGACCACCGCTGGGAGTTGTTTGAACGGAAGCAAACTAATATTAATGCTGAGAAGGAACGGCTGCATGAAACTAGGGTGAAGGAACGGGATGAAGTTGGGGTGGCGATCGCCTCTAATACTCAACAAAAAATCAAAGGCTCAATTACCCTGGCTGACCTTTTGCGTCGTCCTGGTTTCCACTATGTTAATCTTGACAGATACGGATTAGGTAATCCTAATCTCAACCAAGGGGAAAAGGAAGGGGCAGAAATTGACATTAAGTATTCTGGCTATATCAAGCGCCAGCAAAACCAGATTGACCAGATTGCCCGTCAAAGCAACCGTCAGTTGCCCTCGGAGATAGATTACATGAATATTGATAGTTTGTCAATGGAGGCGCGGGAAAAATTAACTAAAGTTAGACCGTTGACTATTGGTCAAGCATCCCGAATTGGCGGGGTCAATCCTGCTGATATTAATGCTTTGTTGGTTTATTTGGAAGTGCGATCGCGCAACAAATCTTTATCAACTATATACAATTAAGTAGGTGGGCAAAAATAAATATAAAACCCGGATGAGGTGTTAGGTGTTAGGTGTTAAGTGTTAGGGTTAGCTGTTCCCTTTCCCTATTTCCTATTCCCTGTTGCCTGTTGCCTGTTGCCTGTTGCCTGTTGCCTATTCCCTATTCCCTGTTGCCTGTTGCCTGTTGCCTGTTGCCTATTCCCTGTTCCCTGTTCCCTGTTCCCTGTTCCCTGTTCCCTTAATTTGACCGACCTACTTAGGAGATTAGATAAAGATTTGGGTTTGATATTAGAGATGGCTGATGGCTAAACTAAAACTTTCAGAAGTGACTCTGGCGGATTTAAGACGTTTCATTAATCTTCAAGAGGAGGGGGTTGAGGCTTATGAATGGACTCAGGTAGATCTAGCATCATTGAGTGAAACAGAGCAACAACGCTTGCAATATCTCAAGTCAGATTTACTCAATTATCAGATTCATCTGATGAATGAAGCCACAATCTGGTCGAGAGCAATTTACCCACTTTTGTTGTTGGCAGAGCAAAAACCAATTCAGGCTTGGGCAGGGGTGACTTTACAAGCACAATATGCCAAGTTTGAAATAGAAGTAATTGCGGATGGGATTTTGGGGAAAGCCACTGCTGGTTTTGTTGAATCCCCTTATTTGGTTGTTGTGGAAGCCAAGAGGGGAGTGGAAGGTGACAATCCTCTCTTTCAACTGTATGGACAAATCCTAGCAGCTGCCCATTTGAATTGGTCAAAGGATGGTCATCAACCTCAAGAAATTTTTGGCTGCTACACCATTGCTGATAGTTGGACATTTTTGAGGGCAGAGGTGGAGGGGATTGAGGCGGAGAAGCCAAAGATACAGGTAGAATATTCGAGAGAATATGTAGAAAAAATTGAGGCAGAGACAATCTTGAAGATTTTGAAGGGAATTGTTTCTAAATATGTTGACAATTAGGTAAATGATATTGAATGAATCTAGAAAACCTAGAAGAAAAAAACATTGGATGCCAACCTTTTTAAAATGTGTGATATACAAGCAAGGTAAGTTAATGAGTTGAAAATACAGTGGATATAGTTGAGCGGAACAAAGTCTTTTCCACCCCCTGGTTTGACGTAATTGCCAAAACAATGAGCGGAAGTGATTCCAGGGAGCCCTATTACTCGATAAAGATGCCTGACTACGTGTCGATCATAGCTGTGACTGAGGGTCAAGATATTTTACTTGTCCGCCAATATCGCCCAGTAGTTGAAAGCTACACATTGGAAGTGCCCAGCGGTCATGTCGATCCGGGTGAGTCCCCCGCAGATGCGGCTAAGCGAGAACTCCTAGAAGAGACGGGTTACAGAGCTGAAAATGTAGAATTGTTGGGAAATTTTCTGCCTGATTCAGGTCGATTGGAAAACGAAATGTGGTGCTATTATGCTTCAGGTGTAGTCCGAACAACCTCTGTAACAGAAATAGGAATAGAGGTAATTCTACATGATTACAAAAATATAATGAAACTGGTTGCAGAAGGAAAAATTCAAAATGCCTTGCATGTGGGAGCGATTCTGCTGGCAAAGCTGAAAAGCGATCCAGGGTAAGCACAAGAAAAAATGAGCCAAAAGATGCTAGATGAGAACTGGGAGCAAAGCGAAAAAATGGGATGATAGATAACGGGCGATCGCAGTCTGATACTCTTCCTGACAATTTCAGGAATAGCAGCACAAATACTATGCCAGTTTAATCCGTCTCCGTCAAAATTTTTGGGTCAGTCAAATGCTTTTCCCACCTGGTTTCTGGCGATTAGATACGTTTGCCCTGGGTGGTCAACGAATCCGACCGGTGAAGCGATCGCCAGTTGTGTTCCGCCCACCAGAGCGATGCTCCCAAGCTGACGTGTCAGGCTCCAAAGATACCGCTATTTCCTTCGACGGACGGACGCCGCTGGAGGGTTTGACTTTGAGTGAATAGAGAACATTAATTAAAGTAGCTGGTCAGATTTTCAACTCGGTTGAACTTGCAGATGAGACAATAAGCGCTGCTGACTTGGTGATTATTGCCACAGATCATAGCAAAATAGATTATGTCAAGTTAGTTGAAAATGCCAGAGCCATTCTGGATACGCGGGGTGTAACTCGGAATTTGAACTCTAACAAGGAAAAAGTGAAATTACTGTGAGTCAAATGAGTAAATCTAAATCTGCTAATGTAGCTGTGGTCGGCTGCGGTTACTGGGGTAAGAACTTGGTGCGCAACTTTGCCCAGCTGCGGGTTCTGCGATGGGTGTGCGATAAAAACCCGGCTTCGCTACAGGCACAGTCTCAACTGTATCCCGATGTTCGCCAGACCAGCGAATTTGAAGACGTGCTAACTGACGATCAGACTCAGGCGGTGGTAATTGCCACGCCAGCAGCGCTCCATTACGCCCAAGTCAAAGAAGCGATTTTGTACGGCAAGGACGTATTCGTTGAGAAGCCCCTAGCCCTGCGGTATCAGGAAGGAAAAGAACTGGTTGAATTAGCCCAGGCTCATGGGGCAATCCTGATGGTGGGTCACATCCTGGAGTATCACCCAGCAGTGACTCTGCTCAAAGAGCTTGTCGAACGGGGTGAGTTAGGTCGGCTCTTGTACATTTACTCCAATCGGCTAAATTTGGGTAAGGTGCGACAGGAAGAAAACATTCTCTGGAGTTTTGCCCCCCATGATATTTCGGTAATCTCCAGCCTGATTGGGGCAGAGCCTAGTGCCGCTACGCGGAAGTCAAAAGGCAAAAGGCTTGCATGCAAAAGTATTGATTAATAAGGCTTTGATGATTTTGTCACTGGCGGGTTATTTCCACCGCGCTGCACTAGTATAGTGAGTGCATCGGGAGGAACTTACCTCCAGTCGGGCATTGCCGACGTGACTGTAACTAATTTATTCTTTGAAGAGGGGGTAAAGGCGCATATCTTTGTTAGCTGGCTGCATCCTTACAAAGAGCAGAAACTGGTGGTCATTGGGGACAGAAAGATGGCGGTTTTCGATGACACAGTTCGTGAGGGTAAGCTGAAGATATACGACAAGGGAATTGAGTGGCACTCTGGATTGCCAGTTCCTCGTCAAACCGCAGAGACGACATTGTTTATTGAAGAGACAGAACCGCTAAAATTAGAGTGCAAGCACTTTTTAACCTGCATTCAGGAACGCAAGCAGCCTCTGACTGACGGCAAGAGTGGATTGAAGATACTCAAAGTATTGGAGGCTAGCCAAATTTCTTTGGAGAAAAGCGGTGTGCCAGTACCTCTGGCTGAACTGGAGGGGGAAATATCTGTATGACGGAATACTTTGTCCATGAGTCAGCTTATGTGGATCGGGGGGCTGAGATTGGGAAGGGAACAAAAATCTGGCACTTCTGCCATATTATGGGCAAGGCGAAGATTGGTCGGAACTGTACGTTGGGGCAAAACGTCTTTGTGGCTAACAATGCCATCATCGGTGATGGCTGCAAGATTCAAAATAACGTCTCCCTGTACGAGGGGGTGATTCTGGAGGACTATGTGTTTTGTGGACCGAGCATGGTATTTACCAATATCAAAACACCTCGCTGTGAGTTTCCCCGCAATACCAGTGAGGATTATCAGAGGACGTTAGTGAAACGGGGGGCGAGTATTGGGGCAAATGCCACGATTGTGTGTGGGGTGACACTCCATGAAGGAGCATTTGTGGCAGCAGGAGCAGTAGTCACCAAGGATGTGCCAGCCTATGGGATGGTGGCTGGGGTGCCAGCTAAAATCATTGGTTGGATTAGTGCCTATGGGGATGTGCTAAAGTTTGATCCCGATGGTTATGGGATTGACTCTACTGGGGTCAAATATCAGCAAGTATCAGCAATGGAGGTCAGAAGGCTGATTGACTGACAAAACTGACTATGCTGCTATCCTGCGGTGGGGTTTAAACCCCACCGCGCGTAGCTCAAGTTCGTTTTAACACACCATGGATATTGTTAAAAGATTATGAGCAAAATACATGCTAGATATCAATACGAAAAAGATTTTTATGCTTGGGCTAATTATAATGCCAAACTTTTGCGTGAAGGACGTTTTTCTGACTTGGATGTAGATAATCTTATTGAAGAGTTAGAATGTATGGGGAGGAGTGAACGTCGAGAACTAATAAGTAGGTTAAAGATTTTACTAGCTCATTTACTGAAATGGCAATTCCAACCTGAATATCGCAGTAAGAGTTGGCTATATACTATCAAGGAACAGCGTCTTCAAGTTTCTGAGTTGTTAGCAGATAGCCCCAGTTTAGGGAGGAAATTGGAGCAGTGCTTGGATAGCGCCTATGAAAAAGCGGTACTTCAGGCGGCAAAAGAAACAGGTATGGATGAGCAAAGCTTTCCTGCTAAATGTCCTTATAGTTTTGAAGAGGCGATTAATTTGGATTTCTTACCTTAGTAACATCTTCGTTGCAATAAGATCTATGGGATTGCCCAGTAGAATTATAATTCTGGCGGATAATCAATGGGCGATCGCTGAAAAATTGGGTAAGATGGGAATAGCGGTTAATTTGGGGTGGTGATTAAATGTCTTCTCCCTTTCCAGGGATGGATCCTTACTTAGAAAATCCTGACTTGTGGCCAGAAGTACATAGTCGTTTGATTGTAGCTATAGCCGATGCCATCGCTCCTTCAGTTCGTCCTAAATATAGAGTCGCCATCGAAAAGCGAACCTATTTGACTAATGCCTCCGATTCAGTAGCAGTGGAAATTCCTGATGTAGCAGTATTATCTAAAAGGTCAACCATCAACCAAACGGCATCAACAGTCACTGTAACAATGCCCACTCAAGATGAAGCAGTGACGGTAAGAGTGCCAATACCAGAAATAGCCAAAGAAGGCTATCTAGAAATCAAAGAAGTGGCAACTGGATCTGTGGTGACAGTAATTGAAGTTCTCTCCCCTAGTAATAAACGGGCAGGAAAAGGACGGGAAGCATATGAAGAAAAGCGACAGGAGGTGTTCGCTTCCCCGACAAATTTAGTCGAGATTGATTTGCTTCGGGGTGGAGTGGTAATGCCCGTTTTGGGTGAAGTGCCGCAGACAGATTATCGTATTTTGGTCTATCGGCGCAGGCGTCGCCCCTTTGCCCAGTTGTATGCTTTTAACGTCCGGGATGAGATTCCCAAGTTTTTGTTACCTTTGCGCTCGGAGGATGTAGAGCCAGAGGTAGATTTACAAAACTTAATAGTTGGGGTGTACGATCGGGCAGGATTTGATTCAGCAGTGGACTATAGGACTGAACCAGTGCCAGGATTTAAACCAAAAGACAGGAATTGGGCAGACGCGCTGCTGCAAGAGAAAGGATGGCGATGATGGGGGCGATCGCCGCAGGGGGCTCGAGTGAGGTACTCCACAAGTATTAGAAAACACAATTCATTGGTTGCGGTGGTGGGATCGTGAAGGAAATATTCTCCTGTGGGGTTCTGAGCACCTCGCAGATGAACGACAGCGGGCTGAACAAGAACGACAGCGGGCTGAAGTAGCAGAACTTGAGGCAGCACGATTGCGGGAATTGCTGCGAAAAGCTGGAATTTCTTCGGAAGAAGTGTCAGATTGAGGATGAGTCCTGGCAAAATTTGTGAGATGCACGTCTATACCTCAAGAAGCCCGCCGGGAAGCCCTAGAGCTTACTAACCAGGGCGAGAACATCACCTACTCTAAAGCCAAGACCATCGTCAGTCAGTACTCCGAATCAATCCAACCCAAGATTTCTACCGACGAGCCTGCCCCAATTGCTCAATCTTCAGAAACTATACCCACTGAAGAGTCATTATTCTTGCAAGATAAACATAATGTATTCTGACCAATGTGCCTGAGTTGATGGCTTTGGCTGCGATAGAATTTGACAACAAATAGAGAGATGATTGCCATGACTACAACGCTAGAAAAAACTATTTCTCAAGAACAATACTTGATTATTTCAGGCATTAGTTGGTCACAATTAGAAGCGATAGAAGCTGCTTTTGAAAATGTCGCTGGAGTAAGGTTTATTTATTTAGACGGCATTTTAGAGATTATGACAGTTAGCCCAGAGCATGAAGATACTAAGAGTACGATTGGCTTATTGATAGAAGCCTACATGCGAGAGAAAAATATTCGTTTCTATCGTCGAGGTAGTCCTACTTTAGGTAGTGAAGAGCAAAGAGCAAGAAAGGAACCTGACGAGTCTTACAATCTAGAAACCCAAAAAGCAATTCCTGACTTGGTGATAGAAGTAGTATTTACCAGTGGGGGGATAGACAAACTGCAACTCTACAAACGTATAGGTATTCCTGAAGTCTGGTTCTGGGAAGATGGTATTTTGGATGTTTATCATCTAAAAGAGGAGTACGAACGTTTAGAATGCAGTGAGCTACTACCCGATTTGGATTTGTCTCTTCTAAGACGATACATTACCTATCACGATCAATACGATGCAGTCACGGAATTTATCAAGGAGCTGAGACTAGCATGAGAGGCGATATAATCGCCTACGATATAATGGAACTTATCTGCCTCCCAGATCACTATAACAATCTCAACTATGTTGACTCAACCCAAACAAGGAAATAAGAGCTTATACGATACTGATTTTCATCTCTGGGTACTAGAAACCCTGAGACAACTGGAAAATAAAGATTTCGAGTCTCTGGATTTAGAAAACCTAATTGAGGAAGTTTCGGACTTGAGTCGGCGACAGAAGAAAAAATTAAAAAGTTTGTCAAGAAAATTGTTTGAGCATTTATTGAAGTTGAAGTATTGGCAGGCTGAACAGAATAATAATCGCGGGCATTGGCAGGGAGAAATTGCTAATTTCCGCAAACAAATCAAAGATGAACTAGAAGATAGTCCTAGTC
>JBFRWF010000109.1:0-10770 GCA_051439465.1 Xenococcaceae cyanobacterium | reverse complement strand
TAATGGGGAATAGGTAATGGGGAATGAGGAATAGGGAATATAGCAGTCCATTATAAGTCGTTCCCCTGCTCCCGGGAGCTCTGGGAGCTCTCGTCACGTTCCCCGTTCCCCGATCCGAAGTTCCCCGATCCGAAGTTCCCCGTTCCCTTTTGATTACTGTCCCGGCTTAAGTGGATAGCCGGATTGAGGCATAATTTGTCCCCCAAATGCTTCGCCCCTACATAAGATTTTGGACTTTGCAGACACGCCCTAGTAAAATCTCCCCCGGTGATTTTGACAACTAGCTCTCAGCGCGAGTCTAATTCTTAATATATGCGAAATAAATCAGTTAAGAGCGCCGACTGAAAGTACAAGAGAGCCGATGGATTTAGCTAGAATCAAAATTGAGCATTTTCATGATTAGCTCCAAATATTTAGTCTAGATAGAAAATTCACATAAATATAGGCGATCTCTCCAAGTAAATTAAAAACAAAACAACTCCGATAGAATCGATTATTTTTTCTTTATTCCGTCTCCTTCCAATCTTAGTATTCAGCTTTGCTGTGCGCTCATTACCCTCTAGGATGACTTTATTTGAGCCAGTGTGAGGATTAAGATATATGTCGCAAGGACTCTGGCAAGTCTTCAAAGCAACTCTGGGACATCACCGTTAGCTGAAACCCGGAGAAGCCCCAAGCTATACTCGAAGAGTCAATTTCGTCAGTAAATCTTCTAAAACTTCGTGGAGCCTAGACAACTGTAAGCAAAGGGGGTCGTACAATGACAACAACAGGTGTACGCTTATGGACTGTAGAAGAATACCACCGCATGACTGAAGCAGGTGTTCTCTCTCCCGATGAACGAGTCGAACTGCTTGAAGGGCAAATTATCTCAATGGCTGCCAAAAACCCACCCCACGCCGCTACTAACTTGTGTGCTGCCAATATTTTGAACAGTCTATTGGCCCGAAAAGCCCTCGTTCGCATTCAAGATCCCATTACCATTAGTTCTATTTCCGAACCTGAACCCGATCTTGCTGTTGTTCGCCCGGATCCACAATTTTATCTGGATCATCATCCCACCCCAGAAGAAATCTTTCTGATTGTCGAGATTGCCGATACGACCTTGGAGCGCGATCGCACTTCAAAAGCTCCCGCCTACGCCAGAGCAAGAATTCCTGATTACTGGGTATTAGATGTGAATACACGACAAGTTCATGTTTTCCGTCAACCTGGAGCCGAAAATTATCAACAGGAAACTATCCTAGAAGAAGATGCCACCATTTCACTATTAGCTTTTCCAGAGATTAAAATCCAGATTGAGCAACTGTTTCCCTAAAGTCTAGTCCAATGTTAGTAGTAAGGGAACACTGGATAACCAGGTACTTGACCCCTTTGAAGCAGGCGATGATTGGTTTGAAATTCTACTTCCTTCCTTACAACAGTAAGATCAATTAGTGAGTGGATTCGGATAAAAGGGGATGATTCAGCGATCGAGTCACCAGAATTGTCAAAAAGATGAAATTATACCAAATTCATAAAAATCGCCATGCCCAAAAACTTTTTATCTGTTTTTTAGGTATATTTTTAATTTCATTGATCCTGCATTTTTGGGGTATTGATAGATTTAATATTCTGGTATTTGATGAAGTTTACTACGCTAAATATGCAAAAAACTACTTAACAAAAACCCCCTTTTTTGATGCTCATCCACCCCTGGGCAAATACCTGATTGCCATTGGCATCTGGATTGGCAGTCGCATTCCCTTCGGACAGGATTCTCTGAATAATCTGACTGGTTCTCTGCTTTCCCCCTTTAGTTATCGGTGGCTGAATGCCCTCACTGGTTCTCTAATTCCATTAGTCGTAGCTGGTCTTGCCTACCAGTTGAGTCATCGGCGCAGCTATGCCTTGATTGCGGGTTTGTTTACCGCTGTCGATGGACTCTTGCTGGTAGAGTCCCGCTATGCCTTAATTAACATCTATCTAGTATTCTTCGGGCTGCTAGGCCAGTGGTTTTTCTTGCTGGCATTGGATAGCTGGGGAATTCGCCAGTGGTTTTGGTTAGCGCTAGCGGGGATCGGCTTCGGTGCTTCGGCTGCTGTTAAGTGGAATGGCCTGGGATTTCTGCTTGGTATTTATCTAATTTGGGTGGCTGCTTTTGGAATAGGGTGGGTACAAAATAGGAAACAGAGGAGAAGTCAGGAATCAGAAGTCAGGAAAACTCAAGACTTAAAATCCTCTCTAACTCCGCTACAAAAACTGACGCAACTGAATTTCCTGGCTATTTTGTTGAATTTGGCAATTATCCCCGTTCTGATCTACAGCTTGGCTTGGATTCCTCACCTGCAACTGAAGCCAGAGATTGGATTCTGGGAAGTACACCAGCAAATTTGGTCGTCTCACCAAAGAATCGGCAGTGGTCCTGATGTGCATTCTTATTGTTCCCCCTGGTATAGCTGGCCAGTTATGTGGCGTCCGATCGCCTACTTCTACGAAACAGCACGCAATACTGAGGAAATCGTCCCCGCTTATCCGCCTTTGCCCGCCGGCGCAGGTAAGGTCATTTATGATGTTCATGCAATGGGTAATCCAGCTTTGTGGTGGCTATCAACGGCGGCAATTTTCCTCTTGTTGCTGCTGTTAGCTCACGATTTTTTCAGAATTGGGATGAGAAAATCTACCCCAACACCCCAAACCTGGATAGGGCTTTATTTAGTTTTCAACTACGCTGCGAACTTACTGCCCTGGATAAAGGTGACTCGCTGCACCTTTCTTTATCACTACATGGGCTCTTCTGTATTTGCGGGGTTAGCGTTAGCCTGGATAGTTGACCGCTGGCTACACAGTAATCTTGATATTGACCGACAGGCGGGGATAACAATAATTTTACTGATCGTGATAGCTTTTATGTTTTGGTTGCCGATTTATCTTGGTCTTCCCTTGTCTTCTGAAGGTTATCGAATAAGAATGTTATTTCCTAATTGGATTTAGTATAGTTTTGATTCACAACCGAAATAAAACTGCTATATATTTCTGCCGAGTATTTTGCCAAATTTCCTTATTCTACCAAAATAACTGGAATCGAGCTAGTTTCTAGAACGGCTTGAGATACCGAGCCAATCAAAACCTGTTTCCAAGGTTGATGCCCTCGTTTTCCCATCACAATCTCAGAAACCTGATACTTTTGAGCTGCGCGGACAATCTCTTCTGGTATGGAACCATTGACCGTTGTAAATTGATGTGGAATGTCTAACAGTAAGCGTTTTGCTTGCTGTCGAAGATCTTCAATTTCTTTGTCGTGAGGGGTATTAAAGACATGAACAACAATGACTTCGCCATTACTGCGTCTAGCTAGATCGGCCACTTTACGTAGAACTTGCGCAGCCAAGCTTGAAGTGTCAATAGCAGCCAACAATAAAGTACGAGAAGTAACCGTTACCTTAGTCGGATCTACAGGATCTTGCGAGAGCAGTTTGGGGGCAAAAGTTGGAATTGCCCAAGCACCTAAGGGGGCAGTAATTAAAATCGAGAGAGCAGCGATCGCCAGAATAATTTCCCCCCCTGCAATTCCCTGACTCAGAGGAATAGCACCAATGGCAGCCTGAACAGTAGCCTTGGCTGAGTTTCCTGGCAATAGAAACAACCGTTCGCGCCACGTCCAATTGCTTCCCAGGGTGGAGAGATACCAGCCCACCGTGCGACCAAATAATAGACCCACTGCCAAGATGAGAATCCCAGGTAAGAGCATATTTTCTAACACCCGCAGTTGAATACTCGCTCCCATCAAGACGAACAAAACAATTTCAGCCACAATCCAGAGATTGTTAAACTCGACTCGAAACCTGCGTGCCAAAGGAGGAGCGAATTCCCCCAAGAAAAAGCCCATTGACATTGTCGCTAAATAACCGGAAAAGTAAGGCAAAGTCTGAGCTAGGATTGCCAAAAACAGCGCAAAACTAGCTGCAATCAATGTATCTTGGACAGCATTTTGCGTCCAATTTTGTCTAGCGAGCAGAAAAATGATTAAACTAGCAACACCATAACCGATAGCAACCCCTAGCCCAACTTGCATGAGCACCTGCAAAGGAAGCCACTGGATCCCACGACTCTCAATAGTTTCCTGAGCAAAAAAATTGAGCAGCAAACTGAAGATCAGCAATACCAGAACATCAGATAAAGCACTGCCAGTCAGAATTGCATCGGCAATCCCTTTGCTGACACCCCAACCCAAACTTTTGAGTCGTAGCATTCCTGGAACAATCACTGCTGGAGATTCCGCCCCCACCACACAACCCAATAACAGCCCAGTTGCAAGGTCAAACTTAAACAGCAACATAGCAGCCGCAGCAACAACGAGTGCCTCTGCGATCGCAGGTAGAAATCCCAAGCGCAAAGCAACGCTTCCCTGCTGTTTAAGCTTCTCAGTATCTAAACCCAGCCCCGCTCGCATTAGGATAACAGTTACTGAAATTGTTCGTAGTTCATCAGCAGCTTCTAGAATCCCCGGCGCGATTGCATTTCCTATTTCTGGTCCCAAGACGATTCCGACTAAAATCATCCCAATCAAGGGCGGCGCTCCTAACCGACGAGCAAGTTGACCCCCAAAAAAGCCCATCAGTAAGATCAAAATCGTGCTGCTTAACATTCCTACAACCTAAAAGCGATGAAAGCCTGTGCAACCAAAAATCGCCAACCCATCTTTGACTGACCAGATAATCCCAATTTGACAGAAGAAAAATACACTAAGTAAAATTAGTCTTGAGTGATTATATATTAAATCTCAAATTGGTTCAATACTGCTCAGTTAAGGAAAGTGGTGATCCCCTGGCTATTTAGTGCCCTCAACTTCGTCTTCCGGTAGATCCGTTATCCCTGTTATCGCATCGAGAATCACTTCCATTTTGGCTTGAAGTCGATTGAATTGATGCTCCATTCGATCTAGGCGTGAATCTATTCGGTCAAACCTAGAATCTATGTGACTCTCTAAGACTGAAAACGCTTCACTAATTCGTCCCTCTGGCTCGATATCTAATTCGAGAGTTTTGATTCGTTCAACTGCATTAGCTAACTGTCGTTTAAGCTGATTAATGCGCTTGTTTTGCTCTTGTTCACTCATGAGTTAAACTCCTATTAGATGCAAAGTTTATCTGTCCCCTAGTTGCTGTTAGGGGACTGACTTTATTATCTATCGTTATCCAAGGCGATCGCTCCCTCCCCTAAGTAGTCGGACATAAGTAAACGATACTGTGTTAAGTTTTGTCAACCAGACTCAGAGCTAATAGCGATCGCCTGTTTCGAGTTCACACCCTGTAATAGTCGTTGCTATCTCGCCCCCCTGAACCGCTATGTATTCTCTATGCCAAGATATTGGTATAGTCACTGAGGGCAGAGGATAGGAGGATGACTCAAACCACGACTAAGCCACTGACATTTGAGGAGTTCCTTATACAGTATCCGGAAGACGGCGGCATCTATGAACTTGTAGACGGGAAGATTGTAGAGGTGAGAGCCACAAGAGCCCATGATACTGTTGCAGAATTCGTCTCTGATGCACTGAAGAATGAGATTAAACGCCTCAACCTCGACTATGTAGTGCAGCGGACTGCTACCGTCAAGGTTGTAACCAAGAAGGGACAAGAAAGGGGTAGGAATCCTGATGTGAGCGTGATTGATGGGGAAGTCTGGTACTCAGATATGACTTCCTACTCGGCTATAGATGAACCATTCCAATTGGCTGTGGAGGTTACTTCAACGAACTGGCGAGAAGATTACATTGATAAGAAAGACGAGTACCAAGGTCTAGGCATCTTCGAGTACTGGATTGTGGACTATTTAGCCCTGGCTTCAGCAGAGTATATTGGTCAGCCTAAAGTTCCCACTGTCTTGGTTTATCTACTGGTTGATGGTGAGTATCAAGTCACTCGGTTTAGAGGTAGCGATCGCATTCTCTCTAAAACTTTTCCAGAGTTAGAGCTGACTGTTGAGCAAATCGTTGCAGCTAGTTTGCCACGCAAGGGGAATTAAATATTGCCTGAATTGGAGTAGGTTGAAACTTTCTGCTTCCGTAAATCAATGACTGCGTGATCGATATTGGGTAGCTTTATAATTCATGGATTTTCCAAAGCAATTCGATTAATCCATACTACTATAATATCGTTCTTGCCTCATTTAAGGTGTGTCACGCCACTACAGCTTACTAAATTATTGCTACATCACTTCTGTTTTCTAGGAGTTTAAACCATGACCGCTACATCAGACATAGACATTAAGGAATTGATTGGTAAGTTAGACCAGAAGCTAGATAGCAAGTTAGACAAGCTAGACCAGAAGCTAGATAGCAAGTTAGATCAGCTAGACCAGAAGCTAGAAGACGAGTTAGACAAGCTAGACCAGAAGCTAGAAGACGAGTTAGACAAGTTAGAACAGAAGCTAGATGGCAAGTTAGACAAGCTAGAACAGAAGCTAGATGGCAAGTTAGACAAGCTAGACCACAAGCTAGAGAACGGGTTAGACAAGCTAGACCAGAAGCTAGATAAGGCTCTCACTCGCATTGAAGCTGTAGAGATTGGGCAAGCTAGAGCGGAGGAAAAGTTAGGGGCTATTGATAAACGCCTTGATAGTGTAGAGCAAAGACTGGACAAGCTAGAAGAAAAGACAGAGAAACATGACAACCGTTATTACACCTTGTTGATCAGTTTAACTGGATTTCTTGTTTCAGCCTTTATCGCTGTTCTGATCGGTTTAGGGAAGGTTCTGTTTTTTCCATCTCAACCTAATTAAAGCTATTCTTTCTAGTGTCACACACCTTTCAATACTCGGTGATTGGCATAATGGAACAGAAACTACAGCATTAGATAATGTAGCATTCGTCCAAGCACAATCAACACCCGAACCTTATAAAGTTCCTTGTGCATTCTGCGCCACAGATGAAGTTTTTACTCTTGAGATTTGCTCGGATATAGGCGAAATGTGATTCTGCGGGTTAACATAGTTTTATGTTAGCTCACCTATAATCCGCGCAAAGGTTCAAAAACGGCTATTCTAGTTCCTCTAGCAACTCTTCTGCTTGCCTAGCTCCTTCTCTATCGCCTTGACTCCGGTAAAGTTCGCGGGCTTTCTTCACCACGTCGATCGCCTCTCTCTCTCGTCCTCTTCCTTTCAACGCTAACCCTAGATTGTAGTAAGCAAAAGGGTTTTGAGGAACCAGTTCAATCAGACGCCTATAGGCAATAATTGCCTTCAGATAATTCTGCTGTGCCAGCAAAATCCTCCCAACCCCTGCCTGAGCTTCTACTAACTTAGGTTGTAGGGAAACTGCCCGTTGATAAGCTAGCAATGCCCTGAATAAATCCTGTTGTGCTTCCAAAATTCCGCCAATCTTCAATTGAACCTTGGGATTGCGAGGATCAATCCATTCCGCTTCTTGCAAACTGTGGATTCCAGCCTCAACATCGCCCTGATTGAAGAAGGCCGTTGCTAATTGTATCCGCAAATTACTGCTGCGGGGAAACTGTACTGATGCCTTTTGCAGAAACTGAATTGCTTCTTGAATACGTCCCTGCTTTATCAAGGCTATGCCCATTATTTCACAGGCTTCGTCGTTGTTGGGGTCAAGGGCAAACACCTGTTGATAAATTTCCATCGCCCCGTTATAATCTCCCTGGCGCAGGAGTACCACACCCAAGCCTAAATAATTCTTAACGTTGTTGGGGTTGAGTTGCACAGCACGATAGTAGGCAGTCGCAGCATTGGTATTATCTCCAGCATTGGCGAGACTGTAGCCAAGGGCATAGTAATAATTGGCATTGTTGGGATCGAGAGCGATCGCCTGTTGATAAGCCCTCGCTGCTTCTAGGAAATTGCCCTGATGAACGTGCAAATAGCCGATACCAGAAAAAATCTTGGGGTTTTCCCGCTCCAGAGAGGCTGCTTGTTGATAAACGGCAATGGCTCTGGCATAATCCCCCGCATCTACATACTCCCGTCCCTGACGCAGCAATTCTTTGAGCTTTTCGTTGTTCCCCTGCCCGTTTAAGAACAAGGGTTGATTGACTTGAGCGATCGCGGGCAGGGTTGGTGCTATTCCAGTTACTAATAAGCTAGCAATAAGGGACAGGGTTGCTTGGGAGAGAATCTGCTTGTACACGGCTAATTTTATGCTCCATTTGAGTTAAAATTTCCTAATGATACCATTTGAAATAGAACGCGGATAACACGGATGACACGAATTCTCACGGATATCTGTTAGTCATTAGTTACTTGGTATCAGATGCTAAGTTATTCTTCGCTTCTTGGGCAATTTGCTCCACTTCATCTTTGGCAAGCTTTTCTAGGGTAGAATGGGCTTGTGAACCTCCTAGCCTACCGAGAGCTTGTACGAGGCGGTAGCGCACCTGCCAATCAGAATCGGTAGCAAAGGGAGTGAGAAGGGGAACAGCACGGGAATCGCCCAATTCCCCCAAGGCACTAATTGCAACAGTTTTAACTAGGTTAGTCTCAGAAGTCAAGGCTTCCTTGAGCAATTCAAAACCACGGGGATCGCCCAATTCCCCCAAGGCAGCAATAATACTGAACTGGATCAGCCACTCAGAGGTTTGGTGGTAAAGCTGTTGCAAGTCGTCAAAGGCTACGGTAAGCTTCAGTCCCCCAATGGCATCTGCGGCAACGGCTTGGACATCTGGTTCTGAGTCATTCAGCAAGCGATCGCGCAATAACTTCAAGGAGATGTCTAAATCTTGTTTGCCGATGGTATCAAGCTGACTCACCGCTGCATAGCGCACGCGGGTGTTTTTGTCAGTCACCATTGGTTGTACCATCTCAAACGCCACTTTTGGTTCTAGCTGGCGTAGCTGATTTATCCCCCTGATGCGATCGCCGAAATCATCTGAATTAAGTAACTGTTGAACAGACTCAGGTGTAACACTCATGATGGCAAAATTTCTTTGTGATTATTGGATTAGTGAGCAACAAGGGCTGACAGAAGATTTCTAGCCAGTCGCCATAGTGCGAATGATATCCCCACGGGTGATAATACCAATCACTTTACCTTCTTGTTCATCAACCACTGGCAAGCGTCGGATATTCTTTTCGTGCATCAAATGGGCAGCTTCCCGTAAAGATTGATTCGGCGTGATGCTAATGGGTTTATCACTCATCACCTCTCCAACCGTTTGCCCCAAGGCTTTGTGGATCTCTTTCTCATAACGGGCAGGGTTTTGCAGGTAAATCACACTATCGAGGAACATAATATAGGGCGGGGGATCTACTCCTGTTTCTTGCCACATCAAGTCTGTTTCGGAGATCACGCCTACCAATTTCCCTGCTTCATCTACCACCGGCAAACCACTGATGTGTTTCTCTGCCAGAATTTTTATTGCCTCCTGTAGAGGGGTTTTAGGCTCCACCGCAATCGGATCGGGGGTCATGACATCGGCAACAGTTTTGGTCATGCTTTAGATTGGACACTTTTTACTGGGTTAATGAATTCATTGTAGGAAATTGCGGGCCCCAAACGAATCTCATCGATCGGATTGTTCCTTCTACAATTCTGAAAACTCAAGCCGTTTCCTGGGGAACTAGCTCGATCTCAAACAATTTAGGCCAAAACTTTCCGGTGACGAAGAGCCGATCTCCTTCCTCGTCATAGGCGATGCCATTAAGCACCACATTTTGTGGATTGCCTCTTCCAGGCACAGGTTTGAGTTCAAGCAGTCCCGTTAGATCGATCCAGCCCAGCACGCGCCCCGTTGTTGGAGAAATTCGGGCGATGCGATCAGTCTGCCACACGTTGGCGAAAATTTCACCGTTGATGTATTCTAGTTCATTGAGTTTCACTACAGGCCTTTGTTGGTCGCGCACTTGGATACTACCGATTTCTTTGAACGTGTCCGGATCCAGAAAGTACAGTGTGTCCGTGCCGTCGCTCATAATTAGGCGCTCTCCATCTTGAGTAATGCCCCAGCCTTCAGTGCGGTAAGCAAATTCCTTTAATTTCTCAAAGGTTTCACGGTTATAGACGAAACCGACTTGCGAAGTCCAAGTCAGCTGGATAATTCTATCCTGCCATAGGGTGATTCCCTCACCGAAGTAGCGCTCATTTAATCTGCGGATTTGCAAGACTTTGCCAGTTTCTAGCTCAACCCGTCGCAGGGACGATTTGCCCCGCAAACCTGTGCCCTCGTATAGTAAACCGTTGTGGTAAATCAAACCCTGGGTGAACGCCTCTTGGTCGTGGGGGTAAATATTGACGATGCTGTAGGTGTAAACTGGTATCTGTACCTCCTGCCCTGTGTAAAATGATGTTTTTGCCTTCTGTTCGTTTAACAAAACCGTGCCAACAGCTACACAAATCAATACAACTAGAGTAATAAATATTTTGCGCATGGATTTTTGAAAGTAAGGAACAGCAATTAGTTGGATTTGTTCAATATAATAATCCCAGGTTCTGCTATTTTTCGTTCTGGGCGTAAAAGGCCATGTGGTTTGTCGGAGTTTTCGTCTGTCTGGGCTGGATTTTGTCGGTTTGTCTCCATGAGTTTGGCCATGCGGTGGTGGCATATTTGGGCGGGGATACTTCAGTAAAGGATAAAGGATATTTGACTCTGAATCCTCTCAAATACACCGATCCTGGTTTAAGTCTCCTCCTGCCAATTCTCTTTCTGCTTATGGGTGGAATTGCTCTGCCAGGGGGGGCAGGGTAAGCGCATCTAAAATTGTATAAATTGTACTTGACAAAAGAAAGGTCGCATGTAAACGTTCAGGGGGGCGATTGGGAACAGGCTCTCGGGT
>JBFRWF010000108.1:0-5699 GCA_051439465.1 Xenococcaceae cyanobacterium | reverse complement strand
TTATTGTCTTCTCCTAATTAACTCAGGTAAATTCCCTCGTTCAACAACGGCCTACTTAGGTAGTAAGTAGTCGGACATAAATTTTATCACCTGAGTTAAGAAATGTAAACAGCCTCAATGCTTTACTATTGCCTGTTGCCTGTTGCCTTGTCCTCACAGTTAACTTTAATTGTGTCCAACTACTCAGCTGACAGCAAAATCGGTGTACTCTCGCAGGTTGGGGGGATCAAAACCCAGCACAATATCCTGCTTGGGAACACCTAAATCAACTAATTGGTTGGCAATGCCAATTTCGGTGCCGTCTTGTTGAATCCAGATTTTGCCGTCAATAATGTCGAGATGGAGTACAACGCCATAGACTCGCTTTGAGCCTCGCCAGCCCACGTAGACCAGTTGGTAGCGATCGTGTTCGGCATCAAAAATAGTCTGAGCTTGAATGCGCTCATCCCAAACGTGACGGGCGTATTCCTTCAGGAGGTTTTTGATATGTTGACGGTATTGGGTGAGGGTATCCATTTTTGCAGTCTTTTGTCTTCGATGTTGTAGGTGATTAAATAAAGTTGATTTTCGGTGATGAGATCTTGAATGAAGGGCATCAGAAAAAAACGCTCGTAAAGGTCATCGGGAACAGCGAGATATAGAGTCCGATCTTGGTCTTGAGATTTTAGGGCAGTGCGGTAGGTAATGAATTGCCCAAGTGCGCCGTAAAATTCTGAGATTTTTGAAGGACCCAAGAAACTCTTGATTTCAATGGCAATTTTTTGTTCTCCTCGCTCCGCAGCAATCACTTTTTCGGCTCCGAGGTCAATGGCTAAGTCAAAGCTGCCTGCCTGCAAAGGATAAGGATCGTGGGTGATTGTCCATCCATCCTTCTGGAGGGCAGTTTTGACAACTTGGTGAAATAGGTCACGGGCTGACATGGTGAGCAAACCCTGGGGAGGGCGAAGCATTTGGACATAAAAACCTGGGATTGAGGCATAATTTGTCCCCCAAATGCTTCGCCCCTACATAAGATTTTGTACTTTGCAGACACGTTCTAGTTCCATGACGGTAATGGCAGAAATGCATAGGTTCAGGGTTTGGCTTTCATCTGCTAATCGTTTTTTGGCAGTTTCATCGTTGTTAGTAATGTCGATCAGAATGTCGGTATCAACTAGAAGATCAGTCATTAGATACGTATGAGCTGTCTGACTCTTCAGCGATCGCCCTACACCCAATACTGCTCGGTTAAGAAAAGTTGTCGGTTCAGACAAGCAGAGGAGCTCTTGAGCAGGGGAGCTCTTGAGTAGGGGAGAGAGGGAATTAGAGCAAATCCCTCGCAGTATTGGCCCTACACCCACCTCCCCACTACTACCCGAATAGTGCCATCTTCTAAAGTTTCTTCCTCTTCCACCGTGAAACCTTGCACTGGTGCCGTCGCCATCAGAGTATGATAGCCATAGCGCTGAGTTAGCTGATTGAGCCACTGTTGGGAATACTTGTAACGGTCATACTCAGAGATAATGGCTTTGAAAGTCCCATCTTGCTGCCGCTTGAAACCAATGTCGTTGCTAGCTCTGCCGATATATTGGCGGCGGATAATTACCTCTGCTGTCTGTGGACGCACATCACCTTGAAAACCATAAAGATGTTGAGCAGTCTCATGTACCTCAACATTGTTAAACCCCACATCTCCCAGCGCCTTTACTAGCGCTTCAACATTTCTAATCTGGGTCTTGATGCAAGTAAAGTGTGACATAGCTCGGATTCTTCCTGGCTAATTTTTTTTCAGTTTACCTAAAATATCTTGCAGTTGAAAACCTCGTCTCTTTAAGTAGTAGGACAAAATTAAAGTTAACTATTGAGATAAGGAAACAGGGAACGGTGCGCAGCGTCGACGTTGGAGGCTGGGCGCAACAGGGAACAGAAGGGGATTCAGTATCTTCACAGTTTTTAACACAGTTAACAGAATTTATGTCCAGGTACTTTTAAGAAGATACTAACCCGCAAGGCCAAAAGTGCTGGTGGGGTAGGGCACGGCATCTTTCAATTATTGCCTCCTACCTGAGTCTTTATGACGCCGTGCCCCTACTAATATCAACGTGGGATGTGCAAGAGCTACTTTTGTTCCGAGGGAGATAGTGGCCATAAAAGTGCTTTAACTCAGGTGAAGAACTCTCATGTGGGAGAGTTGAACTTGGGGTATTGAGAACCTTCAAAATTCTATTTCGGAGAGTGTCAGTTCAAGTACTCAGTATTTAGCACTCCTCACTCAATACAATTTTCAAGATAGGCTTTTCAAGAAAAATTATGGTTAATTACCCGGATTTAATTTGATACTGAATCCGGATCTAAAACCCTCTTTATCAATTTTCTGTATTTTTCTTCCCCTTTCCCTGTTCCCCTGTTCCCTGTTCCCTGTTCCCTGTTCCCTGTTCCCTGTTTCCTGTTTCCTGCTTCCTTCAAAAAGGGGGTAGTTAACCCGGATTTGGTCTGAGAGGGCGATCGCTTTTGCCACCGTACTGGGAATACTACTTAAGTGTAAACCCAGAAAGCCATGTGATGACAGAAAATCCCAGACCCTACGATGCTGTACTTGGCGCTCAAGAAGTTCCCCTTAGTGCTGCTGTGTTAGGAGGGCTCGAAAGCGTTAAGAGGCGCTTTGCTAGTGAGGTAGAACAGCACAGAATTGCTGCCCTATACTCAGCTCTCAACTATGGTCAGAAAGGTTTAGAATTGATAATTCAGGCACTAACAGATAAATCAAAGCAAGTAGAGCAAACTGCATTTTACCTACTTTTACAGAAGAGGACGGAACCTAGGGTAAAGCAGATATTACAGCATTACTTCCCACCACTCCCCTCAGCCGTTGGTCTGGACTATACTCATTTGTACAATCTACTGATAGCTGATAAGTGGCAACAGGCAGACTCGGAAACTATGTTTCTAATGCTAAAGGCATCCCATCGCTTAAGAGAATCCTGGCTCAGACCGAAAGATATGGATAATTTTCCCTGTCTCGATCTATGTACTATCGACAAACTTTGGGTACTATGCAGCAATGGACACTTTGGCTTTAGTGTACAGAAGCGCATTTTGGAGAGCATTGACGGAAGGGTAGATGACATCGAAAACCGTTTTAGCGACTTTGTTGGCTGGCGAAAACAAGGCTCCTGGGTGAAATGCTCTGATCTTACCTTCGACCTTTCAGCTCCCAAAGGACACTTGCCATCGACTAAGGTGGGGGTGGGGAGATTTTATGGCTTTGTAGATGGAGTTATTGCTTGTGTTGTGTCTCGCCTCAATAGTTGCCAACTCTGAGTGACGCTCCCACACTGTTAATGATTCAGTTAACAGAATTTATGAGCTGTCTGACTGTTCAGCGATCGCCCTACACCCACCTACCCACAACTACCCTCACCGTACCATCCTCTAATACCTCCTCCTCCTCAACATTAAACCCCTCCTCTTGTACCGATGCCATCAGGGTTTTATGAGCATACTTTTGACTGATTGAATTGATGAACTCTTTTTGATTAATTCTCGCCCCCCAAAAATCTGCTACGACTTCATAATTCTCCCCCCTGCGGCGAAAACCTAAATCATAGCCGTTATTTTGGCGAATTACATAATCAGCGTCAGTGGTATTGCCCCGATATCCCCGCACCTTAGTATTGCGCTCCACTTGGTATCCTGACTCCTGCAATACCTGATGCAGAGTCTCGCCATTTTTGATTTGAACTTTGATAGTTGTGAAATGAGACATAGCAATTGTGGATTTTAGATTTAGACTGCGTCGCTGCTGTCGCAGATGGATTTTGGATTGAAAGGAATTGTTAGAAGCGATTAGCACTTCCTCTAGTTGACATTCTATAATTCTAATCTACCTCCAATGGTCCGATTCCGCGCTCTATCGTGTACTTCTTCAACTCCGCCACTAACTGAGTATCATTAGAAGCAGTTCTCGCACCCGCCTCTGCTGCCCAGTGCTTTAAATCTTCAATTTGCTCCCGGGCGATCGCCGCTAAAGGCACAGTCTCCTCAATTGCCCGTAAAATATCCTCTGCGGTGAAATCCCGGCGCTGTCCATTGATGAAACTCCCAAACGCTCTGTGCATTGCATCAATAATTACCTGCTCAATCTCAGCCCCGCTGAAATCCTTTGCCTGCCTTGCCAACAATGGCAAGTCAAACTCTCGCAAGCGAGAAGGGCGTAACGGCTGCAAATGCACCTTAAATATTTCCTGTCTTTCCGCCTCAGTAGGCAAATTCAAAAAGAATATCTCATCAAAACGCCCCTTACGCAATAACTCCGCTGGCAAAATCTGCACATTATTAGCCGTCGCCACAATAAATACCGGGCTAGTCTTCTCCTGCATCCAGGTAATCAGCGTACCAAAAACCCGCCGTGAGGTACCAGAATCTCCATCCACGCCAGCGGAAATATTCCCAAACGCCTTATCTATCTCATCAATCCATAACACACAGGGAGCCATCGCTTCAGCTAACTGAATCATCTGCCTCACTCGACTCTCACTCTCCCCCACAATTCCCCCAAACAAGCGCCCTGTATCCAAGCGCAACAAGGGCAATCGCCACTCATGGGCAATAGTTTTCGCAGATAGAGACTTCCCTGTACCTTGAATACCTACCAATAACATCCCCTTGGGATTGGGGATGCCATAGCGTCGCGCCTCCTCGGTAAAAGCATCCTGGCGCATCCGCACCCATTGCTTCAGGTTTTCCAAGCCTCCCACACTCTTGAGAGATTCCTGCGCTGTGAAAAACTCCAAAATCCCCGTCTGGCGAATTGCCTGCTTTTTCGCCTCCAGCACCCCATTAATGTCTGACTCATTTACCTGTTGCTTAGCCGCCAGCGCCTTAGCTAGTACCCGCTGAATCCGCGCCCGACTCAACCCTTGACAGGCTTTTACCAATTGTTCCCGTGCTAACCCACTCACTTTCAGCCTTTCTGGCACCACTAGCTGGCTAATCAGATAATCAATCTCCTGTGCATCGGGTAAGGGGAAATCAATAACTGTGACTTCTTCACTAAACTCCGCTGGCACTTCTAAGGTATGGCTGGTGAGGATTAAAGTTTTGCGACTGCGTTTGAGTTCCCTTGTCAGATTCTTTAATTCTCTTACTACAGGCGCATTGCGATCGCTCTGGGGATTCTTCAAGATAAAGTGCAGATCTCGCAGCACAAAGATAGTACTTTCCTTGTTATCTGCCTTGCTAATCCGACTCAATGCCCCAATGACTGAGCCTTTATCGGAGCTATTATCATCCCAGCCGCGCACAATATCCCAGATCAACACTTTACGCTGAGGTTGGGATTGATTCGCCACATAGAGCAGTACTTCCTCAACGGGTTCTTCTTCCACTGCTACCATATAAAGCAGGGGATAGCGTGCCCGAATCATTAAATCTAGCTGCTTTACTAATTCTTGATGGGGTTTAGAGACTGGGAATTGGTGATTCATAGCGATTGTGGATTTTAGATTTATTCTAGCTCTCCCCTGCTTGTCTGGACTGACAACTTTTCTTAACCGAGCAGTATTGCACAACGTCCTAGTTTACAAGGATTATATTGAACGCACCCCATCTAAATCGAAGATTATAGATGGGGATTCATTCGCTAAGAAACAACTAAATTTCTCAACGTCCCCAGGACAATTGGCGTCCGCAATGTGCCGTCAGAACTTTTGCTGTCGTAC
>JBFRWF010000107.1:0-6463 GCA_051439465.1 Xenococcaceae cyanobacterium | reverse complement strand
ACTCCCGAAAATGAAAAGTCTTTCAGTCGGTACAGTTTATGACCTATCTATCCAAATCTTGATCCAATTAAAAAGTATATCCAACATCAAGAAACTCCGTCGAAGTAATTATTGGTTGCCCGCAATTTCCCTACGACCAAGCTACCGCTATGGTCGCAGTACCCTTGCGGTATCTTTGATGGAGGGAGCTGGTGGGGAGGTGGAAGGTAATGAGGGTGAATTAAAATTGTCCCTGTCTGGGGGATTGACAGGATTGACTAAAGTGGCTGTTTGTGATACTTCCTCATCAAAGGTGGTAGATTCTTGCCCAAAAAACGAGCAAATCCCCTTTTCATAGTTAGAAGCGATCGCCAGAAATGCTCCTGCCAATACATATATTGGCAGGGGTAGTATAAAGTCTTTCACCCACAGGTACAGTTCTGCTAATCCAAATAGTACTCCGAAACTAACAATCCACACTCTCATTACACTCATCCCAACTTCATCCAACAGTATTATTGACATGCAACTTGATTTTTGGTAAATGGGAATTGGAAATTGGGAATTGGGCAGTCCAAGTAGCAATTTCCGATTCCCCACTTCCAAAAAACCGGGATTAAGACAGTGCAAACTAAACTTGAGCAGCTACCTTTACTTTAGGAGAGGTCAAGCTCTCATAGGTATTTCGCATTTTTAGACCTACAAGGACTTGGAACAATCCTGAGCCATTGTTAGAGCCAGGATAATCCTCATGCTTCAGCAACAGTTCCGTCATCTCACCGTAGTACTTTGTGGAAGTCTTGCTGAGGTGACTTTCGATGTAAATCATCTCTTCCAAGTTGTCAAACTGACCATCCACTTCCAGAATAGAGACTTCGTGGCCGTAGTAGCTATCTGGTCCATAGTACATCTTGATTCCAGGATAAGCACAGGTGAGCTTGCGACCGCAAGGTCTCCAGTCAATGGTTGAACCCTCATCAAACAAATAGACTGGCTCGAAGTTTTCAACCCCTTCCCGTTGAATCAAGCGCACGCGCAGAAGCTTGCTTTCCTTATCCTCAATTAGTTGAGTTGGTAGGATTTGAATGACGACATCAGCGTATTCCTTTTGTGGTTCGATGTAGGCTGTGAAATCTGGACGCCTGGCATTAATCGAGGCGAGAACATCTTCGTAGGTGTGACCCCGCTCTGCCATGTCCCGTTGGATTTTCCAGTTGATTTTGACTTGGTCACTGATATCGAGGTAAACACCAAAGTCAATGAGCGATCGCACCCGCTCATCATACAAGGGGTGAAGCCCCTCAATAACAACCACATTATTTGGCTCTACCCGTTCAGGAGGATCGATCTCTCCTGTTTCGTGGTTGTAAATTGGTTTGTCAATTGCCTGACCATTTTTGAGCGCCTTAATTTGCTCATACATCAGGTCAAAGTTGTTCGCCTTGGGATTAAGCGCGGTAACTCCTGCTTTTTTTCTCCCTTGACGGTCAAGGCTATGATAGTCATCTAGACAGATGACCGTCATAAACTCTTCGCCGAATAAATCTGTCAATCGACGTAAAAATGTAGATTTACCGCATCCGGAGTCTCCGGCTACACCAATGAGAACCACGCGATCTGGCTGAGTGGTCATAGCTTTCCTCTAATTCAAAACTGATTTTTAACCTAATAGTTTTAAGCAAGCTAAATCCTGAGTCCGCAGGTCACTCCGTCTGTCGATAAAGCCGCTCCTTAAAGCAAAGAAGGCATCACCCACATAAGGACTGCCTTTTGAAAAAGACCCAAGCTCGATCCAGTAGGTATTTAATACTAGATACTGAGAATGTATCTTACCAGAATGGAATTCCCCCTACAAGGCTGAGTGGGAATGGAATCATCTCGCCCAGTACTATATGCTAAGGTTTCTTGGTCATTTTCGGGAAAGAAAAAATAAAATTAACTCAATCATCACTATTCTCGACAGATAAACTGGTCTGAACTTTTGGTTTCAATTAATCTGCTCCCAGGGGCAGTAAGCATAGCCCCGCAATGGTAGGCTAAGTAATGCAGCCTTTACGTGCAGATTCAGCTCTAGTCTCATTAGTTCCACCCAGCTTGTCGGGTTGGATGATTGGGGCAACGGCAAATCTGGACAATATATTTAATCTGAGTTGGGAGTTATTGAAACTATGTACAATCCAAGCGCAGCGGCAACTTCTGCAAGCAATACAGAGTTTGGTAACCGCACGTTTGTGTACGAAGTGGTAGGTCTGGGTCAGAATGGAGAAACTGATAATTTAGACTACCCGATTCGTCGCAGTGGCAGTGTGTTTATCCGAGTGCCTTACAAGCGGATGAATCAAGAAATGCGACGAATTACTCGCATGGGCGGTCAAATCGTTAGCATCAAGCCTCTGAACGCTGAAACTCCAGGCAAGGGAAAAACCACCAGCCAACCTGAAAAACAGCAGACTAAGGAGAAAAAGAAAAATAAGTCCATGACTGGAGGGAAAGCTAAATCAGATATTCCAGTGAATATCTACCGTCCCAAAAATCCTTTTATTGGGAAGTGTATTGAGAATACAGAGCTAGTTGCTGAAGGCGGAATCGGCACTGTCCGCCACCTCATTTTTGATATTTCTGAAGGCGATTTGCGCTATCTGGAAGGTCAAAGTATTGGCATTATCCCGCCAGGAACCGATGATAAAGGCAAACCCCACAAACTCAGACTGTACTCAATTGCTTCCACTCGCCACGGCGATCACCTCGATGACAAAACCATCTCTCTGTGTGTCCGGGAACTGGAGTACAAGCACCCTGAAACTGGAGAAACCATCAAAGGCGTTTGCTCTAGCTATCTGTGTGCCTTAGACGTGGGAGCAGATGTGGCAATTACTGGTCCTGTCGGCAAGGAGATGCTTTTACCCGAAGACGAGGATTCTACAATCATTATGATGGCGACGGGAACCGGAATTGCCCCGTTCCGTGCTTATCTGTGGCGGATGTTTAAGGAAAAGCATGAAGACTATAAATTTAAAGGGTTTGCTTGGCTGATCTTTGGCATTCCTAAAACTGCCAATATTCTCTACAAAGACGATTTGGAGAAGTTACAGGAAGAGTTTAGCGACCACTTCCGCCTTACCTACGCCATCAGTCGGGAACAGAAAAATACCGAAGGTGGTCGGATGTACATCCAGCACCGGGTTGCGGAACAAGCCAATCAACTCTGGGAACTGATGCAGAAAGAGAATACCCACACCTACATTTGTGGTCTCAAGGGTATGGAAGGCGGCATCGATGAAGCCTTAAGCGCAGCAGCCGCTAAGCATGGTGTAGATTGGTCTGACTACCAGAAGGAAATGAAGAAGGCTCATCGCTGGCACGTTGAAACCTACTAAAGTTAGTCATTAGTCATTAGTTTTTCGGGCATGGTTCAATATGTAGAGTGGCAAGGTAACACATAGGGGTGTTAGTCTGGGGAACTTTTAGAACTTTTTCCCGGAGTCCGGTGTCTTCCCCTGCTCCCCCTGCTTCCCCTGCTCCCCCTGCTCCCCCTGCTCCCCCTGCTCCCCCTGCTCCCCCTCTAAGCGTGTTACCCTATTTTGAACCATGCCGTTTTTCGTGGACTAAGGACAAATGACGGCGGCGGAGAGGCTATCCTCCCACCCCTAGAGCGTCAATTCAGTATTCACCCATCCGATCGAGAAAAGAACGGGGAGACGGGAGCTCACAAGGGTAGGTTTTTAACAATTAACCCTGAGAAAGACTCCGGAGAGGGGAGAGGGGGAGACGGGGAGATAAATTTTCAACGAAAAAATAAGCTTTCTCCCCCTGCTTCGGAGGCTTCCTCTGCTTCGGAGGCTCCCCCTGCTCCCCCTGCTCCCCCTGCTCCCCCTGCTCGTCTCAACCATAAATGTAAAAAACCTACCCTTGTGAGGGAGACGGGAAACTTCGGAGATGGGGAGATGGGGAAAATCCTATTGACAAGATTCATCCAGTCCCCCAATCCCCCAGTCCTCGATTTGGAGATTACTGAATCGGTGTTCTAGAAAAGGAATGGGAGGATAGCCGCCCATTTTGTCAGTTGCGCTAAATATGAAAATTAAGTTAAATTTAGTTAAGTTAGATATGCCTTTTATGGATATTTGACTTTGATTGTGTTATTGGTCTTGACAAAAACAGCAAATTAAGTTAAGAAAACCAATTTCTTTGTTCGTTGAACTACTTCAGCCTCGCCCTCTCAAAAGCGTTGCTGAGGTTAGGAATGATTAGTATCCCTCTTTATCTAGAAAAAACTTGACTGATGAAAATTTCTTGGAGAACAGTACTACTTTGGACAATACCTGCTTTAGTTATAGGGTTTTTCCTCTGGCAAGGGACATTTGCCTCCACTGCTGGAAGAGGTGACAACACTGCCAGCAGTCGCATGACCTACGGTAACTTTTTGAAAGACCTTGATGCGGGTAGAGTCACTAGCGTTGACCTCTACGAAGGCGGTCGGACAGCAATTGTTCAAGCCTCTGATCCACTGGATGAGGGCGTGAAAAAGTGGCGGGTAGACTTACCAGCTAATGCCCCAGAATTAATTGCCCAGCTCAGAGAAGCAAATGTCACTCTCGATTCCCATCCTGCTCGCAATGACGGAGCGATCTGGGGATTTCTGGGGAATTTAATTTTCCCGATTCTGTTAATCGCCGCCTTGTTCTTCCTCTTCCGTCGCTCCAGCAATATCCCTGGGGGTCCGGGTCAAGCGATGAACTTTGGTAAATCTCGCGCCCGTTTCCAGATGGAAGCCCAAACTGGCATAGTTTTTGACGATGTGGCTGGCATTGACGAAGCCAAGGAAGAATTACAAGAAGTCGTCACCTTCCTCAAACAGCCGGAACGCTTTACTGCTGTAGGCGCTCGCATCCCCAAAGGTGTCCTGTTAGTTGGTCCTCCAGGAACAGGTAAAACTCTATTGGCAAAAGCGATCGCTGGTGAAGCTGGTGTCCCCTTCTTTAGCATCTCCGGTTCTGAATTTGTGGAGATGTTTGTTGGGGTGGGTGCTTCCCGCGTGCGCGACCTGTTCAAAAAAGCGAAAGAAAACTCTCCCTGTCTAATCTTCATCGATGAAATTGACGCAGTTGGTCGTCAGCGAGGTGCAGGTATTGGCGGTGGTAATGATGAGCGGGAGCAAACCCTCAACCAACTGTTAACGGAAATGGATGGTTTTGAGGGCAACACTGGGATTATTATTATTGCGGCTACTAACCGTCCTGATGTCTTGGATACTGCCTTGCTGCGTCCCGGACGCTTTGACCGCCAAGTAATCGTTGATACTCCCGATCTTAAAGGACGGATTGGGATCTTAGATGTCCATGCTCGCAATAAGAAACTTGCTCCTGAGGTGTCTATTGAAGCGATCGCCCGTCGCACTCCTGGATTTACTGGCGCAGATTTGGCCAACCTACTCAACGAAGCAGCCATCTTGACCGCCCGACGGCGCAAAGAAGCGATCGCAATGCTGGAAATTGACGATGCCGTTGACCGGGTTATTGCCGGGATGGAAGGAACTCCCCTGGTAGATAGCAAGAGCAAGCGACTGATTGCTTATCACGAAGTAGGTCACGCCATAGTCGGCACTTTGCTCAAAGACCACGATCCAGTTCAGAAAGTGACTCTGATTCCACGGGGACAAGCTCAAGGTTTGACCTGGTTTACTCCCAATGAAGAGCAAGGCTTGACTACAAGAGCCCAGTTAATGGCTCGTATCGCTGGGGCTATGGGCGGTCGAGCGGCAGAAGAAGAAATCTTCGGCTACGATGAAGTGAGCACGGGGGCTGGTGGCGATTTACAACAAGTGACCGAAATGGCACGGCAAATGGTGACTCGCTTTGGAATGAGTGATTTAGGACCTTTATCTTTAGAAGGTCAAAGCGCAGAAGTATTTCTCGGTGGCGGTTTCATGTCCCGGGCTGATTATTCTGAAGAAATTGCCGCTCGCATTGATGACCAAGTGCGCTCGATTGCAGAACATGGTCATAACATAGCAAAGCAGATTATGCGGGAGAATCGCGAGGTAATTGACCGCTTGGTGGATCTCTTGATTGAGAAAGAAAGCATTGGCGGTGAGGAGTTCCGCCAAATTGTGGCTGAGTACACCCACGTGCCGGAAAAAGAGCAATTTGTGCCTCAACTATAATCAGTTATTAGTTATCAGTGAACAGCGATCAGTTGTCACTGTTCACTGATAACTGAAACTTGGAATCTTACATCAAACTCAGGTCAGTTTGGTTGACTAGGGACCAATCAGTGACAGTAGCACGACTTGGCAAATTTGGGGTAACCGTTCAGGGGGGCGATGGGAAATAGGCTCTCGGGTAGGGTAAGTCAGGCGATCGGGAATAGTACAATGAGGATCTCCAAGAAAATTAACTGTGGGGAACGAAATATGGTAATCTAAGAGCCATGGATGAAAAGCACCTACTACAGATGGCAGGAATTGGCACGCCCCGATTGGGAG
>JBFRWF010000106.1:0-66408 GCA_051439465.1 Xenococcaceae cyanobacterium | reverse complement strand
TGAGCATTTATTGAAGTTGAAGTATTGGCAGGCTGAACAGAATAATAATCGCGGGCATTGGCAGGGAGAAATTGCTAATTTCCGCAAACAAATCAAAGATGAACTAGAAGATAGTCCTAGTCTTAGGGGTTATCTGCTGGAAATATTGGATGAGTGTTATCGAGATGGGCGGGAAATCGCGACCGAAGAGCTAGAAATCGAGATTTGCAGCCTAGGTTCTTGTACCTGGAGTCGAGAGGACTTGCTCAAGAGCATTGAAGCAGACGAATGCTACTACATCCAAAACGAGTCCCATATCCGGGGAAAGATGCAAATTGATTTGACAGTAGATCCACCTCCAGACTTGGCTATTGAAATTGATATCAGCAGTCCTTCTTTACCGCGACTCCCCATCTATGCCGCCCTGGGGGTGCCTGAGATTTGGCAATGGAATGGTCAGCAGGTGAAGCTGTTGCAGCTAGTTCAGGGACAGTATGTCGAACAAACTCAATCCCTGACTCTGCCTAGTTTGAAACCGGAGGATATTGACTACTGGTTGCAGAGGGCTCAGTCTATGGGGGAAACCAGTTGGGCTAAGGCGGTGCGCCGATGGGTTCAAGGTCTTGACTCTGAATAAGTGATAATGACAGACACAATTTCCACCCGGACTGTTTTTGTATCCGGCAATTTTAACGTACTCCACCCTGGTCATTTGCGAATGTTGCGGTTTGCCAAAGAATTTGAGGATTACTTAATCGTAGGGGTGCAGAGCGATCACCTGTTTCGAGTTCACACCCTGTAATAGTCGTTGGGACTTCTGCGCACCGCGAAGCGGATCTCTTCGAGATCGCGCTTTTCTGAGAAACAGAGACAATTATTTAGCACAGAATGATACTTAACTACCAGTATCGAGCATACCCAGACACCGCTCAGAAGTTAGAACTTAACTCCTGGCGGCGTGTAGCACAGTATTGGTACAACTGGCAGTTGGGCGACCGCTTTCAGTGGTGGGAACAATCCAGGAACGAAACCCTACCTGTAGGTATCTGGCAAAGTGACTATCAAGAAAATTTCAAGCTATACAAGGCTCTAGAAAAGGACAAAGAGTCGGGAAAACCGAAAAAGCGGAAGCAACCCACTTTATCAGTTGAGGCTCCCTATTGTCCGTTAACGTGCAGTCTCCCACCACTAGCGCCTAGAGATAATCCCGATTTTTACTCTCAGAAAAAACTCTTACCGATTAAAAAGAAAGATTTAATCAAAGTAGGACATTCTGGTGAACTACTGGATTTCTTCGGTTTACCCTCACAGACTTTGCAGGATGTAACTCAAAGGGCTGATAGGGCCTTCAAACGCTATATACAGGGTGATGCAAAGGGAAAACGAAGTGGTAAGCCTCGCTTCAAAAATGAAAAAAGTTATCGGACTCTCAAGATTGAAGGACAAGCAGTAGATATTGAACGAATTGAAAAAGATTGGTTCTTTATCTGTATATCTAAGCTCAAGGGTTGGCTAAAAATCCGCCGGCACCGTCCTTTACCAGAAAGCTTTACCCTCAAAAATGTATTATTAACTAAAAAAGCTGATGGTTGGTACGCAACTCTCTGTTTAGAAGACCCAACGGTACCAGTTTTTAATCCTGATGACGTAACCCCAACTTGGGAAAACTCAATAGGGTTAGATGCGGTTTTGCATGAGGATGACTATTTAGCTACTTCAGAAGGGACTAAATTACCATCGTTAAAATCATTTCGCAAGTCACAGAGCAGATTAGCAAAAGTATCTCGGCGCAAGTCAGCTAGAAAACGCGGTGACAAGGGGAGGCGACTCCTAGCCAAGCGAGAAGCCAGGGAACATCAGCGCATCGCCAGGGCTAGGAAAGATCATGCCTACAACACTGCCAAAGCACTGATTGCTACGGGAAAGAAAGTTTTCTTTGTAGAAGACTTAGATTTAAAGTCCTTAACTAAAAGAAATAAAAGCAAACAAGATGAAAATGGAAAATATCTACCCAATGGACAAAGTGCCAAGTCCGGATTGAACAAATCCTGGCTCGATGCTGCCTTCGGTCAATTCTTGACAATCCTAGAAGACAAAGCCTGGAAAGCTGGGGCTAGGGTTGTTAAGGTCAAACCAGATTACACATCCCAACTACTTTGTTACAGGGATGAGTTTGTGTTTACCGATTGCAGTATTAGGGAATGGTTTGATCGGGAATTATTGCTGATAATTGATAGAGATATCAACGCGGCAATCAATATAAAAAGGGTCGTGTTGGGCGTTTTCCCGACGATAAATCGCCGTAAGGAGAATCTGGTTATAAAAGCTACGGAAACCGACAGTACCCTGAAGGAAATTTTGGTAGTTCTGAGTGAATGCCAGAAGCCCACACTTCCCTAACGGGCAAGTGTGGGTACGTCACATTAGTCAGCCAACTTAGTCTGAAAAAGGAAACGGTAAGTCATTGCCTACTGACAAGCAAAAAGATACTGTCATATTTGTGTGTCAACTACTTTCTAATCTATTGCAACCAATTTGGTTGTTCAGATACGATACTCTCCACAAATATATCTTCTTAGTTGCTGGGAGAGAGGAAAGCTTAGAAATCACCATTTATGAAAACGGGAACTGGGAGTTTTACCAAGATGACGAAACCTGATTTTAAACAAATGACCCGCAAGGAATTGAAAAAATATATCTTGGCTCATCCAACTGATGATGAAGCTATCAGAGAATTATTCATTAACCGCCGCAATCCTAATACTAAGGTTTATCCCTATCCCTACGATATGCCTTATGAGGAAGTCGAAGCCCTTTTTAAATCTAAGTTAAACCAAAGTGAGTCGTAAAGCTATAGACATACGGATAAAGATTCGGGGGGTGTCACCGATGCCTTACCAGTAAATTACAGTTGCTGTACAATTATTTACAGGTTAAAAGGTGAATCAATCTTGGCAGAGTCCGAGAGACTGTGGTAGTTTTTGGGGAGTTTTTGTAGAAACAGGCAAAATGAGTCAGATTAAAATCCCGGTTCTAGACTTAAAACCTCAATATAAGGCTCTCAAAGAAGAAATTCAGGAGGCGATCGCCCGCGTCCTGGAATCTGGTCAGTTCATTATGGGACCGGATGTAAAGCTGTTTGAGCAGGAGGTGGCGGCGTACCTGGGGGCGAAACACGCCATTGGGGTCAATTCTGGCACCGACGCCCTGGTAATTGGTCTGAGGGCGCTAGGTATTGGGGAAGGGGATGAGGTGATTACCAGTCCCTTTTCTTTTTTTGCCACTGCTGAATCTATTAGTAATGTGGGAGCAAAGCCAGTATTTGCCGACATTGATCCCAAAAGTTACAACATAGACCCAGAGGCGATTAAAGGGAGAATAACACCTCGTACTAAGGCAATTATGCCCGTTCACCTCTATGGGCAGCCCGCAGCAATGGCGCAAATTATGGAGATTGCTCAGGAGCATGGTTTGAAGGTGATTGAAGACTGCGCTCAATCTTTTGGGGCAAAGTATTGGGGAACTTGTTCTTTTTGTAATAGTCATTGTCAGGAAAGCACGCAGGAGGCACTGCGAGGGAAATTTACGGGGGCGATCGGGGATGTAGGTGCCTATTCCTTTTTTCCTTCCAAAAATTTGGGAGCTTATGGGGATGGCTGTATGGTTGTTACCAATGATGACCAAGTGGCGGAAGTTGCCAGAATGTTGCGAGTGCATGGGGCGAAAAAGAAGTATCACAATGAGGTTTTGGGATACTATTCACGCCTGGATACGTTGCAAGCTGCAATTTTGCGGGTGAAGTTGCTGTATCTGGTTGAGCTTGCCGATTTGGCCTGAGATGGAATGCAGAAATATAGATTTAATGATTAAAGTTTTGAGGCTCTCCTGGATCTAGGGCTTTTAGCAGTTGCTTGTGATTTTGGATAATATTTGCTAATCTAAATATCACTTTCCATAACCTAAGTTTTTAGAAGCGGTGGAAAAGTTACAGACGATACCAAATAATTGGGGCATGAGCCCCGAAACCCTTGTCTTTTCGTTAAAAATGGGCGGCCCCCTACCACAGATCCAGGAGAGCCAGTTTTGAAAGCATTATTTCTAGGAGACAAGGTAAATTGACGTCATTGAGCCACTTGTTCTTGCTGTGATAGTCTTAAGCAGATAACCAAGAGTCAGATTAATTGATGAAATTTTTCCAGAAGTTACTGTATTTATTCACAACTAGAGAAAGGTGGCAAATCGCAGGGCTTTTTCTCCTGATTCTGATTGGTGCTGGCTTTGAGACTTTGGGAGTTGGCTTAGTTCTTCCCTTTATCTACCTCCTAGAAAATCCTCAACTGGTTCAACAAGAGGGAATTCTGGGATGGGTTTATCAAGCGGTTGGCGAACCAGCACCCCGTCAGTTTTTAATCTGGGCTGGCTTGGGGTTTATTGGGATTTTTTTAATTAAAAATGCGTATTTGACAGGACTCAACTATTTACAGTGCCGCTTTATTTATGATAAGCAAGTTGAATTGTGTTCTCGACTTTTTCGATCCTATATCTACAGTCCTTATTACTTTCACTTACAGCGCAACACCGCAGAACTAATTCTTAATTTAACATCTGAAACTCCTGTTTTTTTTAATAGTGTTTTAATTCCTGGATTATTGGTTGTCACGGAAATGACAATTCTTGTTTGCCTAGGTTTACTTTTATTGGTTCTAGAACCTCTGACTTCTCTCGCAGCCGCAGGAGGAATTAGTCTGGCAACGATTAGCTTTTATCGGATTATCCGCCTTAAGTTAAGTGAGTGGGGCAAGGCTCGACAATATCACGATGGACAGCTAATTCAGACGATTAATCAAGGCTTGGGAGGGGTGAAAGAAGCGAAGGTTTTAGGACGAGAGCAATTGTTTCTTGATGAGTATCAAAGCCATAATATTTCTTCTACTCGTGCCGTACAGTTTTCTCATATTGTTAGGCAACTGCCCCGATTTTTTATTGAGTCCATCGCCATCGTCGGGTTGATGTTAATTCTCGTGTCAGTTCTGGCGCAAGGCAGAAATTTAAGTGCGATACTCCCCACACTTTCTTTATTTGCGGTAGCGACTTTTCGATTGATGCCGTCGATTAATCGGATTTTGAATTCAGTGACGTTAATGCGTTTTAGTTCTCATTCGCTTCATGTCATATACCATGACTTGATTGAACTAAAACCTCTTCTAGAGAATTCTAGATCAGCTAATTCCCGCAAAATAGCTGACAAGACGCCTGTTCTGAAAACCGCCATCGAGTTACGGAATGTTTTCTATCGTTATCCTGGAGCTAGTGATAATTCTCTCAAGGGGGTTTCTCTGATGATTCCCAAAGGAAAGTCCGTTGGGTTTGTGGGGGCTTCAGGGGCAGGCAAGACGACAATTGTAGATGTGATTTTGGGTTTATTGGCTCCGACTCAGGGGCAAGTTTTAGTCGATGGTCATGATATTTATCAGGATTTATCCTCTTGGCAGCGTTTGATTGGTTATATTCCTCAAAGCATTTATTTGTGTGATGATACTCTGAGAAATAATATTGCGTTTGGGATTCCAGAAGAGGAGATTAAGGAAGATTGGATTGAGTCTGCAGTTCAATCAGCACAGTTGACTGAGTTAGTAGAAAGTTTACCCCAAGGGTTGGATACGTTGGTGGGTGAACGCGGGGTGAGGCTGTCGGGAGGGCAGCGGCAACGGGTGGGCATTGCCAGGGCGTTGTATCATAATCCACAGGTATTGGTGATGGATGAGGCAACGGCAGCTTTGGATAATCAGACTGAAGCTGAGGTTATGCAAGCGGTGGAAAAACTGAGTGGGGAGAAAACGCTGATTATGATTGCTCACCGCTTGAGTACGGTGAAGAATTGCGATCGCCTTTACTTTATGAATCAAGGAAAGATTGTGGATTGGGGAACTTATGATGAATTATGTCAACGCAATCGCGATTTTCAACAGATGGCTCAGGTGCTTCCTGCAATAACGAACTGATTCTAACTATTTTTAAAGTAAGTAGGTAGGCGGAAATCAAGCCAACTATGTAAGGAAATGTAAATAGACCGAATTTGAAGCCCAGTCTGGTTTTACCTAAACTTTACAAAGCCAAAGCTATGGAAGGTAATCGAGCACTATTTATAGACCGGGATGGGGTAATTAATCTGGATTATGGGTATGTTTCTCGTCCTGAGCAAATTGAGTTTGTAAACGGCATTTTTGAGTTGTGCCGCCATGCCCACGCTCTCGGCTATTTAATCTTTGTGGTGACCAACCAGTCGGGCATTGGCCGGGGGTATTACACTGAAGCCGCTTTTCATCGTCTGATGGATTGGATGGGGGCAGTGTTTCGAGACCAGGGCTGCCCAATCGCACAGGTTTATTTTTGTCCTTACCATCCCACGGCGGGGGTGGGGCAGTACCGGCGCGAGTCGAGCTGGCGCAAACCTAAGCCAGGGATGATTTTAGCTGCAGCTGAAGATTTTGACTTAGATATGAGCTGTTCTGTACTGGTAGGAGATCGCCCACGGGACATTGAGGCAGGTCAGGCAGCGGGAGTGGGATGTAATCTCCTCTATGCACAAGAACCCTTGCCCAATTTTGCAGTTGTTCCCACAGCTATTGTGGCAACCCTATCACAGGTTCAGCTTTATCTGAAGCTGTGCCCTAACTCAGTTGACAATCAATAAATAGCAACAGTATGGATAACTATTTATATTTAAGTGAACTATCGAACACTGGAACAATGGAAAGTCATGTCCGAAGCTATGCTAGGAAATTACAGCAAGCCTTAGAACTGGATGCAATGAACCTAATTCCTAAGTTGGCTTTGGCTTTATTGTCAGCATGGAAGACCAAAAAGACTGTCTATCTATGTGGAAATGGGGGGAGTGCGGGAAATGCTATTCATTTGGCGAATGACTTGATTTATGGGGCAGGAATGAAAGTGGGTGGAGGAATCCCTGTAGAAGCATTAAGCGCCAATCCGGCGGTTTTGAGTTGTTTGGCGAATGATTTAGGCTATGATGAAATTTATGCTCAACAGCTAAGAGTAAAAGCCAGTCCGGGTGATATATTGATTGCTTTATCTGGAAGTGGCAATTCACCAAATATTGTGCAAGCTTTGAACGTGGGTAATGAAATTGGCATGAAAACCTTTGCGATTTTAGGTTATTCGGGAGGACTCTGTAAAGAGTTGGCTCAAGTGCCACTTCATTTTCCAGTGGATGATATGCAAATTGCTGAAGACTTACAGTTAATTGTGGGTCACATCTGTATGCAGTGGTTATGTGAAGAAACGGCGAAATAATAATATAAGCCAATGACTGTTCAGTAAAGAGGGAGAAGAGGATGCGATCGCTTGTGACAGGAGGAGCAGGGTTTATTGGGAGTCACGTTGTTGATGCTCTCCTAAATCTCAATCATGAAATTATTGTGCTAGATAATTTTAGTACAGGTCGGCCTGAAAATTTGGATCATGTCAAGGGTCAAGTTGAGTTAGTCGAATGCGATCTTTCTACTCCCGGTTTTTGGATTGAACAATTTAAAGATATTGATTGGTTTTTTCACTTAGCTGCCCTAGCAGATATTGTTCCTAGTATTCAAAAGCCAGAAGCTTATTTTAGGGCTAATGTTGATGGAACATTTAATGTTTTGCAAGCCTGTGTTGCTTCTGGAGTGAAGCGGTTTATCTACGCTGCTTCTTCTTCCTGTTATGGTATTCCTGATATCTATCCTACACCAGAAACAGCCCCAATTCGCCCCCAATATCCCTATGCTTTAACCAAGCGATTAGGGGAAGAATTAGTGATGCACTGGGTTCAAGTGTATAAACTTCCGGCTCTGTCTTTACGCTTCTTTAATGTTTATGGGACTCGCTCCCGCACTTCGGGCACCTATGGAGCAGTATTTGGTGTATTTTTGGCTCAAAAATTAAGCAATAAACCCTTGACAATTGTGGGAGATGGTGAGCAAACTAGAGATTTTACCTATGTGAGCGATGTGGCGGAAGCCATGGTAGCGGCAGCTAAGAGCGATCGGGTCGGTGAAATTTATAATGTGGGTAGTGGACGAACTGTTTCCGTAAACCGTTTAGTTGAGCTTCTGGGTGGGGAAAAAACTTATATTCCCAAACGCCCAGGAGAACCAGACTGTACCTTTGCTGATATTCAAAAAATTGGCAAAGATTTAGGATGGTCGCCTGAAATTTCTATTGAAAAGGGAGTGGCGAAAATTTTAGAGAATATTGACTATTGGCGAAATGCTCCCGTTTGGACACCAGAAAATATTGCTACAGCAACTAAAGATTGGTTTAAATACTTATCTTAGAGTAGTGGAAAATTTAGGAGGTTTAAGCAATGACAGAAGATATCAAACAAATCTATATTACTGGTGGGGCTGGATATGTTGGTTCTAGGTTAGTCCCGCGTTTGCTAGAAGAAGGTTATCGAGTTACGGTTTTAGATTTGATGATTTATGGGGAGGACGTGTTACCCTCGCATCCTCACCTTCAAACAATTAAGGGAGATATTCGCGATCGAAGTCTTTTGCAAGAGACAATACCCGGCCATGATGCTGTAATTCATCTTGCCTGTATTTCTAATGATCCCAGTTTTGAACTAAACCCAGACTTGGGTAAATCAATTAATTTAGATGCTTTTCAACCTTTAGTTGAAATCAGCAAGCAAGCTGGGGTAAACCGATTTATTTATGCTTCTTCATCATCAGTTTACGGCATCAAAGAAGAACCTGATGTACACGAAGAAATGTCTCTAGAACCATTGACAGATTACTCCAGATTCAAAGCCGATTGTGAGACAATTTTAGCTAAATATCAATCACCAGAATTTACTACGGTCACGATTCGTCCAGCAACAGTATGTGGTTACTCACCGCGCCAACGGTTAGATGTGGTGGTGAATATCCTTTCTAATCTAGCTTTTCATAAACGAGAAATTAGTGTTTTTGGAGGGGCACAGCTACGCCCTAATATCCATATTGAGGATATGGTTGAGAGCTATTTGGTTTTATTAAAGGCACCGACCGAAAAGATTGCAGGAGAAATTTTTAATGCTGGCTATGAGAATCAATCTGTGTTAAAATTAGCTCAAACGGTTAAGCAAGTAATGGGTGAAGATGTGAAGCTAAATACCACACCCACAAATGATAACCGCTCTTACCACATTTCCTCTAAAAAAATTGCTCAAATTCTGGGGTTTGTCCCTCAACATACTATCCGTGAGGCAGTTGAGGATATGAAGCAGGCGTTTGAGTCGGGTTTACTACCCAATTCCCTCACGGATGAGCGATATTTTAATATTAAACGCATGCAATCTATTGAACTCAAGTAAAAAAAATGCACGTTCGTTACTCTTATCTCAAGCAACAGTTTTCTGACTGCGACGATCTCTGGGAAAATTTAAAACAATTTGTCCCTACAGGTGATTTTACTCTTGGCAAGCCTCTCCAAGAGTTTGAAGAAAAATTCGCTAAATTGATTGGTACAAAGTACGCGATCGGGGTTAATTCAGGCACAGATGCAATTAAATTATCCTTGAAAGCCCTAGGAGTTGGCTTTGGGGATGAGGTGATAACAACAGCTAACACTTTTGTGGCGACTGTCGGGGCGATCGCCGAACTTGGTGCAAAACCAGTATTTGTTGATTGTGATGATACATTCTGCATGGATGTATCTCAAGTTGAAGCTAAAATTACAGAACGAACCAAGGCGATTGTTCCTGTACATTTTACGGGATACATGACCGATATGCGGAAGCTGATTCCTTTAGCTCAAAAATATAGTCTTCCTATTGTCGAAGATGCTTGTCAATCTATTTTGGGTGCGATCGAGCAAAAAAATGCTGGGACTTGGGGAGTAACAGGGGCTTTTTCCTTACATCCCTTGAAAAACCTTAATGTTTGGTCTGATGGTGGGGTTATTGTAACTGACTCTGATGATATAGCCCAACAACTACGTTTACTGAGGAATCATGGTTTAGTCGATCGCGACAGGGTCGATATATTGGGCTATAACTCTAGATTAGATACAATACAGGCTGTTGTTGGCAATTGGCTGATTCCGCAGACTGAACAAATTGCTTTAAAACGAATCGAGAATGCCCGTTACTATGATGAAGGGTTAGGGACTATTGCTCAAATTAAGATACCACCACGCCTATCGGATTTTAGGATTGTTTATCACTTGTATATTGTTTTTGCTGAAAATCGAGATAAGTTGCTTGATTACTGTATCCAAAATGGGATTGAAGCAAAAATCCATTATCCCGTGCCTATTTATCGCCAACGGGCTCTTAAACATCTCGATCACAAAGAAGGAGATTTTCCAGTTACAGATCGTCATGCCCGCACCATTATTAGCTTCCCATGTGACCAGCATTTATCCAGGGAGGAAATAGATTATGTGATTGAAACAGTCAACAGGTTTTACAAAAGTTAGTTAAATGAAACAAAAAAACATGAGACGCATACCTTATGTGAACCTGGCAGCGCAGTGGGAAGCAGAGCGAGAACAACTGCTTCCTATCGTAGAGAAAGTTCTGGGTTCAGGACAGTATATTGGGGGCAGTATTGTTGAAGAGTTTGAACAGCGTGCAGCAAAACTTTGCCAAACTAAGCATTGTGTTGCCCTGAATAGTGGGACAGATGCGTTGGTTTGTGGTTTGGTTGCCTTGGGAGTTGTTGCTGGCGATGAAGTGATTACCCCTCCTAATTCTTTTATTGCTTCAACTGGGGCGATCGCGCACTTACGGGCAAAACCAGTATTTGTTGATGTACTTCCCGATCAAAATATCGATCCGACTCAAATTGAACGGGCTATCACCCCAAGAACCAAAGCAATTATGCCCGTTCATCTCACGGGAAGACTAGCAAGAATGGACGCAATTGTAGAGATAGCAGATAAATATAATATTCCTATCATTGAAGATGCCGCCCAATCAATTGGTTCTAAATATCAAGATATTCCTAGTGGTAAATGGGGGAAAATCGGTTGCTTCTCTGCTCATCCATTAAAAAATCTGAATGCTTGTGGCGATGCTGGTTTTCTCGTGACTGATGATAATACTATTGCTCGTCAAGTAAAGCTAATGAGAAATCATGGCCTAGTCGATCGCAACACAGTAGAGCGTTTTGGCTATGTTTCCAGGATGGATGTTTTGCAAGCTGCGATACTGAATTATCGTCTAACTGAACTAGACAATGTGATTGAGAAGCGCAGAAACAATGCAAAAATTTATCGAGAACATCTGAACCGTTCCCAGGTATTCATTCCGGATGAGCTTCCAGATGAATTCAATACTTATCATACTTTTGTAATTCAAGTCGCTCGGCGGGATAAACTCAAAGATTATTTAGCATCTCAGGGAATAGACACTTCTATCCATTACCCAGTTCCGATTCACTTACAACCAGCCGCTGAATATTTAGGCTATAAAAATGGAGATTTTCCGAGAACAGAACAACAAGCACAGACAATTATAACTTTGCCAATCAATCAATATCTTGAACGCCAAGATATTTTGGAAATATGTAATAAAATTAACACAGTTTTAAAATCATCCTCTTAACCTAAGAAAAATTAGCAAAATTATGGATCGAGATCGAAAAGTTAAACTTTGGAAAAAAATGTATCGGATTCGTTCCGTGGAGGAACGAATTGCCGCCGAATATCCTGCGGGAAAAATGCGCTGTCCAACTCATTTATCGATAGGTCAAGAAGCTGTTCCGGCTGCTTTATCTGAATGTGTAAATCCCACTGATTTTGCGGTTAGTACCCATAGAGGACATGCCCATTACCTAGCCAAAGGGGGAGACCTGAGAGCCATGATTGCTGAACTTCATGGAAAATCAACAGGTTGCTCAAAAGCAAGAGGAGGGTCTATGCACCTAGTTGATCCATCGGTTGGGTTTATGGGAACAACCGCTATTGTTGGTAACAGTATTCCGATCGGAGTTGGATTAGCTTTATCTGCTCAACTTAAAGGGACAGACCAAATTAGTATAGTGTTTGTGGGAGATGGTGCGATTGAAGAAGGGGTATTTTATGAGTCGGCTAACTTTGCAGCAGTCCGTAATTTACCCACTCTATTTATTTGTGAAAATAATCTCTATTCTGTATATAGTCCGTTATCGGTTCGCCAACCAAAAGATCGATCTATCTCTAAATTAGCTGAAGCGATCGGCTTGAATACAGCAACAGGAGATGGAAATAATGTTATTGAAGCTTTTGAAATTATTGATGAATCAGTGATAGCATTAAGAAATGGAAAAGGCCCATTTCTTTTAGAGTTTTACACGTATCGAATTCTCGAACACTGTGGACCAAATTATGATAATGATTTAGGTTATCGATCTTTAGAAGAATTTGAAAAATGGAAAGAAAAAGACCCAATCAAGTATCTTGAAAAGGCCATGCAGGGGGATAAATATTTTTTTGAACAAATACAACTAATTCGGACAGAAGTAGATCGGGAAATCGAGAAAGTATTCAACTTAGTTAGGCAAGATACTTTTCCAGATACCAAAGAAGCTTATTACGGGGTTTATGCTATATAAATAATAATCATCATGCAAAATCAGACAACCTTTGCTAATGCAATCAAAGATGCGCTGGTAGTAGCGATGGAAAATGATCCTAGCGTGATTTGTTACGGATTAGGAAGTACAGATCCAAAAGGCATTTTTGGAACAACTTTGGGTTTGGAGCAGAAATTTGGTAAAGAACGAGTCTTTGATATGCCAACTTCTGAAAATGCGATGACAGGTGTAGCTGTTGGTGCATCTTTGAATGGCATCAAGTCAGTAATGACACATCAAAGGCTAGATTTTTTCCTGTTGGCTCTTGACCAACTTGTTAATTCTGCCGCGAAGTGGCATTACACATTTAATCAATCTGTACCAATTACGATCAGGCTTATTATTGGACGTGGATGGGGACAAGGACCAACTCACTCTCAAAATTTACAGGCTTGGTTTGCTCATGTTCCTGGATTAAAAGTTGTTATGCCATCTACACCTAGTGATGCCAAGGGTTTACTTCTAGCTTCTATCTTCGATCCTAATCCTGTTGTGTTTTTGGAGCATCGCTGGCTACACAACAGTATTGGCAATGTTCCTCAAGGAGATTTTAGAATTCCAATTGGAAAAGCTAACACTGTACATACCGGAAGTGATGTGACAATTATTTCCATGTCATATCTGACTTTAGAAGCGATATATGCTGCCAATTATTTAAGTCAACATGGCGTTTCCTGTGAAGTGATTGATCTGCGGACGCTGAAGCCCCTTGATTGGGATACACTTTACAACTCAGTCTCGAAGACAGGGAGAGTTTTAGTCCTTGACACTGGAGTAACAACTGGTTCAGTTGCAGGTGAAATTGTTGCTCGTATAGCGATGGATATCTTTGAGAGCCTTAAAATTCCCCCATCTCGGTTAGCCATGCCAGATGTACCAGAGCCTGCTGGATTTAGTCTTACCAAAGGCTTCTACATCCGTGCCCATGATATTATTTGTCGGGTTTGCGCTATGTTGGGTTTGAATGATACAATTTGTCAAGATGCACCTAAAGAACCTGAACCTCACGACATTCCTGGCGATTGGTTTACTGGACCTTTCTAAATAAATAAGGAGAAATTCAAGAAAAGTTATGGTTAGTCTCCGGTATCCTGAGTACGATACACCATCTCCTGGTGAAATGTGGACAAAGTTATCAGAAACAGAACGAGTTTCTCTGATTACAGAGTCCTTAAGTAAAGTAACCGAAAACGAGAAATGGATTGATTTTGTTTCAATATTATCTGGCAAACCGGATGGGCAAGTTATAATTAGTCTTGTCAAGCCATTGCCAGCAAACCAGCGTGGTTCCTTTTTGTTAGATATGGAAAATTATCTTAAGAAGGAGGTAGATCCGGCTCTGACTATTTGGTTAGAACCAATTGGCGATCGCAACTCTTTACGTAATCTGCGTGGAATTGAGGTGAAATCATGAGTGCTGCCGTAGAAACTCGAGAAGGTGCGTTAATTCTTGATTCGCACAAGTTATCTTATCATGTTGATCGCGTTAATGCTTGGGAAGAGGGGGAGCGGATCGCCCCCGTAAGTGTTGATATGGCTCTTACACGGTCATGCGGGGCTATGTGTTCTTTTTGCTATGCCATGATGCAGGAACCCCAGGAGCGAGCTCCCATTAAAAAGTCTCATGCGTTGAACTTATTGGATGACTTCGCTGAGATTGGGGTGCGGGGAGTTTCTTTGATTTCTGATGGTGAAAGCACCTTATCTCCAGCCTATGTACCATTCATTCAACATGCAGCAAAAGTTGGTATTGATGTTGGCAACGCTACCAATGGCTGGGCGTGGGAGCCGGAAAAAATTGAGCAGGTACTACCCTATCTTATTTGGGTACGCTTTACGGTGGCAGCCGGAAAACCTGAGAGTTACGCCAGCATTATGTATAAGGGTCCAGAGCATACAGAAGTGTTTGATCGCGCGATGAGTCACATTAAGTACGCTGTCGATCTCAAAAAGCGCAACAATTTGTCTGTAACTCTTGGTATTCAAATGGTGCTTATGCCAGAGTTCAAGGATGAAATTATCCCCTTCGCACAACTGGCATTAGACCTTGGAGTCGATTATGGGGTTATTAAGCATTGCTCTGATGATGAGTATCAGACCCTTGGTGTAGATTACAGCAAGTATGAAGAGTTATACGATCTGCTGACTCTTGCAGAGTCCATGAGTAACGACCAAACAAAAATTATTGTGAAGTGGGATAAAATCCGCGATGGAGGAAAGCCATCTTACAAGCGTTTTTATGGGCCAGCATTCTTACTACAAATCAGTGGTAGTGGTTTAGTTGCACCATCGGGGATGTTTTTTAATGCTCGATATTCCAAGCTACATATAGGCAACTTCACTGAGGAACGATTCATTGATATCTGGAACTCTGATCGTTACTGGCGAGCAATGAATTATTTGGCATCACCGGCGTTTGATGCCCAAAATATGATGGGTACGCTGCCTATTCAGCATTATGTAAGTGTGGCATTGGATAAGCATGTAAAGGGGATTGAGAGGATAACAGCAGCGAACGGATCTAAGCCTTTACATGTAAACTTTCTGTAGTCTTGAGAAAAGCGAGTATTATATCAATATGGAAAAGATTATTGTAAAATGTTTTGCCATTAATTAACTCTACAAATATCAAACTAAATTTTAACACTGAGCTTTTTTCACAAGCTGATAACCATAAATCATTACTATCATTGATAGTAAAAGATCAAATAGAGTGTGCGTGTGCGCGTGATGCTATTTTAGTATGGCTCAGGCTTAAAGAGTTAGCTTACTCTACTGGTCAACGGAAGAATTTATTTTATGAAGCCTCTGAACTTACAACTCCATGAAATTCGCGATGGTGGCTGGCCTGTTTTCCGAAGAAAGCTACATATTCTGCTTTCCCTCCTCTTTAGAGGTGCATCATTACTCCTCCACGCTCCCTGGGCTATCCCCGGTGTCCTCCTTATCCGCTGCTTGCGTCCCTGGCGTTTAATCCGCTTAGGCACCTTTAACAGCTCAAGAATTGGTCACTTTGCCCCTGATGTAAGTCATCAGTTGATAATGCGACAAATCGCCTCAAAAAAAACGTTAGATTTATATTGGTTGCCTTCCGTTACTTGCAATGAATTTTGGGCAAAGATGGTGCGGCGTAATTTTACCGTATATCCTTGGCTTCGCCGTCTAGATGAATGGAATCAAAAAATACCTGGTGGAGCTATTCACCATCGCCCCTCCACCACTACAAACTCCCGTGATATACACGGCTGGTTTGAGAAGAACCCAACCAGACTGACGTTTTTGCCTGAAGAAGATAAGCAAGCTAAAACTTGGTTTCGCAGACAGGGGTGGCAAGAGGGAGAACCTTTTATTTGTCTAAATGTACGAGACAGTGCCTACCTAAATACGGATTCTCTACATAAGGGTTATGATTGGAACTACCACAACTATCGCAATTCTGATATCTCTACCTATGTGCCAGCCGCCGAGTGGTTAGCAGAGCAAGGCGTATGGGTGCTTCGCATGGGCAAAATTATGGCTAAACCAATGCCCAGTAGTCATCCACGTATCATTGACTACGCTTTCCATCCAGAGAAGAATGATTTTTTAGATATCTGGTTATTTGCCCATTGCAATCTGTGTATAAGTACTAGCAGTGGGCCTGATTGGGTAAGTTCTATTTATCGAATACCACTTCTATTCGTAAACTTTTTACCCCTTATCGATTTATGGTCTTGGAGTAACGCCATGCATATTCCTAAGACTTTAGTATGGGAAGCATCAGGCATCCCCCTCACTTGGCAAGAGCATCTAGACCATGGTTATTTCTACACCGAATACTACACCCAAGCTGGTATCAAGATTATCGACTTGACCCCGGGTGAGATTCTGTCAGCGGTGCAGGAACGATGGCAACGGCTTCAAGGAACCTGGGTTGAGACCGATGCTGATTTCAAGCGCCATCATCGCTTCTGGAACATTCTTAAAGCTCATCCCGACTTCGATAAGTATCACAGCTGGATTCACCCCGAAGCCAGGGCAGGAGACACTTTTCTCCGCTTCCGAGGGGATGAATTTCTCGCCTAGTGGTTTTGCATGACCTGATCTATGCCTCCTGTGAAGTTTCGACTGATCTGTGCTATATATGCTAAGTCGGCTTAGGCCCACTCTTTTCCCAGATAACTGGCGATGTTGGGCTTTGCTCCTCTAGGCAAGGCTTCCAGCTGCTAGCCTTGAGAGTTTTGTCAGTCCACCAGGCAATGCCCTGTTCCCTCTTAGCAGCTACTGAGCTTTAGCAAGTTACTATGACAGATCAAAGAGTTTCAGCCCGGACTGTTTTTGTATCCGGCAATTTTAATGTACTTCACCCTGGTCATTTGCGACTGTTGCGGTTCGCCAAGGAATGTGGGGATTACTTAATCGTAGCGGTGCAGAATGATCGCCTGGCTGCCAATGGTGCCCATATCCCCGAACAACTACGCCTCGAAGGGGTCAAAAGCAACAGTTGGGTTGACAAAGCCTTTATCATAGATGAACCCGTCACAGAAGTCATTAATCGATTACGCCCAGATATCGTCGTCAAAGGCAAAGAACACGAAACCCGCTTTAACCCTGAGCTGGCTGTCTTAGAACAATATGGCGGACGTCTGCTGTTTAGCTCTGGGGAAACTACTTTCTCCTCCATAAGTTTACTAAGGAAAGAGTTTACCGAAACCAACCTACAGTCCATTCAAATACCCCACGACTTTTTAGGCCGTCATAGTATTACTCAATCCAGATTGGCCACTGTGGTGCAGCAGTTTTCCAATCTCAAAGTCTGCGTCGTCGGAGACCTGATCATTGACGAGTACATCACCTGCCAACCTTTGGGAATGTCCCAGGAAGATCCCACCATTGTTGTCACACCCATCGACTCCACTCGCTTTGTCGGCGGGGCGGGTATTGTAGCGGCTCATGCTGCCGGTCTGGGGGCCCAGGTAAAATTTGTCTCAGTGGCTGGGGTCGATGCAGCCCAGGAGTTTGCTCAGAAGGGTTTAGATGCCGTCCAAGTGAAGGCTAACCTGCTGATTGATGACAGTCGTCCCACTACCCTCAAGCAGCGGTTTCGCAGCAAAGGCAAAACCATGCTGCGGGTCAGCCATCTGCACCAGAGGGCCATTAACTCCAAACTGCAAACTCAACTGTTAGACCAGTTAGCAGCGGCATTGACCACCGCAGACCTGCTGGTCTTTTCCGATTTTAACTATGGTTGTTTGCCCCAACCCTTGGTCAATCAGATCACGGCCTTAGCCAAAGAGCAAGGGGTAATGATGGCTGCCGATAGCCAATCTTCCTCTCAGGTGGGGGACATCAGTCGCTTTCAATTCATGGATCTGATTACCCCTACCGAGCGAGAAGCCCGCATCAGTACCCGAAATCGCGAAGATGGTCTAGTGGTGCTAGCTGAGAAGTTGAGACAACAGGCGAAAGCTCACAATATTCTGCTCAAGTTGGGGGAAGAAGGACTACTCATTCATGCTGGCAATGACATAGACCAGACCTGGCTGACCGATCAGCTGGGAGCCCTCAACTCCGCCCCCAAAGATGTCGCAGGTGCAGGGGATTCTCTACTAATTGCCAGCGCCCTTACCCTGGCCAGTAGCGGCACCATCTGGGAAGCCGCAGTTCTCGGTTCCCTGACCGCCGCAATTCAAGTGGGACGAGTCGGGAACACTCCCGTCCAGAGAGATGAATTGATACAGGAGTTAACCCAATGAAGACGCTCTTACTGGCAGGGGGATACGGCACCCGCCTCCGGCCATTGACGAATACTATTCCCAAATGCCTTGTACCTATCAAAGGTCAGCCATTACTGGAGATTTGGCTCGAACGACTTACCCAGGCTGGAATTGGTCCATTCCTGATTAATACCCACTATTTGGCCGATCAGGTCAATGACTTTATTGCTGCGAGTCCTTACCGAGACCAGGTTACCCTGGTTCATGAGCCAGTCCTCCTAGGGACAGCGGGGACGCTCATGGCTAATCTGGATTTTTTTCAAGGGGAAGACGGATTACTCATCCATGCCGATAACTACTGCATGGCTGACTTACAGGCTTTTGTAGACGCCCACCACCAGCGACCTCCGAAGTGCCTCTTAACCCTGATGACTTTTCGCACCGACACTCCTTCTACCTGTGGCATTGTTGAACTCAATTCTCAGAATATTGTTGTTGGCTTTCATGAAAAAGTTGCCGATCCCCCTGGTAATTTAGCAAGTGGAGCATTTTGTATTTTATCTAATGAGTTTTTGGCCTTTATAAAGGATAAAAAACAGAAATATTCTGACTTTAGTCGCGAGGTTTTACCTTTATTCTTGAACAAAATTTATGCTTATGAAACTCACAGTATCTTTATCGATATAGGGTCAATAGAAGCTTATCAAAAAGCAAATGGTATTTTTACTGTTCAGGAGGGTATAAGTTTGACCAAAAATATGTTAATAAATGAATGAGGGAAAAAACATTATAAATTCCCCATTTTGTCAAACGACACACCCCATGCTATGATAGTTACAGAGAATAGAGTTAGGTAATTAATTTTGTTTGGGCACTTAATTGAATATATCGTCGCAGGCTTCGGCAATTTGACAAAAACAGTAATTCTAATCCCCCATTCCTGGGCGATTGGTAATGCCTTTGAACAAATATATTTTGGCTTGTTGAAAGCGAAAAGAGAAAATAAGAAGTTAGCTATTTTTGTGCCTTATCAACTCCCATGGCCTTTGAGACTACCTCTTCTATCTAGAGAGATATTTGAGATCGAATCTGATTTGATTGCATTTCCGCAATCATCCATTCAGGCAAAATTAGGAGGATTAGCTATCACAGCTTATTTCGGTCTGTTGCGTGCGTTTAATCTCCTACCTCGAGTTGTCTTCAAAATTGTTTCTCAGCTTGGCTTGGCTGAAAGCTTTGTTTTTTTACGTAATGTCCATAAATTTGGCGAACCGATGGCGGGTGAATGGACTCTATGGCAGCCCAAAATAAATATCAAATTTTCCGAAGACATCGTTAAAGATTATGATTGGCCTCATCAGTTCAGGCATTCTCCAAAAGTCAAGCTACCTGATGAAAGAAAACAGCTAGCTGAAGAACAAAGGATTTTGCTTGGTCTTCCGAAGGATTCTCGTTTTTTCTGTTTACATGTTAGGGAATCTGGATACTGGAACGAGGATCAAAAAATTGCAAAGCCAAGGGTGGCTTCTATCGACAATTATATTGATGCAATTAAAACGATCACTGATAAGGGAATCTGGGTAGTTAGAATGGGTGACAAGACAATGAAGCCCTTACCCAAAAAGGAACGGATTATTGACTATGCCTTGACTGAATTCAAAAGCCCACTGATGGATCTTTACTTGGTAAGTGAATGCGATGCTTATGTTGGTATGCAGTCAGGAATTCTTGATTTAGCCGTACTATTTCAAAGGCCGATCATCTTAACCAACATGTATAACTGGTTATTTGGCTATCATCTTTTCAAAAAGAGTGATGTAGGAATTTTTAAGCATGTTTATTCAAAGCCTAAGAAGAAAATGCTAACTGTGCGCGAATGGCTGATGGACCCCTATGAAGCAACAAATACCAATCCTTTAAGTTTGCAAGATAACTATGATTTCATCGAGAATACTTCCGAGGAGCTGAGGGAAGTTGTTGAAGAGTTCTTGGAGGACAATCTTAGTCATACTTCTTTACAAGTAGAGTTTAACAGACTTCGACAGTTAAGGGGAAAAGAGATTCTGAGAGACAAAGTTCACGCTGATCACCTATCTGATACTATCTTGAAATACAGATATGCTTCTCGATTAGAGTCTGCATGTGGAAAAGTTGGTTCAAAATTTTTGCTCGACAATTATTAATGAGTTATATATTATGTTGTCTTGATTTTTCGTCTTGTATGATTTTTTTGATTGGGCCAGCATTGATATTTTTTTTAGCGGCTGTTCCCGATAAATCGTTCGACACCAATGATGCGGCAGGATTAGTCCTATAAAAATGGGAGTCGAAGAATGTGTCGTTTGACATAAAGCTAGTTAATTAACTATTAATAATGAAAATTAAGGATATAAGGATAGGTATTGATTTTGAAAAAGCTGCTGGTTACGGGTTCTGATGGGTTCATTGGTTCCCATCTAACCGAGGATCTGGTTCATGTAGGCTACAATGTTCGTGCTTTTGTACTTTATAATTCCTTCAATTCTTGGGGGTGGCTTGATCGCGCCCCCAAAGAAATCCTTGATAACTTGGATGTTTTTGCGGGTGACATCCGCGATCCTCATGGCGTTAAGGAGGCAATGAAAGGGTGTGATGCAGTATTACATTTAGCTGCACTCATCGCGATTCCTTACTCCTACCACTCGCCAGATACTTATGTGGATACCAATGTTAAGGGAACGCTGAATATATTACAAGCTGCACGGGAGTTAGGGGTGCGTCGAGTTGTTCATACCTCGACGAGTGAAGTGTATGGCACAGCAAAATTTGTCCCGATTACTGAAGATCACCCTTTACAAGGACAGTCGCCCTATTCAGCCACTAAGATTGCGGCGGATCAGTTGGCCTATTCTTTTTATGCTTCTTTTGGTTTACCCGTAGTTATTGCTCGACCCTTTAACACCTATGGCCCTCGTCAATCAGCCCGTGCGGTGATTCCCACGATTATTACTCAGATTGCCAATGGGCAACGACAAATTAAATTGGGAGCAGTGTCACCAACGCGAGATTTTAATTATGTGAAGGATACGGTAGCAGGTTTTATTGCGACGTTGAATTCAGATGGAGGTGTGGGTGAGGTCATAAATTTTGGGAGTAATTTTGAAATATCCATAGGGGAGACAGCTCATTTAATTGCTGAGGCAATGAATACTGAAATTGAGATTGTGACGGATGAATTGCGTTTGCGTCCAGAAAAGTCCGAAGTGAATCGCCTTTGGGCAGATAATAGTAAGGCAAAGCGGCTGTTAGATTGGCAACCTGCTTATGGAGGTCGTGAAGGCTTTAAGCGGGGTTTGGCAGAAACGGCAGAATGGTTTATGAATCCAGCGAACTTGGCAGCTTACAAAAGCGATCGCTACAACATTTAATTGGGAGTTGAGGAGTGGACAAACTGGAGCAGAATTTTTTACAAGGGCTGAAAACTGTATTGGGGGAGCCTAATCCCTTTATTCCACTCCACGAACCTGAATTTATGGGTAATGAGTGGGAACGGGTTAAAGATTGCCTAGATTCTACCTTTGTTTCATCCGTCGGCAAGTATGTCGATCGCTTTGAAGCCATGTTGGCGGAATATACGGGGGCAAAGTATGCGGTGGCGGTGGTCAATGGAACCGCTGCGCTTCATATAGCTTTGCTGTTGGCAGGGGTGCGACCAGGAGATGAGGTTTTAATTCCTGCTTTATCTTTTGTGGCGACGGCCAATGCTGTGGCTCACTGTGGCGCCATTCCCCATTTTATAGATAGTGAGTTGGAAACCTTGGGGATAGATACCCAAGCTGTGAGTGACTATCTCAAGCACTGTGGCGAGTGGAACACAGGGGGATTAACCAATCGCTTTACAGGACGGCGGATTGCGGCGATTGTGCCCATGCACCCCTATGGTCATCCAGTGGATCTGGCATCCCTGGTAGATGTGGCTAATCTTTATTATTTGCCTGTTGTGGAAGATGCGGCAGAATCTTTGGGGAGTACCTATCAGGGTCAGCATACAGGGACGTTTGGGCGGTTGGGTATTTTGAGCTTTAATGGCAATAAGGTCATTACCACAGGGGGAGGGGGAGCGATTTTAACCAATGATGCGGAATTAGCTCGACAAGCCAAGCATCTTACAAGCACTGCGAAACAGCCTCACCGTTGGGAGTTTTTTCACGATCAGCTCGCATGGAATTATCGTTTGCCCAATCTAAATGCGGCGTTGGGGTGCGCTCAGATGGAGCGGTTGCCTAATTTTTTGCACCGCAAACGGTTATTAGCAAAGCGATATCAGGAAGTGTTTAGGGATATTGACGGGATCGGGTTTGTGAGTGAACCGAAAAACTGCCAGAGTAATTATTGGCTGAATACGGTTCGGTTAGAGCAGCCCCGTTTTGAAGTGCGCGATCGCCTCTTAACTGTTGCCAACGATGCAGGTTATCAATGTCGTCCCACTTGGACATTACTCCATAAGTTGCCCATGTATGCGGATTGTCCCCGCGCTCCTTTACCTGTTGCAGAGCAATTAGAAGCGAGTTTGATTAATGTGCCGAGTAGTGCAAATCTCGCAGGGGGCGAACGATGACAGCACAGCGCAAAATTTCTATTGTGACGGGAACTCGTGCTGAGTATGGTTTGCTCTACTGGCTGATGAAAGAAATTGCTGATGATGCTGACCTGCAATTACAAATCATCGCCACAGGAATGCACCTCTCCCCAGAGTTTGGTCTCACCTATCAGCAAATTGAAGCCGATGGTTTCAGAATTGATGCCAAAGTGGAAATGCTCTTGTCGTCTGATTCACCTGTGGGGATTGCCAAATCAATAGGCTTGGGCGTGATTGGGTTTGCAGATGCTTTGGAGCGATTGAAACCCGATATTTTAGTAGTGTTAGGCGATCGCTTTGAAATTCTGGCTGCCGCTCAAGCAGCTATGGTTGCTCGAATTCCCATTGCTCATCTACATGGTGGAGAAACAACAGAAGGGGCTTTTGATGAAAGTATTCGTCATGCCATCACGAAACTCTCTCATTGGCATTTTGTCGCAGCAGAACCCTACCGCAAGCGCGTCATCCAACTGGGAGAATCGCCCGATCGCGTCTTTAACATTGGATCGCCAGGATTAGACCATCTTCAATATATGGACTGGCTCGATCGCCCTACTTTAGAGCAGTCGTTAGGGATACAACTGCGATCGCCTCTCTTTCTGGTGACTTATCATCCTGTTACCCTAGACAAACAATCTCCGTCAATCGCAATGCAGGAGTTGTTAGTTACTCTCGATCGCTTTCCTCAAGCAACAGTGATTTTTACTTATCCCAATGCGGATACAGGGGGTCGAGTCTTGATTGAGCAAATCGATCAATGGGTGAACACAAACCAAGATCGAGCGAAAGCATTTGTTTCACTGGGTCAGCAACGCTATTTAAGCCTGATGCGCCAAGCGGATGTGATTGTGGGGAACTCCTCTAGTGGTCTAACCGAGGCTCCCGCCTTGAAAAAGGCAACAGTCAATATTGGCGATCGCCAAAAGGGTCGGCTCAAAGCTACATCGGTGATTGATGCACCAGAACACAGTGGAGATATCATCGCCGCACTACACCAAGCCCTATCCGATGAGTTTAAAGCCATGCTACCCTCAGTAGAATCGTGGTATGGATCGGGAAATGTGAGTCAGCAAATTAAAGAAACGCTTAAAACTGTGACCCTCCAAACTAAAAAATCCTTCTTTGACATTGAGCATGGTTTCTAAAATGCCCACGTTTATCATCGCCGAAGCAGGTGTGAATCATAATGGCGATCGCAATCTCGCCAAACAACTAATTGATATTGCAGCAGATGCGGGGGCAGATGCGATCAAATTCCAAACTTTTCAAGCAGATCGAGTGGTGAGTCGTCATGCACCAAAAGCTGAGTATCAAACACAAACCACAGATCGAACAGAAAGTCAGTTGGGAATGATCCGTAAATTGGAATTGAGCGTATCCGATCACGAGGCTTTGATTCATCATGCTCAGACACGGGACATTACATTTCTCTCGACCCCCTTTGATGTTCCGAGCTTGAACCTACTAACACAGCATTTTGGCTTAGAAACGATTAAAATTCCGTCAGGGGAGATTACCAACGCCCCCTTTTTGTTAGCGATCGCTCGTTGTGCACAACAAATTATTCTCTCTACAGGCATGAGTACATTAGCCGAAGTAGAAGCAGCCTTGGGTGTTTTAGCCTTTGGATTTACAACTCCCGAAGACAAAACGCCCCAACGAGGAGACTTTGAACGAGCCTTTGCTTCAGAACAGGGTCAACAACAGTTGCGCGATCGCGTCACCCTGCTACACTGCACCACCGAATACCCTGCACCCTTTAATGAAGTGAATTTACGCGCAATGGATACTCTAGCGTCAGCTTTTGGTTTACCCGTGGGCTACTCTGACCACACCCAGGGGATTCATATTTCCCTAGCCGCCGTCGCACGGGGAGCTAAAATTATTGAGAAGCATTTTACCTGTGATCGCTCTCTCCCTGGTCCGGACCATCAGGCATCCCTGGAACCAGAGGAACTGCGGCAACTGGTGCGGCAAATTCGAGAGGTGGAACAGGCGTTAGGAGATGGCATTAAACGCCCCACTGTCTCGGAGTGTAAAAACAGGGATGTAGCTCGTAAGAGTCTGGTAGCAGCAAAGGCGATCGGGAAAGGCGAGGTATTTACAGAAGAAAACTTGACTTGTAAACGACCTGGAACAGGAGTTTCTCCCTTTAAATATTGGCAAACACTTGGGCAAATGGCAACCAGAAATTACGCTCTCGATGAAATCTTTGATGTCTGAAGCAGTCTATGTTTTAGGTGCTGGGGGTCACGGGCGAGTTGTTTTGGATACACTACTTGCTAACGGTATCCGAGTGACAGGCATTCTCGATGCCAATGCTCAAATTTCGGGTCTAGTGTTCGGAGTCCCCATTTTAGGGGGAGATGAGTATTTAGATAATGTATCAATTGCAAAAACCTTTTTAGTGAATGGCTTGGGTGCTAATCCTAAAACATTCAAGCGACGAAATATATTTACTGTTATGAAAACACGGGGCTTTACATTTAAGTCATTTAAACATCCATCGGCAATTGTTAGCAGCGCGATCAAAATGGGAGAGGGGTGTCAGGTGATGGCTGGAGTAGTTATCCAGGCTGCAGTGACCCTAGAAGAGAATATCGTTATCAATACCAGAGCCAGTATCGATCATGATTGTATGATCGGCTCCCACGCCTTTATTGCACCTGGGGTAACGCTTTGTGGCAATGTAAGAGTTGCCCCATCCGCTTTTATTGGAGCGGGTGCAGTGGTGATTCCCGATATTCACATTGGACAAAACGCGATTGTTGGAGCGGGTGCAGTGGTGACAAAATCTGTTGCAGATGGCTGGGTTGTGGCGGGGAATCCTGCGGTTAAAATTGGGATCAATGACTAATAGACTACCAACTCTCGAGAAACACCATTTGTTACTGGGGTTGAGCCACTAATTCAAAACCCAAGGAAAGTGCCTTTTTCTTGAGATTGTTAACCATTCGTTGTCGATATTGCTTTTGGTAATAATCAGCACCAGGATCAGTATAAGCTTGTCGAGTGGTCCACAAGCGATAGAACATTCGGGCTAGTTTATGCGCTGTAGCGCTAATGGCTTTGGGTGCTCCCAATCGAGAACGCATTCGTCGGTAAAATGCTCCCAAAGCTGAGCGAGAACGACTTAAAGATTGAGCTGCCAGGCGAAAAGCATTGGCAGCGCGATTAACTACCTTGCGAGTTTGAGAGCTTTTCACCTTACCACCAGTAATCCTCGAACCGGGACATAAACCTAGCCAAGAGCAGAAGTGCTTGACAGTTGGGAAACGAGAAGGCTCTAATCCTACTTCTGAGAGAATAGTCTGCACAGTTAGGACATTGAGTCCATCAATCTGGGTAAAATCTACCCCACTAATGCAAAAGAGATGGCGGTGGAGGTCAAAGTTAGGCTCATTGCCAGGGGGTTTTTTCCGCTTTTTTCCTTTTCTAGGTGGCGGTGAGTCTTTCGTTTGGCTCTCAAAGGAGGCTAGACATTTCTCAATTTCCCGGTCAGTGGTGGTAATTTGCTGTTGATAGATATCGTAAAGGGTCAATTCTTGTTGGAGCACAAAAAGATGTTCGGCTCGATAGTCTCCAGTTAAGGCTTTGGCGATTTCGGAGGTAGTGCTCTGGATGCGTCTATCTTTGAGTGCGGCCAACTTGTGCGGATTTCTCTCTCCTGCCACCATCGCCCTGATGATGGCCATTCCTGTAGCACCTGTTATGTCACTGACTACTTTATGGAGTTGTAAGTTCATTTGAATCAGTGCTTTCTGCATCCGCTGGACGTGAGTCGCCGCCTCTTTGATTAAAGTTTCCCGTTGTCTGACGTAACTGCGCAGGTTGATTTGTAGTTAGATTCTCTCGAACGGGATAAGGACAAGCCCTTCACCAATGTCATACACATCATCCCCAGAACCACGCTCTTAACCAGGCACGATCGCACCAGTGACGTATCGGTTTTAACTGTCAGGACACAGGAGTAATATACAAGAATTGGTAGCGATCACTCTCTCAAAGAGCTTTACTGAAGGGGAGCGCCCCTGAAGTGTTTCTTTCATCACATAATGGGTGTGATGAAAGAAAACACTTGTGTTTTCCTCCATCCATAACGTGACGATCGCTACGTTGGGGGCTTAAGGCGGGACACTTGGAGTAGGGAACTTCGGATCAGGGAATAGGGAATATAGCAGTCCATTATGAGTCGTGGCCAATCAAAACATGATTGGCGCTAAGAGAAGCTTAGATCGAATATAAAACGACCAGAACTCTTACCCCCTGTCCCCTGTTCCCTTTTGAGTAGCGTTTTGATTCACAAACCTTTATAGGACTGCTATAGTAGTCACGTTCCCCGTTCCCCGTTCCCCGTTCCCCGATCCGAAGTTCCCTTTTGATTACTGTCCCGGCTTAAGTGGATAGCCGACTAATAACTAAAGCGAATTGGCAAGATCTCGTTATTTCTCCTGAAACACCCTTGGGAGAGGCGATCGCCTTAACTACCAAATACAACTGTAATACAAAAGGCACGAACATGGACATTATCTCTTATCCCTCTGCTGTTGACTTATCTCGGTTTGCCAAAGAGCAGAAAAATCCTGATGTTCTGTATGGCTTACCTCGTGAAGTTAAATTTTGTCGAAAATGCGTAATTTCTAATCAAAGACCTAACTCTGCTGTTGAGTATCAACATACTCAAAAGACAAAAAAGAAAACAATTAATTTTGACGAGAATGGGGTCTGTGACGCTTGCAATTTTACAGAACACAAGAAGTATAGTATTGACTGGTCAGAGCGAGATAAACAATTAAAGGCTCTCTGTGACAGGTTTCGGAAAAATGATGGGAGCTATGACTGTATTGTTCCGGGGTCTGGTGGTAAAGACAGTTTTTACGCTGCTCATATCCTAAAAAACAAGTATGGAATGCACCCCTTAACAGTAACTTGGGCTCCCCATATCTACACTGAATGGGGATGGAAAAATTTTCAATCGTGGATTCATGCTGGACTTGACAACTATCTGATGACTCCTAATGGACGAGTTCATCGACTGCTTACTAGACTTTCTACTGAACTCCTTTTCCATCCCTTTCAAGCCTTTATGTTTGGGCAAAAGTCATTAGCCCCTAAAATGGCACTACTCTTTAACATTCCACTGGTTTTCTACGGTGAGAATGAGGCAGAATATGGTAATCCAATTAGCGATACAGATAAAGCCCAACGAGATTGGGCTTATTTTTCAGCCAAAGATCAATCTCAGGTTTTTCTGGGGGGTGTTTCTATTAGCGATCTAAAGGAACAGTTTGGTTTAGATCAAAACGATTTACAACCTTACCTACCTGCCGATCCAAACCAACTCGCCGAGAAAAAAGTTGAGGTACATTACTTGGGCTACTACCTAAAGTGGCATCCTCAAAGCTGCTACTACTATGCAGTGGAGCATGGTGGATTTCAGGCATCACCAGAGCGAACACCAGGCACATATAGTAAATACAACAGTATTGACGATCGCATTGACGACTTTCACTATTACACAACCGGCATTAAGTTTGGCATTGGTCGAGCCAGCTATGATGCTGCCCAAGAAATTCGCTCAGGTGATATTGAACGGGATGAAGGAGTAGCTCTGGTAAAGCGGTTCGATCATGAGTTTCCCGAACGTTTTGCTGATGAAATTTTTCGTTATCTAAGTATTCCTGCCAAAGATTTCCCTATAGCCAGCAAAATCTTTGAACAACCAATAATGGATCGAGAGTATTTCCGACTTTTAACAGATCAATTTCGCTCTGCCCATCTTTGGTATCACGAAAATGGTGAATGGAAACTACGCCATACCGTCTGGGATGAAAGTGAGGCTACAGTAATCTAATGAGAAAAATCCGCTTAATTGCCCGTTTGGATATAAAAGGACCGAATCTGATCAAAGGTGTTCACCTGGAAGGTTTACGGGTCATTGGTTCACCGAGAGAATATGCTCAACGCTATTACCAGCAGGGAGCAGATGAGCTAATTTACATGGACTGTGTTGCTAGTCTCTATGGTCGTAATAACCTTAGTCATATTGTTGAAAGCGCAGCTCAAGATATTTTTGTTCCCATAACGGTTGGTGGTGGGATTCGCTCAGTCGATGATGCCACCCATTTATTGCGCTGTGGAGCGGATAAAGTCGCTGTTAATACAGCAGTAGTGGCTAATCCTAACTTAATTACAGATATTGCCCGTCGTTTTGGCAGCCAATGTATGGTGCTTTCCATCGAAGCAAAACAGATTGCTCCGGAGCGTTGGGAAGCTTATACTGATAATGGCCGTGAACGAACAGGACTTGACGTAATTGATTGGGTTAAAAAAGGAGTTTCTTTAGGAGCAGGTGAAATTCTCCTGACATCGGTAGACCGAGAAGGAACCCGCAGAGGGTTTGATGTTTCCTTAGTTAAAGCAGTCACCCAAGAAGTTTCGGTTCCAGTGATTGCCAGTGGTGGTATGGGTAAGCCGGAAGACTTGATTGAGGTCGTGCAACAGGGGGAAGCCGATGCTGTAGCGATAGCTGATATTTTGCACTATCAGCGTGCTACGATCGGTGAAATTCGCAAAGTTGCTGAATTATCTGGGATTGAAGTCAGACATTATGAAAGTCCCTGAAGTTACAGTTATTGATTACGGTGTAGGTAATCTACTCAGTGTTCAACGTGGGCTAGAGCATTGCGGTGCAAAAGTCAGTATTACGGATGATCCTGCTGCGATTATGGCAGCACCACGAGTTGTTCTACCTGGTGTTGGGGCATTTGGCAATGCAATGGCTCAGTTAAATCGATTACAGCTTATTGAGGCGATCCAGGAAGTTGCCAAGGGAGGCACACCTTTGCTGGGTATTTGCTTGGGAATGCAATTGCTCCTAGAGGAGAGCGAAGAATTTGGCTTGACACGGGGATTAGGCTTAATTCTAGGTCGAGTCATACCAGTGCCAAATATTTCAAAAACTGGTCAACCCCATAAAATCCCCCATATTGGTTGGAATGCTCTAGTTTTACCTTCAAATCGGTCAAACTGGAAGAATAGCATACTGCAAACAGTAGAACCAGGAGAGTCTACTTATTTTGTTCACTCTTTTATGGCCAACCCACTGGATGTAAATCATCGTATTGCTGATTGTATCTATGGAGGTGTATCAATATCAGCAGTTATTGGACGGGATCATATTTTTGGATGTCAGTTTCATCCAGAAAAGAGTGGTGAAGTGGGGCTGAAAATATTAAGGCAGTTTCTAGCACTATGAGAATTCTGGCTCTTATTTCAACTCGTGGTGGTTTGAATATTTTTAAACTTATGGTTATCTTTTTCGAGAATTCATGATCGAGGGTTTTCGTCGATGAACGATTGGAAGGAAGTTGTTGTTAGTCGTGAGATGGTATTGAGGGAGGCGATCGCCAAAATAGACAGATCAGGGCTTCAGTTGGCACTGGTTTTAAACCCTGACGAAACCCTTGCTGGTGTGCTGAGTGATGGGGATATCCGTCGTGCTATATTGGCGGGAAAAAGTCTTCAGGTTAGTGTTTCCGAGGTGATGAATCCCCAACCCACTGCGGTTCCTGCGTCCATGCCTTGTAGAAAAATGCTGGCATTAATGCGCCGCAAGGTTATCCATCACTTACCGCTAATAGGAGAGGATAATCGGGTTGTCGGTCTGGCGACTTTAGATGATCTAATTGGTGTAGTAGAACGTCCCAACTGGGTCGTACTCATGGCAGGGGGGCTGGGAACTCGGTTGCAGCCGTTAACGAATGAATGCCCTAAGCCTCTGCTGACGGTAGGGGGCAAGCCAATTTTAGAAATTATCGTTGAAAGCTTTGCCGAACAGGGCTTTAAGCAGATATTCCTGTCTGTCAACTACAAGGCAGAGATGATCCAGGACTATTTTGGGGAGGGCGATCGCTGGGGCGTACAACTAACATACCTGCATGAGAAGGAGCGGCTTGGGACTGCTGGAGCGTTGTCACTCTTGCCAGAACGACCCACCGCGCCAATAATCGTGATCAATGGCGATATACTCACCCGCACTAGCTTCGACAGTCTCCTCAAGTTCCATGAAGTTCAGGGTGCTGTGGCGACGATGGCGGTGCGCGAGTATGATTTTCAAGTGCCTTATGGTGTAGTTCGCATGGATGGTACAAGGATTGAGGCGATCGAAGAGAAACCCGTGCAGCGTTTTTTCGTCAATGCTGGTATCTACGCTCTCTCCCCAGAAGTGTTGGACTATTTGCCTGGGAAAACTTTCTTTGATATGCCTACTTTGTTTGAACGTCTAATTGCTGCCAATCAGCCGACCGCTGCCTATTCATTGCGGGAATATTGGCTAGATATTGGGCGTATAGATGAGTTTGAGCGGGCGCAGCGAGAGTGGGAAGGTGTTTGAAAATGAAAGCTATAATTATTGGCTATGGTTCTATTGGACAACGCCATGCTCGTCTACTAACAGAATTAGGCTGTCAGGTTGCTGTAGTTAGCCGTCGTCCCATTGAATATTCTCCCTGCTTTTCTAATCTAACCAAGGCGTTAATTGATTGGCAGCCAAGTTATGTAGTTATCGCCAGTCGTACCAGTGAGCATTATAAAGATATTCAAATTCTTATTAAAAGTAATTTTAATGGCATAGTTTTAGTAGAAAAACCTTTATTCGAGCAATATCTACAAATACCTGAAAATAAATTGATTCAAGGTGCTGTTGCTTACAATTTGCGTTTTCATCCTTTATTGCAAAAGTTAAAAAAAATATTAAATAATGCTTCAAGCGTGATAACAGTTAATGTTTATGTTGGCTCTTATCTGCCAAATTGGCGATCGCAAACAGACTATCGACAAAGTTATTCAGCCCATCGCCAAGAAGGGGGGGGTGTACTGCGAGACCTCAGCCACGAGTTAGATTATGTTTTATGGCTGTTTGGGTCTTGGCGACGATTGACAGCCATAGGGGGGCAATTTAGTCCATTAGAAATTGATAGTGATGATGTGTATTCACTACTAATGGAAACTGAGTCTTGTCCGTTAGTTTCTCTTCATATAAACTATCTCGATCGTCTGCCAAGGCGAGAAATAATCGTGAATACAGATAGCAAAACAATACATATTGATTTATCCCAAAATAAGATTGACATTAATGGTGTTCAGGAAACTATCACATTAGAAAAAGATGCAACATATCGCTCCGAACATCAAGCTATATTAGCGGGGGATTTTACCAGATTATGTAGCTTTGAAGAGGCCAGAGAAACTCTATTGACCATAGAAGCGTCTGAACAGGCAGCAAGATCCCATACTTGGGTTGAGCGATGAAACGAATCTGCACTATTTGTGCCCGTGGGGGTTCTAAGGGAGTCAAAAACAAAAATATTCGCGAGTTACTTGGAAAACCTCTGATTGCCCGTACTCTAGAACAAGCAAGAGAATGCCAGTTATTCGAGCTGATTGCTGTGAGTAGCGATTCAAAAAAGATTCTGGATATAGCTCAAGCATATGATGTAGATATATTAGTCAATCGCCCTCCAGAACTCGCCACCGATCTCTGTGCTAAGTTACCCGCTATTCGCCATTGCGTAGAGGAAGCCGAACGAATTAGTGGGAAGCGATTTGATGTAGCAGTCGATCTAGATGCCACCTCACCGTTACGTTTACCAGAAGATATTCAGGGTGCTGTTAGCCTGCTAGAAACTGAAAATGTTGGTAATGTGATTACGGGGACTCCAGCTAGGCGATCGCCCTACTTTAATCTGGTAGAGTTAGGTAATGACAATGTAGTTCGGTTATCCAAGCCATTGAATCAGCCGATCGTCCGTCGTCAAGATTCTCCAGCCTGTTTTGATATGAATGCCTCAATTTATGTTTGGAAACGAGATGTCTTGTTTAACGCTCCAACAGTCTTTAATGCTGATACTCGGCTTTTTGTCATGCCGGAAGAGCGTTCAATCGATATTGACAGCGAGCTAGATTTTGAAATTGTTGAACTCTTGATGAGGAAACGACACACCAAATGAGCGAACTTTCTTATCGAGGCTTGTTCGATTTAAAAAGCAAGGTTGCTGTGGTGACTGGAGGGGCTGGTATTCTCGGTCAGCATTTCTGTGCTGGACTCGCTGAATCTGGTGCTAAGGTTGCTGTGGTAGATTTACAGGAAGCCAAGGCAATTGAACTAGCTGAAAAAATTGGCGATCGTTACTCAACGCAGGCGATCGGAGTTGGTTGTGATGTATCGAAGCCTGAATCAGTGGAGGCGATGGTGGCGCGAGTGGTGTCCGAGTTTGGGGAAATCAACATTCTGCACAACAATGCCGCAGGTAAATCAGATGACCTTAATGCCTTCTTTGCTCCCTTTGAAGAGTACAGCTTAGAGCAATGGCAGATGATTATGGCAGTCAACCTGGATGGAATGTTTTTAGTTGCTCAGGCGATCGGTAAGCAAATGGTGACTCAGGGCAAAGGAGGAAGTATAATTCAGACATCTTCAATTTATGGGGTGATGGCTCCTGATCGTCGTATTTATGAGGGATCTTTTTATCTGGGGCGGCAGATTGACAGCCCAGCAGTCTATAGCGTATCTAAAGCTGGCGTGATTGGCTTGACAAAATATTTAGCAGCTTATTGGGCAGACAAGAGAATTCGTGTCAATACTCTAACGCCTGGAGGGGTAGAAAGCGGTCAAAATCCTGAATTTCAACAAAAATATTCAGCGAGAGTCCCTTTGGGTCGAATGGCACAATCTACTGAAATGGTAGGAGCGTTATTGTATCTGGCATCGGAAGCTTCCAGTTATATCACTGGTCAAAATATCATTATCGATGGTGGCTTAAGTGCTTGGTGATGTGAAGTTCCGTTATTAGTACGATAGCCACATTATTTTTTATTTTTTTATGTCTAGTGTATTAAACCGAAAATTAAAACTTTTATCACTGGTTATTTTATCTACTGTAACCCCTGATAATTGGAAGTCTTTGAGGGGATGTGATGTTTTGTTAGTTGGTCACGATAACCATCGCGGCTATACCTACCGCAACCAAGCCTACGCCCAATTACTCGATAGCTTAGGAGACTTATTGAAGAAGAAAGGGCTGAGAACCCAGTCTGTGGCACAGCCCTTCTCCCGACTCACTGGACGCAGTGCTTACAGTGAACCAGTAGCGCTCAACCGAACTAGGTTGTCTATCGCTCTAAAGTCTAGAGCGATGAGCTTGATCCAGAAACGCGACAATAGCAGGAATTGGGCAGACAAACAACGGGAAAATCTATGGCAGAACATCCTCGATCGCTCCCGTCCACGAGTAGTCATTGGTATTCTACCGGAGCTAACCCTGTGTCGCGCAGGTCATGCCCAAGCAGTGCCAGTGTACGATCTACAACATGGGATAATTTGTGATGAAGACACATGGTACGGGAAAGAATTGAGAGAAAACACAGATACTGAAGAGCTCCCCGATGGCTTTTTATGTTGGGATAAGACAAGTGCTACAAGTCTTGAAAAATGGGCTCCTCAGAAAGGTATTGCCGTACATATCCTGGGCAACCCTTGGTTCCGTCGATTTCTCGCAGATGATGCCGACGATATCTTAGTACAGGAAACCTTAGAAGTAGAACCATTACTGGGAAATGAACGACCCACTATTCTTGTGTCACTTCAGTGGGGCATGACAGAATATTTCGGTGACTATGTTTTCAATGGTGTCATGCCCGATGCCTTAGAAAAAACAATTTTGAAGACTGCAAAATACTATAACTGGTTACTCAGGCTTCATCCGGTTCAGATTCGCGGTCCAGAATCATCAATAGTGCAGGATTATTTAACTCGAACCTTTAGACATCTAAATACAGTAGAGTGGCAACAATGTAGTGATGTACCTCTGCCCGTAGTCTTGAAATGGTCTAATCTTCATATTACTTATAATAGTACAACAACAATTGAAGCCGCCTGGATGGGACTATACACTGGCTTGCTTGACCCAGAGATTCGCCCTGGAGGTACAGCTAGTACATATTACAGCTATGAGCGATCACTCGGTATTGCCGAAACCCTTCCTCTAGATCCCTTCGCTATTGAAGCATGGATAAAATCCACCCTGATGAAAGGCAAAGCAAAGTCCACATTTGTTGATAGCGATGCAAATCTAGAGGCATTCATAGCAAAAATAGCATACAAGTCCTTAAAATAAAATACTCTGAAGACTCTGAACGGTTATGAAAAAACAGGCTAATGGCTAAGCTAATATAGATAGCTTAAGGAGCAAAAATAATATGGAGCAGGTTTGCGTAGTTGGTTTGGGTTATGTTGGCTTGCCAACTGCCAGTTTATTAGCCAATAGAGGCTTTAGAGTGCGGGGGGTAGATATCAACCCCAAGGTAGTAGAAACAATTAATCGAGGTGAGATTCATATCCATGAGCCTGATTTGGATGTCATGGTTAACTCCGCTGTCAATAGCGGCAATCTTACGGCAAGTTTAGAACCAGCCTCCACAGATGTGTTTATTCTGGCAGTACCAACTCCATTTAAGGAAGATCGGGTGCCGGATATTTCTTATGTGGAAGCAGCTACAAAAGCGATCGCTCCCTATATAGCCCCAGGTAATCTGGTAATTCTGGAATCTACCAGTCCTGTAGGCACGACAGAAAAAATTGGCAGTTGGTTGTGGGAACTGCGTCCAGATCTAAAAGACAACTGTTCGATATATATAGCTCATTGCCCCGAACGGGTTCTGCCAGGTCAAATTCTCAAAGAGTTAATTAGTAACGAACGGATTATTGGCGGAATTAATCCGGCTTCCACTGAAAAAGCAGCTAATTTTTATCAAAAGTTTGTTACGGGGGAAATTCTATACACGGATGCCAGAACGGCGGAACTCGCAAAACTAACCGAGAATGCATTTCGCGACGTTAACATTGCCTTTGCTAACGAACTTTCTGTAATTTGCGATCGACTAAACATAGATGTTTGGGAATTAATCGAACTGGCAAATCGACATCCGCGAGTAAACGTCCTCCAACCGGGATCGGGAGTTGGCGGGCACTGTATCGCTATTGATCCTTGGTTTATTGTAGATTCGGCTCCAGAGCAAGCAAAGCTAATTAGAACTGCCAGGGAAGTTAACGATAGCAAGCCTTTATATGTGGTAAATAAGATTAAAGCGGCAGCAGCCGGACTGGAAAAACCCGCGATCGCCTGTTTGGGATTGTCATACAAGGCTAATATCGATGACCTGCGAGAAAGCCCCGCTATCACAATTGTCCAAGAACTGGCTCAGCAAAAATTGGGATATATTTTAGTGGTAGAGCCATACATCAGCTCCCTACCCCCTAGCCTAGATAATTTAGATAACGTCCAACTATTTGACCTAGAAGTTGGGATCGATAAAGCCGATATTGTCGTATTACTAGTTAACCATCGCGATTTTCTGAAAATAGATAGGAAAATATTGCAAGGCAAAAAGGTAATTGATACGAGGGGAGTGTGGCGGTGAAGCAGGTACTAATTCACAAAGGTCAAGCAGTGGTGGAAGAAATTCCCGCACCTCAAGTAGAACCTGGTACGGTTTTAGTGCGGGTCAACTATTCTTGCATCTCCGTGGGTACGGAAATGAGTGGTGTCAAGGCAAGCAGCCTGCCTTTGTGGAAAAGAGCCATGAAACAACCAGAGAACGTGAAAAAGGTTGTAGATATGGCATTGACTCAGGGAGTAGCACGGACGGCAAATCTAGTACAAGGAAGGGTATCTACTAGCCAGCCTACAGGTTACTCAGCCGCAGGAACAGTCTTGGCAGTAGGGGCAGGAATTGAGGATCTTCAAGTAGGCGATGGCGTAGCCTGTGCAGGGGCGCAATGCGCTCACCATGCCGAGATTATCCGCGTCCCCCGCAATCTGACGGTTCCTGTGCCAGAGGGGCTGGATTTTGCGGTGGCTAGTACGGTGACTTTAGGGGCGATCGCCCTCCAAGGTATCCGCCGGGCACAACCAACTTTGGGCGAAGTATTTGTGGTGCTTGGGCTGGGGATTTTGGGTCAGCTAACTGCCCAGATGCTCAAGGCAAATGGCTGCAAAGTAATTGGTACAGATATAGACAGGAAGCGCATTGTGATCGCCCAACAGCTAGGTATGGATATGGGCATCCATCCTGAAGATGGGGAAAGCATTGAGCAAGTGGCACGCTTGACGAATGGTCTCGGTGCCGATGGGGTAATTATTACTGCTGCTACGCCATCAGATGAGGTAGTTTCTACCGCCTTCAAGATGTGCCGCAAGAAGGGTCGAGTGGTGCTGGTGGGGGATGTGGGACTGAATCTCAACCGGGCTGATTTTTACCAGAAGGAACTGGATTTTTTCATTTCTACTTCCTACGGGCCAGGTCGCTACGATAATAATTATGAAGAAAAGGGCTTGGATTACCCAGTAGCCCATGTGCGCTGGACTGAAAACCGCAACATGGCAGAGTATCTGCGCTTGGTGGCTAATGGCCAGGTGGCAGTGAAACCGCTGATTAGTGCTAACTATCCGGTGGAAGAGGCAACAGCAGCCTATGAGTCCCTGAAGAGTGAAGGGGAAAAGCCCCTGATGGTAATGCTTGCCTATCCCCAACCCCAGGAGAGCCGTAAGCTTGTGAGAGTTGTGCCTAATCCCAATGCCAAAGCAGCAGGGGCGAACCGCATTCGGGTAGCTTTGGTGGGGGCAGGTAATTTTGCCAAGGCAATGCACTTACCTAATCTGCAAGCTCTGGCAGATAGGTATCATTTACAGGCAGTTATGAGCCTGACTGGGCATAATGCGGTGGGTACAGCCAAGCAATTTGGGGCGAATTATGCTACTACAGATTATCAGCAGGTTTTGCAGGATTCGGAGGTGGATGCCGTCATTATTGCTACCAGGCACAACCTCCATGCTTCGATGGCTTTGTCGGCGCTGAAGGCAGGAAAGCACGTGTTGGTGGAAAAACCACTAGCGCTGACAACTGAGGAACTGAGCGGGATTCAGGCTTTCTATGCTTCAGCCATCAATGGGGAGTCTGTGCCAGTATTGTTGACTGGCTTCAACAGGCGCTTTTCTCCCTATGCTCGGCGGATTTATGAGTTAGTTCAAGGGCGCAGTAACCCGATGATTCTCAATTATCGGATGAATGCGGGTTATATTCCTTTAGATAGCTGGGTACATGCAGAAGAAGGAGGGGGGCGCAACCGTGGGGAAGCTTGCCACATCTACGACCTTTTTACCTATCTCACTGGCAGCAAGGTGGTAAGATTGGATGCCCAGGCTATTACTCCCACGACTGGGCATTACAGTAGTAGTGATAACTTTGTTGCTACGATTACTTTTGCAGATGGCTCGGTGGCAAATCTGATCTACACGGCTTTGGGGACGAAGGATTATCCCAAGGAACAGCTAGAGGTGTTTGTGGATGGTAAAGTGTTGGTGTTGGATGACTATAAGAGGCTCGCGGTCAGCGGTGCTAGGGCTAAAGGGATAGAAACCAAGGTGATGAAGAAAGGACAGAAAGAGGAATTGTTAGCTTTTGCTGAAGCTATTAGGCAAGGGGGTGACTGGCCAATTCCACTCTGGCAGCAGGTGCAGGCGACGGAGATAGCTATTCAGATTGAAGAGTTAATTCAAAAAATTCTAGATGAATAAGACGCAATTAAAACTGAATGAAGTAGTTCGCAGTTACTGGGATCAAGAGCCTTGTGGAACCAACTCAGCAATTACCGGTGATTTACCAGAACGAACTCGCGAGTGGTTTGAGCAAATTGAAGAGTATCGTTACAGTGTTGAGCCATTTATCCACTCTATCGCCCAGTTTACTAGAGCCCATGGTAAAAAAATATTGGAGATTGGCGTGGGGGCTGGTACAGATCATCTCCAGTGGGCAAGGGCTGGTGCTGAATGTTATGGGGTAGACCTCACTGATGCTGCAATCGAGACAACAAGAACTCGCCTTGAAATATACGGATTCCAATCCAATTTGCAAAGGATTGATGCTGAAAAGCTGCCGTTTGCCGATGAATCATTTGACTTGGTTTACTCCTGGGGAGTTATTCATCACACGGAATATCCAGAACTAATTATTCAGGAAATTAAACGAGTGCTGAAGCCTGGTGCTGTTTTTATTGGCATGATGTATGGTAGGCATTCAGCAGCAGCTTTCAAATATTGGGTTAAATATGCCCTCCTTAAAGGGAAGCCCTGGCACAGTTTTGCTGATGTAATTTGGCACCATGTAGAAAGTCTGGGAACGAAGGCTTACACAGTTCCAGAGTTGCGGCAACTTTTTGCTGAATTTAGCAGTTTTACCGCCCAACCGCTGCTCACTCCTTACGATACCAGTAAGTGGCCAGCATGGTTAAGTCAGTATTTTTCAGATTCCTGGGGATGGTTTATCGCTCTGAGGGCAGTGAAGTAGATGTGTGGTCTTGTTGGGGCATTGACTTTCAAGAATTGCTTGTTCACTGTCACCGAGGCATATATTAATCGTATGCGAGACACAATGGTTCACCGGGGGCCAGATGGTGCCCGAACGTGGGTAGCTGAGGATAAACGAGTCGGTCTAGGGCACCGGAGGCTATCTATTATCGATTTATCTGAGGCAGCTAGCCAGCCAATGTGCAACGAGGATGGTACTCTGTGGGTGGTATTCAATGGCGAGATTTACAACCATGGTGAGATTCGGGCTGAGTTGGAACAAATAGGCGGACATCGGTGGAAGACTGACCACTCGGATACTGAGGTGATTCTCCATGCCTTTGAGCAGTGGGGGATTGACTGTTTGGAAAAATTTCGGGGGATGTTCGCGATCGCCCTCTGGAATTCCAATACTAGGGAACTATGGCTGATCAGAGATCGCATTGGCATCAAACCCCTCTACTACAGCATCCACAACGGTCGCATCACCTTCGCCTCGGAAATTAAAGCCCTTCTCCAAGATCCCGACCAGAAACGGGCAGTTCACGAAGAAGCTTTCTATCACTACCTGTCTTTTTTGACAACCCCAGCACCTCAAACCCTGTTTGAAGGCATTAAAAAATTGCCTGGAGGCACTTGGCTGCGGATAAGCGAAGAGGGGCAAATCCGCGAGCATCGCTACTGGGATGTGTGGGATTATACCACTCCCTTGATAGATGTTTCTGAAGATGAGATTGCGGAGCGGCTTTTGGCGGAACTCCGGACGGCAGTGCAGCTGCGTAAAGTGAGTGATGTGCCAGTGGGGGTTTTTCTCTCCGGTGGCATTGACTCCAGCACCAATGCAGCTTTGTTTTCTGAAGGGGAGGAGAAACCAGTCAAGACCTTTACTATCGGCTATCAGGGCGATTACCAGACCTACCAGAACGAGATGCACTATGCTCGGATCATGGCGAAGCAAGTGGGAGCAGAATACCACGAGCAACTGCTCACCATCGATGACTTGCTTGACTTCCTGCCCCGAATGGTGTACCTTCAGGATGAGCCAATCGCAGATCCAGTTTGCGTACCTGTTTACTACGTCTCCAAGTTGGCGCGGGATAATGGGGCGATCGTATGTCAGGTGGGGGAAGGTTCGGATGAACTGTTTTGGGGCTATCCAGACTGGAAAAGGAAGCTTCAGCTGCAACGCTACGATGACCTGCCGGTGTCACGCCTTTTCAAGCAATTGGGACTTGTAGGGCTGCAATTGTTCGGGAAAAAGCAAAAAAGCTACTACGAATGGCTGCGTCGCGGTGCGATGGGGCAGCCTGTATTTTGGGGCGGTGCGGAGGCATTTACCGAGGCGCAGAAGCAGCGTTTGCTTTCACCCCGCTTGCGCAAGCAGTTTGCTAATTTTACCTCTTGGGAGGCATTAAAACCAATTCGAGAGCGTTTTGAACAGAAGGCTTGGGAAAAGTCTCATCTCCACTGGATGAGTTATCTTGACCTCAACCTACGCTTGCCGGAACTGCTGCTGATGCGGGTAGACAAAATGAGTATGGGGGTAAGTCTGGAAGGGCGCGTGCCTTTTCTCGACCACAAGTTTGTGGAACTGGCTATGAGCATTCCAGAGGCGGTGAAAACCAGAAATGGGGTTCTCAAGCACATCCTCAAGAAATCAGTGCGGGGGGTGATTCCAAATGAGTTAATTGATCGCAAAAAGCAAGGTTTTAACGTGCCTATCTATGAGTGGTTTTTCGACAGGCTAAAAGAAAAGATAAGGCAGGAACTCAATAATTTTTGCGAGCAAACTGATTTTATAGATAGAACTTATGTCAATCTGCTATTTGAGCAAGGGAATGGTGTACAGTTGTGGTTTTTGTTGAATTTGGCGCTGTGGTGGAGAGAATTTATTTAACAAGAGTTGATTCTGATGCGAGGAGCGGGGGAGAATGCTGAAGAGCAGTCAAAAAAGAGAACAAACTCCGTTTTTACGCATTCAACCTTCACGAGGTTGGGTATCGCTGAAACTGCGGGAGTTATGGGAGTATCGTGAGTTGCTCTACTTCCTGGTCTGGCGAGATATTAAGGTACGCTACAAGCAAACGGTGGTGGGGGCAGGCTGGGCGATTTTGCAACCCTTTATGACGATGATTGTGTTTAGTATCTTCTTTGGCAAGCTAGCTAAGATACCGTCTGACGGGATTCCTTTCCCCGTATTTACTTTCACAGCGCTTCTGCCTTGGCAGCTATTTGCTTATGCCTTGACTCAGTCGGGCAACAGTTTGGTAGCCAACCAAAATTTGATTGCGAAGGTTTACTTTCCGCGCTAGATTGTGCCTATTTCAGCTGTCCTAGCTGGATTGGTGGATTTTTTCATTGCCTTTGGAGTTCTACTGGCCATGATGCTCTATTATAGAATATCGCCGACGATGGCAGCTTTGACCCTGCCGTTGTTTTTGTTGCTGGCTGTGGCGACTGCACTGGCAGTGGGCTTGTGGCTGTCGGCACTCAACGTTCAGTATCGGGATGTGCGTTATACAATCCCTTTCTTGACACAGTTTTGGCTTTTTGTCACCCCCATTGCTTATCCCAGCAGTCTGGTACCAGAGCAGTGGCGTGCCTTATTTGGATTAAATCCAATGGCAGGTGTGGTAGAAGGGTTTAGATGGGCTTTATTGGGAAAGGCACAAGCGCCTGGTCTCCTGTTGGCGGTATCAACAGTTGTTGTAATTATCTTGTTGGTGGGGGGACTATACTACTTCCGCCGCATGGAGAAAACTTTTGCCGATGTGGTTTGATAGAGAGGTACAAGTGAATTTAGCTAAGATAGTTTCGCGCAAGGAAACGAGATTTTCACCCTGGGTAGGTATTGTTGCCAAAGAAGTGGAATTTGCCCCAGGACAAAAAACTGAAATCTATCATTGTCTCTCTCAATCAGACTACATCGCTATCCTTGCTAGAACTCCCAGTGACCTGATCCCAATTGTCCGGCAATATCGCCCTGCAGTGCAGGCTTACACCTGGGAGTTACCCGCGGGCTTGCTAGAAGAGGGTGAAGTGCCAGAACAAACTTGCCGCCGCGAGCTAAAAGAAGAGACTGGTTTGTCAGCTGAGTCAATCACTTACTTGGGCAGCTACTACGCAGACACGGGGAGATTGGAAAACCGACTCCATGCCTTCTTTGTCAAGGCTTCAGAACCCGATCCACACTTTGTCCCTGAACCAGGAATGTCTGTGGATTTTGTGAATATGCAGGTGTTGGAAAGGTACATACTAGAAGGCAAATTTATACACCAGTTACATTTTGGAGTTTTTACACTTGCCAACATCAAGGGGTTCATTTAGCATAGGTAGCTTGATTGTGTATATATTACTGAGGCGATCTGATAAGATTGGGCAATTCTTTCATGGTTGGTATTGGTGTAATTGGTTTGGGATTCGGACGTTCAGTACACATTTCTGGTTTATTGGGTGAATATTCCAGTCCTCTAAAATCCAAGGGAATATAAATGAACTCAGATTTATGTTACGACGTTATCATCATTGGCGGTTTTGGTCATGTTGGGCTGCCACTAGGCATTGTATTGGCTGATGCTGGCTTACATGTAGCACTGTTTGATATCGATCAAAACAAGCGGGCAACCATTGAAGCTGGGGAGATGCCATTTATTGAGTACGATGCTGAGCCAATTCTGAGAAAGGTGATGGGAAAATCACTCCACATCGCTGATGACTTGTCCGATATAAACCGCTCCGAGTCGGTAATCATTACAATTGGCACTCCGGTTGATGAATATCTCAATCCCAAAACTAGACCAATTCTTGAACTGGCGGAACAGCTAACTGGTTATTTGCGTCACGACCAATGCCTGATTCTCCGCAGCACGATCTACCCGGGAACTTCCAAATGCCTCTATGATTTCTTCAATAGACGGGGTCACAAGATTCATATTGCCTATTGTCCAGAGCGGATTGTTCAGGGCTACGCTATTCGGGAACTCAGAAAATTGCCACAGATAATCTCTGGTTTTAGCGAAACTGCTGTTAGAGATGCAGAGGCTTTATTCAGTCGTCTTGGAGTGGAGACTATACCCGTCTCGGTTCAGGAAGCAGAACTAGTAAAACTGTTTTCTAACGCCTGGCGCTATATCCAGTTTGCGATTACCAATCAGTTCTATATGATGGCAACGGAGCAGGGCGCGGACTACAATCGGATCTACAGTGCCATGACCCACCATTATGAGCGTACTCAGGATTTTCCCAAACCTGGTTTTGCCGCAGGTCCTTGTCTGCTAAAAGACACGCTGCAGTTGGCGGCTTCCTACGGAAATCACTTTCAACTTGGACAAGCTGCCATGATGGTCAACGAAGGGCTGCCCAATTTCATCGTCAACCACTTGAGGCTGGAGCAAAAAATTGACCTGACTAACCGCTTAGTTGGAATTCTCGGCATGGCATTTAAAGCTGATATTGACGACATCCGAGATTCCCTATCTTATAAATTAGCAAAGATTCTCAGGTTTCATGGAGCTTTAGTGATTTGTTCCGACGAGTATGTTAAAGACCCAAACTTTGTGACTAAGGAAGAATTGATAGCCAAATGTTCTATCGTTATTGTTGGTGTACCTCACACTGCTTACAAGACGCTGACGGTTCCAGAAGATACCTACCTGTTGGATATGTGGGATATTATCCAATTTCAGAGTGCGAGTCGAAGTCGCATTTAAGAGTGGGAGAAATCCCCAGACGCGAGTTGTGGTCTGTCCCCAACCAAAGGAGCATTCCTAGCAATAGGAGTGTTTCACAGCTAGAGGTAAAGCCAAAAGGAAGGGAGTTCACCTGTACCAAATAGGCAAGGGGAAGACGGGTATGGTTAGCGCACAGCGAATCAAGTATTAGGCGTCGTAAGAATAGATTGAGGAAATGAACTGATACCTCTATAGGATGCAAGGAAGATAGCAGCTCTGAAGGTTATCTTCACAACTCCAATAAAGCGCCCGGCGTAAACTTGGAACCTAACCCCGTCGCATCTATTGAATGTGGAACGATGAAACCACCACAAGGTCAGCTTGCTGTAGGGAAGCCGTGAGGCGTACCAATTCCTTGGGGTGTAAGACCTGCCAAAAAGCGAATGCCCCTCCGACGCGAAAGCAAAGAGGAAACGTCAAGAAATACTTATATCCTGACTATAACTCTAGGGGATACTGGTTCAAAATTTGCCAGAAGCCGAAAGGTTAGCAGACTTGGTTGGGGCTGAAAATGAAGCTGAACACGAATGTAATCCGATTAACCTATGGGAAAAGATAAGGGGCTATCTACCAAAGCCATCGTAACCATAGTGCTAGATAATCTTGGCGCGAAAAGGTAGTTGCTACTTGCGTACAGGGTGAAAGAGCTGAATGGGTAATTGTCCCCATGAAAGGCAAATACAATATGTCGAACGGTTCGATTAATTCCAAGGCGGAGTAGTTATAAGCCTGAAAACTCTAGCAGAAGGTTCTTAGGAATTTCGGGAATCCATTCAAAGTAAGTGAAAACAGCAGGAGCCGAGTACTTGGAAAGCTTGTAAGCTCGGTACTGTGGAGGGGAAAACTTGTAAAAGTCTACCTATTCCGATATTAAGTAGAGATTGTTGAATCTATTTGGGAGGAACTGTCCTGGTGAAGATATTATTGATTGGCAGTGCCGTGCCTTATCGCAATCATGGTCAAGAAGGTGTCACCGCAACTCACATCGTCTCGTATGAATTACTCAAAGGCTTGGTTAGTCTGGAACATGAGATTTTCCTGCAACTAATTTTCAACCAGTTCCGTGGTGACAGCTCCCTCCAGCCATCGGAAGAAAGTGAACTAAACCACCTCAAGGAACAAGGAGTAGTTGTATTGCCTCCTATTTATGGGTTGCAATACCAGAAATCGACTCGCTCATCTTCCCCTCTCAGGAAGCTGGGTAGATTGATGAGGCTTTTGAGGGGACAGGTACGAATCGAGGACTATTACCCAACCGTGCGGGTTAGGGAGATTGTGGGCGATCGCATCGAGTCACATCAGGCAGATGCCATCCTCACAATCTGGAGTCCTGAAGGTATGGCTGCCACTTATGGATTACGCCAAGTCCCGAAGATTGCCTATCATGGTGATGTAGACTTTATTCCCTCTGAGATGCGGATGAAAGACAAGGCGCTTTTTTTGGGAATAGCAGAACCAGCAAAAACGGGTGTTGCCAGTCTCATTCGCCAAGGGTTGAGAGAGTTTGTTCAAAAAGTCTCACTCAGGGAATTCAAGCAAGCACATCTGCGGTTGATGAGGGATGTTGATGTTATTGCCAACGTCACCGCTTCAAATGCTGAATTCTATAGTCAGCAAGGACACCCCATATCTATCTATATTAGGAACGTCTGGAGCGACCCAGGCATCAAACAAGTCAGCATTGCCAAAGATAATCTGCCCCACAGATCTTCAGAGCATCCAATCAAGATTATCGGGCATATCGGTTATCTCAACCGCACTGGCGGCACCTACGGCTTAAAGTTTTTGCTTGTGGATGTGGTTCCTAAACTCAAAGAAATGATGAAGGGGCTAAATTACCAGATTCACATCATCGGTGGGGGTGATGTAGTCCCAACCTTAAAACCGTATCTTCAACAGGAACACATAGTCATACAAGGCTTTGTAGAAGATTTGGATAGGGAGCTAAAGTCCAGCGATATGTTCTTGTTGTTGAACAATGCTGGCCCCTACCAGGCTGCCTACACCCGTCATATTGTGGCATGGTCAATGGGGCTTTGCTTGATTGTTCATGGCAATAGTAAGAAGGCAATGCCTGAAATAACCCATGGGGAGAATGCTTTGGTTGGATCCACAGCTAATGAGGTTGCTCAGATGATTTTCCTCGCAGCCACTGACTCAGAACTCAATCTGCGCGTTCGGCAGGGAGGGAGGAATACTTATCAGAAGTACTTCAAGTCCTTAGTTGTAGCAGAGGCTTTATCGCAGGAGATGGGGCGTTTGGTTGCTAAGTCCCCATCTTGTCAAGAACAATGAAATCCAATTAGTGTAAACAAGTAGCTGTTTTTAATGTATGGTTACTAAAATTTAGCGGATCTTACTGAGCCAGCATGAAACAACTTATTCAAGAATTTAAGCATCGGATGAGTACAGGGTTAGTTTCTCTGTTACCACAGCGTGTTTTAAGGGACTTAGTAGCGCGTCTTTGGGAAACAAACCCTCAAGAAGTGCTAGAAGTGATAGGTCCCTACCTCAACCGGAAACCGAATTTAGACAATATGCCATTCGATTTGCCTGTTGAAGATATTTTGCAATTTGAACACTTGTCAGGATTATTTGCTAGCAATTCACTAAACCATGGTGTCATTTCTATGACCATCCGCCAGACAGCTTATATGTTTGGGATAATCAGACAATTACAAGCTCATAAAGTGATAGAGATTGGTCGCTATAAAGGTGGATCAACCCTCGTAATTGCAGCAGCATTAAGTGAGTACGGTGGGGGAGAATTGTGGTCTATTGACATTGGTAAAAAGGAAGCTCGTAGCCAAAAAGATAAAAAGGTTAGGTCTTATAATGAACAAATAGCAGATGCCCTTCAAAGATTGAATTTGAAATCTAAAGTAAAAGCCAATATTCTAGTGGGAGATTCGCGAACCCTTGAGATTGATACAGGAGAGGTAGATGTAGTATTTATTGATGGCGATCATAGTTATGAAGGTGTTAAAAATGATTTTGAAAGGTTTGGAAAACGGGTTCGTGTAGGAGGAGCGGTATTGTTTGATGATGTTTTTGATGAGGGAATATTTAAGACTCACTCGGACACAGTGGGGCGGCTCGTCAACGAAATCGTCGCTGATGGGGAATTCAAGCTGGTCAAAAATGTTAACAGGCTGGGGCATCTGGAAAGGGTTATTCAGCAGTAAGCAATACTATGTATAGTCTTAGGTATCTGGTGACTGGCGGCTTGGGTTTTCTAGGCGCTCCCTTAGTACGATCGCTCCTTTGGGCAGGCCACCAAGTTCGAGTTTTAGATAATTCTTCTCGCGGTTCTGCCGATCGCCTCGGCGATGTCCAGCAAGAAATCGAGGTTGTGACTGGTGATATCCGCGATCCTGATGTGGTTTATCGGGCAGTCAAAGGTGTCGATAGAGTCTGTCACTTAGCATTTGTGAATGGCACCGAATATTTCTATCAAAAACCAGCATACGTCTTGGATGTGGGTGTCAAGGGAATGGTGAACGTCATAGATAGCTGCATCCGAGCTGGTGTTGGCGAATTAATTCTAGCCTCTAGTTCGGAAGTCTACCAAACTCCACCTCAGGTGCCGACAGACGAATCTGTACCGCTTTCGGTGCCAAATCCTCACAATCCCCGTTATTCCTACGGTGGCGGGAAAATCATTAGCGAACTCATGGCGCTTAATTACGGGCGAGAATACTTTGATCGGGTTTTGATTTTCCGACCCCACAACGTATTTGGTCCTAATATGGGGTGGGAACACGTTATTCCCCAGTTTGTTATCAGGCTTTCACAGCTAAAAGAAACGGCTAACTCTTCACAAATCCCATTTCCCATTCAAGGAACTGGCGACCAATCAAGGGCATTTATTTATATTGACGACTTTACTGCTGGTTTGATGCTGGTTATCGAACGGGGCGAGCATTTGAATATTTACCACATTGGCACAACGGAAGAGTTGAAAATTCGGGATGTTGCCCACAGAGTAGCCCATTACCTGGGGGTTTCGATTCGCATTGTGCCTGGTACAGAGGCAGTGGGAGGGACGCTGCGACGATGCCCGGATATTAGAAAGCTGCAACAGTTGGGTTTTCAGCCACAGGTCAAATTTGACGATGCTTTAGCGACGACGGTGCAGTGGTATGTAGATCATCCACGTCCCGCTAGTACTGGAGATGCTACAGTAGCGGCAAAACTTTTTATCCAGGAGAACTAAATGACAAACTACGGTCCTATTAGTACCTGTCAGATAAGTGGTTCTACAAATCTAAAGTCTGTGCTGTTTCTGGGCTATTTGCCCCCAGTAAACACGATGCGTCCAATTGGCGCACCTGCTGACGAAGAATCTTGTTTTCCGGCAGAAATGCAGTACTGTCGAGAGTCTCACTTGGTACAGCTAGGCTATGCGGTTGACCCCAACATCCTGTTTCCACCGGAATATCCCTACACCAGTGGCACAACTAAAATCCTGCGGGAGAATTTTGCCGATCTATACCGTGAAGTTAGCGATCGCATCGGGATTAGGACAGACGATCTGATTGTTGACATCGGCTCGAATGATGGCACACTGTTGAGTAACTTTGTCCAGGGTGGCCATCGGGTAGTGGGCATTGAGCCATCCCTGACAGCTAAAATTGCCCAAGAGCGGGGCATACCTACTTTGATGACTTTCTTTAACAAGGAAGCTGTGGACAAGGTAAAAAGCGAGTATGGAGTGCCAAAAATCGTAACGGCTACTAATGTGTTCGCTCACATTGCTGACGTTCACCAGGTTGTTGACAATATTGAGGAACTTGTCGGGGATAAAGGGATTTTCATCTCTGAATCCCACTATTTAAGAGATTTGATTGAAACTCTCCAGTATGACACTATCTATCACGAGCATTTGCGCTATTACTCGCTAACGAGCCTGAAATACTTGCTAGAAACGCACGGTTTCCGCATTTTCTATGTGAAACGCATTCCCACCCATGGGGGGTCTATCCGAGTCTACGCTAGCAAGTGTGATAAGTCTACAATTGACTCATCAGTTGAGCAGATGCTACAAGAAGAAGTGGCTGCAGGGATGACGAGTGACGCCTGGATTGGTGAGTTTCGCCACCGGGTGGTGCGATCAAAGCTGGAATTATACGAATTGTTGGCACGGCTGAAGCGAGAAAATGCGGCAATATATGGAATTGGGGCACCATCGCGTGCCAGTACTCTCATTAATTATGTGGGGCTTGACGACGGCATTATGGAATGCGTGATGGAAATCCAGGGTTCCAAGAAGATTGGCAAGTATATACCAGGAAAAAGGATTCCCGTGCTAGAGGAGTCAAAACTTTACAATGACCAGCCACCCTTTGTGCTTTTGCTTTCGTGGCACATTGCGTCTGAGTTATGCCGTAACCTCAAACGGCGAGGGTACAAAGGCGATTTCATTGTGCCACTACCAAAACCCCATATTATTAAGAATGATGATGTAAAAGTATAGCTTTCAATAATTTGAAATTTGAGCGAGTAGTAGGGATAGCTTCTACAGCTCTTTGTAGTTAAGACTAACAAATGAGTGACATTGCCATTGTAACCTCTCAATAACTGCTGGAAGCTGTTCCGAAGAAAAATCAAGGTCGTGCAGGGGTTGCCATTAGTCCCAAAATGTGGTCTAACAGAAATATGAGTGCTGTAACAAAGACCCAAGGAAACGTCTCTTTTGCCCTCCGCCGCGAAGTAGAGAGCTTAGGAAACCTCGTGAGAAGGCAGCAACAGCTTATCGCGGTTGCGAGGAGATGGACAAATCCCACCTTTACCTGACGCGATTCGAGCCAAAGCTTTGGCTGTTACTTAGGTTGTTTGGCGAGCTGGTAGCTAAGCTATGGCTTCTCTACCAGCTCGTAACCGTTCACGGGGGGGATCGCGCATGCGATCGCCTGACTTAACCTGCTAGAGAGCCTATTCCCGATCGCCTGACTTAACCTGTTAGAGAGTCTATTCCCGATCGCCTGACTTACCCTACCTGAGAGCCTGTTCCCGTTCGCGTAAGCGTGCGCAGCTCCACGAGCATCGCCCCCCTGAACGGTTACACCAGCACTTTTTGAGAATTTACAAATATATGATATATCAAGGAGGAAAACTATGATCTATGCCAGGTCGCAATATATCTTTAATGTCAACCTTGATTTTAGGAAAAGTACAGGCATAACAACGAGAAATTGCGTTTTTTGTGGTAGTGATCGGATCAAACTTTATCCAGGGGTCTGGTTGTCGCTGCCTTATGAGATACCTGCATGCGCAAAACAGTATGAAGATCAAATGCACCGGCGGGACAATGGAATCTGCCTAGATTGCGGTTTAGAGCAATCCTTTTATAAGTTTTCTGAAGCAGGTCGCCGAGTCTTTTATGACCTAGGGTTAGACACACTGAGTGAGGGAAACAACTTTAAAACTTACCCACCATCTCCACAATGGATAGAACATTTACATCAGATTTGGTACAGCAAAAGGTTGCCCAAGTGGGACGAGTATCTTCAGAAACATAAAATTAAAAAATTAGAAAAAGTTCTGCACATTCGCTGTGTTTACGGTAACATACTACAACACTTTGGCGAGAAGTATGGTGCGAAACTCTGGGGTATGGATATGGTGCACAACTGCACAAGATATATTCGCGAGCATATTCCTAGCATACATATTCTAGAGGGGGATTTAGCGGCTACTATTGAAGTCGATCCCACTGTTGAGCTTAAATTTGATCTGATTGTATGTTTTCACACAATCACTCATTCTGTAGAGATTACCAGGGACTTGAAAACCCTCCAGTCTCTTCTGTCAGATAACGGAATCATCATATTCTGTGATGAAATATCGAAAAAGTTTAATAATCCTTTTCATATGATTCACCCTGATGAGAAGATGTTTGTCCATATGCTGTCAAAATTTTTTGCTCGAGTCGATCGGATTGATAATGCTAGGCCACCAGTGCCACATGCTGTGGCACCATACACGCTAAAAGGAGATAACCCGGATATCGTAGCGTGGAAGCATTATAGATAGAAAACAAAGACCGAACGACTATACTATATGCAAAAATATGTCAGATAAAAGCCAAGCTATGAATATCGGAGCAAAAAAAGGAAACTCGGTGAGCCTCAGAAAATTAATATTACCAAGAATAGATCAATCCACGTTTTGGTGGAGGTGGATAAGTAATTTTGAACCAAGTTTCCGTTACAGACAAGACAGACTAAATGATGGCTTTGATAGACAGCTACACATCGACATAGCCACCCTTAAATCGGAAGGTATCTTCGTGGGACATTCCGATGATATTTTTAACAAAACTGCTCTCCTGCTCCTAGACGAAATCATGGTTGCTATGGAGGAAAAGTTACAGGAAGACAAGGTTCAAGACATACTTAGAAAGCACCATTCCGGAAGCGACAGAAAGGATTATGTTCTTCGTCTGTTACCGAAGGAGCTTGATCTAGCGGGTCCCTTCATTCAGCTTGCTATTCAGCCAAGGCTTCTAGATATGGTTAACGGATATCTAGGTATGCAGAGCTATTTGCGGGATGTGAATGTTTGGCTTAACTTTCCGATTTCTGAACCAGCAAAGGAAACGCAACTTTGGCATCGCGACACTGATGACCATATGAATGTGAAAGTTTTTATATATCTCAATGATGTGGATGAAACTAATGGGCCGTTTTGCTTTATCCCAAAAACACATCGACTCGGAAAACTCTATAAGGAGCAGGTGTGTACCGATGCATCAGGACGGGTCAGCGATGAAGAAATGGCCAGCTCTATTCCTCCCCTAAAATGGAAGGTGTGTACTGGTCATGCAAAAACCGCGATCTTGGCTGATACGATAGGCTATCACAAAGGGTTGAAACCAGAGAGAGGTTATCGGCTCATGCTCATATTCCAATACACCTCTGGCAAACCCAAATACCCCAGTTCTCTCGTATTGCATAGTTCCTGTGATGTTAAGCTAACAAATACCCAAAAATATGCTTTGTTTGCAAAATAAGGATTGAAATGATGGAAGTGAATGTGTCAAATTTTATCCTGAAGAGTCCCGCAATGCTGGCTTATCCAGAACAAGAGGATTATACATATACGAATTGTCCGATTTGCAATCGAGATGATGAATCTTTTCTGTTAGCAGACGTTCGTTGTCAAGAACTCACGTCTATAGAAACAGCATTTTGTAAGCGTTGCGAGCATTTGTATCTCCGAAAACTACCAAGTGTACAATGGTATCAACGCTATTATGCGACCGAGTGGGATACTGGTAGGACAGCATCAATAAATTCTTCGGCAAACCCCCTAGCTCGATTTAAAAGAGTACTTAAAAAGTTGCCATTAACTCAAGTCAGTTTGAGAATTATAAAACGTCACTTATTAAAGAATTCTAGAAAAACAAAATCACCTCTTTTCAATCCTGATATAAGTGTCAACAGGGGGGCAATGGAAATCTTATCCTTTCTGTTTGGTGTTGCAGAAAGTGATGGAGTATACTATCTAGCTAAACCAGATATCAACAAGGTTTTGGAAGTTGGATGTGGTCACGGATATGTGTTAGAGGTTTTTCACAGAAGAGGATTTAGTGCTTTTGGAACTGAGGCTTCGGCATACAGGGCAAAATCTTGTCGAGAGCGAGGGTTGAATGTTTTTGATTGTCCAGTTGATAGTTTCAAACCTATTGAGCATCTGGGACCTTTTGACTTAGTATACTCAACCCAAGTACTAGAACATATTGCCACTCCAGAAAAACATATAAAACAATTATCAGATTTAATTAAAAAAGAAGGGTATTTGTATATTCAGGTTCCATACCTTATGCATGAAGTCAACCTAATCCATCGATGCCATTCCCCAGTACATTGCCACTCTTTTTCGCCTCGCTCACTATCTTTATTGTTGGAAAAATATGGATTTACTCCGATAGCCATGAAAGTAGACATCAACCTACAGATACTTGCTCGGAAGGTTCCTCCAGACGGCAGGTCATTTGGCGGATTACCTACGCCTATTTCAACAGCTAAGCCCACTCAACTTCTAGATATATTTAAATTTTTGTCAGAAGAACAGGGAAAGTCACTAAGATTCACATGGGATCATGCCTTTTTCCAGATTAAGCAAGTCCAGGATGAACGAGTTCTATACACCCGAGAAATGAATTTTAACGTAGCTCGTCAGCCTGTTGCCCACTCTATGGATATTTCATTCCGTTATAACCAAGATGAGCCTTTGTTTCCGATTCATTTCAATCACCCAGGTGAAGTTCCTCCAATCTATACAAAGAAAAACTGATGGCTGTGGAGCTTTTAGATATGAGTAAAACCTTGATGATTGCTGAGGTAGGCTCAGTCCATGACGGTAGCTTCGGCAACGCCAAACGATTAATTGACTTGGCAGCAGAATGCGGTGCTGATGCCGTAAAATTTCAGACCCATATTGCTTGGACTGAGACACTCCGCGATGCGCCAATGCCCCCCTACTTTACTGGCGAACCGCGCTATGAGTATTTTGAACGCACGGGGTTCAGCTTTGAGCAATGGCAGGCAATTAAGGCGCATTGTGAGGAGCAAGGCGTGGAGTTTCTCTCCTCACCATTCTCGATCGAAGCAGTGGAGCTTTTAGAACAGGTAGGGGTGGGCCGCTATAAAATACCATCGGGAGAGGTCACAAATCTGCCCTTGTTAGAGGCGATCGCCCAAACTAACAAACCCGTACTCCTCTCCTCCGGCATGAGTTCCTGGGCAGAGTTAGATGAGGCTGTCAACACCATTCTGCGCTCCCACAATCGCCTCACAGTTCTCCAGTGTACCTCAGAATATCCCTGTCCCTACGAAAATGTCGGGCTGAACGTCATGCTGGAGATGAAAAAGCGCTACAAACTTCCAGTCGGCCTTTCCGATCATACCCTTACCAACTACTCGGCATTTGCAGCTGTAACTCTCGGAGCCTCCGTCATCGAGAAGCACCTAACCTTCAGTCGGAAAATGTACGGCAGCGATGCCAAACACTCCCTAGAGCCAGATGACTTTACCCAGTTGGTACAGGGGATAAGGGCAATTGAAATAATGCTAGCAAATCCAGTAGACAAGCAAGATGTAGAGCGCTTCCGCACTATGAAACAGACTTTTGAAAAGAGTCTGGTTTCCTTGGTGGATATCCCAGCAGGAGCGGCGATAGCTCCCGAAATGATTGGCATAAAAAAGCCGGGAACTGGTCTGCCAGCAGCCCGTTATAATGAAGTAATTGGCCGTCGCGCCGTTCGTCAAATCTCAGCCAACCAGATCCTCCATCAGACAGATATTGAGTGGCAATTATCAAACTAGTGTCAGGCGTCTGGGGTGATTACTTCCTCCTCGAAGCAGCCACAAGCTCAATAGACTATGACTGGGAATAATTTCAAGATATAATATCGAATCTGGATTTCTTTTTATGAGGGCAATACTGCTAACCAGCACCTTCCTTCGCCATCAGTTTGTTATTAATTACCTAGGAGTGCGTGTTGATTTGGTAGGCGTTTGGCAAGAAGAAAAATCATTTCGGCCAGAGCGCTATGCTCAAACCGATGAAGACCGTCAAATCATTGAGGAGCACTTTGCAGCGCGCGATGCTTCAGAAGAAGCTTACTTTAGCGAACACAGAGAATTGAGACTTAAGCCAGAAACCGTGCATCGTCAACTGGAGCCAGGGCAAATTAACGATCTGCAAGAAGCAGCCCTCATGGTAGACCTTGCTCCAGATGTGGTGTTAGTCTTTGGGACAGGCATTTTAAAAGAGTCAATCATTGCCCCATTTGATGGCAAAATTATCAACATTCACTTGGGGGTGTCCCCATACTATCGGGGTGCAGGAACCAACTTCTGGCCCCTTGTAAATCGGCAACCTGAGTATGTTGGTGCCACAATTCACTACATCGACGCGGGAATCGATACTGGGCCAATTATTGCTCATACGCGACCGGAGATAGAGGTGGGTGATGGGGCACATGACATCGGTAATAAGACCATCCAGGCAGCAGCAGCAATGCTCGCTGAAGCGGCACTTGCTCATAGCAGAGGAGGTGTGGAAAGTTTACTGCAAAACCAGCATGGTAAGCTGTATCAGCGTAAAGACTTCAACGCTAATGCAGTAAAAAAATTATACCACAACTTTGAAACTGGGATGATTGAAGAATATCTAAACAATAAGACCGAACGAGACGCAAAGTTAGAGTTAGTTTCTCTGGAGACTATAGAATGAGTGAAGCAACCTGCACGGTAGTCATGTACCACTATGTACGCGATACCTGGAAAACGCCTTTTCCAGAGATAAAAGCATTAGCGGTGGATGATTTTATCTCCCAACTCAACTGGTTGGCGAGGCAATACCAGATAATTGATTATCCTACTTTTGAAGCTGCCCGGCAGGAGGGAAACTCCTTAGCTGGCTCCTATGCCCTCTTGACTTTTGATGATGGTTTTGTTGACCATTATCAAACCGTATTTCCTTTACTGAAAGAACGAGGATTGAGTGGGATATTCTTTTTGGCTACCTCAACAATTGGCTCTTATCCTCAATTGCTTAACGTCCATAAAACCCATTTTCTGCTTGCCAAGTTGGGTGCCGATACCTTTGCTACAGAAGTACAGCAGAGATTAGAAAAACTGCCAGACGATATTAACCTCGCTCGCTCAGAACGAGTCGGAATCTATCGCTATGATGCGCAAAAAAATCTAGATGTGAAGCGCCTACTTAACTATGAGCTGCCTTTTCCCATTGCTGATTACGTCTTGACTGAACTCTTCGAGCATCACCTCGGAGACTCTACATCATTTGCCAGAGAGCTATACCTTTCCCCAGAAAGGATTCGCGAGATGGCTGATGCTGGTATGATATTTGGCGGACATACAAAAAATCACCGAGTTTTGTCGCGCCTGAACTATGAGGAACAGCATGCAGAATTAGATCGCGGGGTGCAGTTGATTCAAGATTTAACTGGACAGCAGTCAGTGCCTTTTTGCTATCCCTACGGTCACACTCATACCTACAACAATGATACAATCGCTGCCTTGGCAGCGCTCGACTATTCAGTGTCTTTCAACACAGTTCGGCGCTCAGTTCGATTCGGTACAGATAATCGCTACGAGTTACCCCGCTTCGATACGAAAGACCTCCCACCTTTTAAGAAGATAAGGCCCAATGCGAAAAATTTGTGTAGTCGTCGGCTCTCGCGCCAACTATAGCAGCATCAAAAGCGTCATGCAGGCCATCCAGGCGCACCCAGACTTGAAACTCCAGCTAGTAGTGGGAGCATCTGCCTTGCTAGATCGTTTTGGCTCTGTTGTAGAGGTAATTGAGGCAGATGGCTTCAAGCCTGATGCGAGAGTCCACATGATTATTGAGGGCGAAACCCCCATAACGATGGCAAAATCTACTGGACTGGGATTGTTGGAACTCCCGACAATCTTTGACCAGCTGAAGCCGGATATTGTGGTTACAGTGGGCGATCGCTTTGAGACAATGGCAACAGCCGTCGCTGCTGTCTACACGAACATACCCCTCGCTCACACGATGGGGGGCGAAATTACTGGTACTATTGACGAGAGTATCCGCCATGCCGTAACTAAACTGGCTCATATCCACTTTCCCGCTAATCAGCAAGCAGCCCAACGGATTATCCACATGGGGGAAGACCCGGATACGGTTCATGTGGTAGGCTGTCCCAGAATTGACTTGGTAGTTGAAATTGCCCGCAACAACGGTCACCTGCCGGATCGGATGTGGCTGGAGAAAGAGGGCGTCGGCGGTCACATCAACCTAGACGAGAAATTTTTACTGGTAGTTCAGCACCCAGTTACCACTGAGTATGGTCAAGGAGAAGATCAGATTACCGAAACTCTGATGGCTCTGCAAAAGTTACAAATGCCCACAATTATGCTCTGGCCAAATGTAGACGCTGGCTCTGAAGATGTGGCACGAGGAATGCGCAAGTTCCGTGAACATTATCGCCATGACAACATTCGCTTTTACAAGAACTTCCCAGTGGAAACTTTCGTGCGCCTGATGAAGAACTGTGCCTGTATGGTAGGAAACTCCAGTGCGGCTATCCGAGAGGGGGCATTGCTGGGAGTGCCAGCAGTCAACATTGGCACAAGGCAGATAGGACGCGATCGCGGGAAAAATTTAATTGACGTTGGTTGCGATCGCGAGGAGATTCTAGAAGCTATCAAGCAACAGCTAAGCAATGGACGCTATTGTCCAGATCCCATCTACGGTGATGGCAAGGCTGGACAAAGAATTGCGGACATCTTGGCAAATTGTTCGGTGCAGATTCAGAAAAGAATTAAATATTAATTACTAGTGACGGGGTCTATAGATGACAAAACTATATCCAAGCACCAGGCAGCTAAATTTCATAGAATTATCTAAAAAGTATGATAATGAACTGTGCCAAGTGGCTCGCAATCTGCGAGAAAAGTTTCACATCATGCAATCTCAGGGTTACGGAACCACCTTTGGGGATGTGGAAGGTGAGATAATGTATATGGTAATCCGCGAGACTCAACCTGAGATTGCCTTTGAAATTTCTCCCAACGCTGGCTGGTCTAGTAACTATATACTTGCCGCTCTGAGTGCCAATGGGAAGGGAACTCTTCACTCCTTTGAGCTTCTGCCCAGGATGCAGGGCAAGCCCACTGAAGAAGTTATTCGAGGAAACCAGTGTAGTCAGTGGGAACAGCAACGTCTTGTTATTCACATTGGCGATGCCAGGGAAACCGTACCTTCGGTAAAGGAAACTATCAACTTTCTGCTGATTGATAGTTGCCACGAAGATTGGTTTGCTGAGTGGTACGTTAACACAGTATTTCCCCGCGTTGAAGGGCCAGTCATCGTTCAAGATATTGCTTTTGTAGACCAAATGGAACGGTCCTCAGAGTCCGAATATGTATGGACATGGGCGCAGAGCAAGCACATTCAGCCCACTCTAATTGGGGCAGTAGAAGCAGATATAGAACGGGTGGGGTTACGAGCTGGTTATCCCGAACGACGGGGGCTGCGAAGTAATTCCATTCACTTTTGGTTGCCCATGCCGCAGTCTGGAGAACTCCCTGTGCTTGCTGAGTCTCCAGCAGACTGGCTCGAGCAAGCCAGAAAAGCGATCGCTGAGAATGATTACTCAGCCGCCGACCTTCTGCTGAATCAGGCTGTGGCCAGTTTAATGCGCTCGCCCACTCGTGTTAATAGGCATCGCCTGTTCTTTCAAGCGGGGGAGTGCTATGCTCAAATGGATGAAGGGAGTGAGGCGCAGCGATGCTTTCAGAGAGCTTTAGGCGTGGTTTTGCAAGCAGATACTCAGCAACGTCTCAAAGGTCTTCCTGAGTGTTTTGAGTCCTCCCTAAGACATCGCCAGTGGAGACAGGTAGGCCAGACATTCTTATTGATGTTATTAGAACCTAAAACTTGGCTGCGAGCCATTCAAATAGTCCCTAACCTAGCAAGGACTTTGGTCAGGAAAATACTGAAAAAAAATTGATTCTTGTGAATAATATACTAGGGGTTATCCCGGCACGCGGAGGTTCAAAAGCAATTCCTAATAAGAACATTGTCTCCCTAGCTGGAAGATCGCTACTAGCGTACACTTGTGAAGCTGCCCTAGCAAGCCAACATCTAACCCGGGTTGTTTTGAGTACAGATGACCAGAAAATTGCTGAAGTAGGTCAGCAGTGTGGAGTTGAAATCCCTTTTATGCGCCCAGCTAACCTAGCCCAAGACGATACCCCCATCCTCAATGTGCTACAACATCTGCTAGGAGCACTTCAAGCAACCGAAGGCTATCAACCAGAAGTAGTGGTTCTGCTGCAACCCACCTCCCCACTACGCCGTGCAGAACATATTGACGCCGCAGTGGACATCTTGCTGAAAACAGATGCAGATACCGTGGTTAGTGTGGTAGAGGTTCCCCACCAATTTAACCCTGTTTCCTTAATGGGTCTAGAGGATGGTATACTTGTGCCTTTGGTGGAAGGGCAACTCATCCTCCGGCGGCAGGATAAGCCAAAAGTTTATGCCCGAAATGGTCCTGCTGTGTTAGCTATGCGACGGGAAGTACTTGAAAGTGGGAAACTATACGGTGAAGTGGTACGTCCCTTGGAGATGAGTATGGCTGATTCAGTGGATATTGACGACGCTTCCGATCTGGCCTTAGCAGAATTTTGGCTAAAACGTCGTCAGGCAGAGGAGCAAAAATAAGTTACTTAATATGTAATAGCAAAGAGTGAGGGAATTGTGACTTACTGCGGAATCAAGCAGCTAGCTAAACAACTGGGCATAGCGTCATACTTAGAGCGAGTGGGATTGGCAGGACCGTTAGCAGAAGGACTGCGACTGTTTACTAGCAACTCAGAGCGCGATCGCTGGCGGACACTCAAGAAAGACTATCAGGCTTGCAAGGCTCAGTTCCAGCAGATTGCCCAGGACGCCCCCCCTGGAAATCCCAATAAAGTTGCTTTAATGATTTCCAGCTTTCAGACTGTACAGGGGCTAAAACTTGAGGGGATCCTATCCCTTGCCTTACGCCTTCAAGATTTTAGTCCCCAATTGGTTGATTGGGGTTCTGGTACTTGGAGTCGGCAATATCACAAGTTGTTCGGCAATCGCAATTTCCTTAATTTCCGTAGATTTGTAGCCACCCAACCGCCTGTAATACCCGATCCCAAGATCGTTGAATTTATCCATAGCCAGCCAACACTGGGCGACCTCTTGGGTCTGACTTACCAAAACGTAGATATAGGGCGATTAGTGCTATCAAATGTAATTTATCGCCACAAATTTGCAAAATTTGACATTTCTCAACCCGATATCTTGGCTGAGGTTTATAGCGATTTGCTCCAATCCCAGCAAAATATTATGGCGGCTGAAAGAATGCTCGAGCAAGTTCGACCTGCCATAGCCTTAGTGTTAGAAAAAGGTCTTTCACCTGCTGCTGAGATATTTGGTGTCTGCCTGAAGCGGGACATCCCTGTAGTGCAGTATTTGAACTCCCAGGATAAGAATGGCTTTGTCCTCAAACGTTTCACCTTGGAAAATCGTCACCAGCATCCATTTTCTCTGGATGCTAGCACCTGGGAACAAGTCAAGCAAATGGATTGGAAACCAGAGCGGGAAATCGAGTTGATGCAAGACTTTGCTCAGAGTTACAAGTCTGGCACGTGGTTCAATCGCAAATTCTTACACCAAGGCAAGCAAATCAAGCCGGCTGAAGCAGTCAGACAGCAACTGGATCTGGATCCAGCCAAGAAAACCGCAGTGATTTTTTCCCATGTTTTATGGGATGCCACGTTTTTCTATGGAGAAAGTATTTTTGATGACTATGAAACCTGGCTGCTGCAAACCGTCCGTGCTGCTTGCGACAATCCCAGGGTAAATTGGGTAGTCAAGCTGCATCCAGATTTGGTCTGGAAACTCAAGTATGAAGGCTATACGGGGGAGTTGCGCGATACTATAGCGATGCGCAGCGAGGTGGGAACCCTGCCCTCTCATGTTAAGTTAGTTATGCCAGATACAGATATCAGCACCTACTCATTTTTTGAAATTACTGACTACTGCCTCACAGTGCGGGGTACGATTGGCATTGAAATGGCTTGCTACGGGGTCCCAGTGCTAACCGCAGGTACGGGACGTTATTCAAATTTAGGCTTTACAATTGACTCTACTTGTGCTAAAGAATATCTGCAACGTCTAGCGCAAATCCAGGACATTTCCCCCATGACCCAGAAACAAGTTGAACTGGCGCGTCGCTTTGCCTATGCGTTGTTCAAGTTGCGCCCGTGGCAGATGCGGAGTTTTGAGATGGTGTATACACCTCCTCAAGAGGCAGGACAGTTAGATAATAACCTCGTAGCCCATATAGACAGTTATGAGCAGTTGGCAGCAGCCTCCGATATGCGAGAGTTGGCTGAATGGGTGACATCAGAACAGGTTGATTATCTCCAGTTAAATGCGATCAGTGATAGGAGGGAGATATGTGCGGCATCGTAGGACTCGCTGGCAATTGGCCACCAGAATCACTGACACGCCTCAACCAATCTCTCTACCATCGCGGTCCCGATGATGGCGGCGAATATCGCGATGCCCAGACAGGTGTAGCCCTGGCTATGCGACGACTGAGTATCATCGACTTAGTAGGAGGACACCAACCCATGAGCAACGAAGATGGCTCAGTGTGGATTGTCTTCAATGGGGAAATCTACAATGCACCCGAACTGCGCCCAGAATTGGTAACAAAGGGCTACCGTTTCCAAACTTCCCACTCGGACACAGAATGCCTATTGCATCTGTATGAAGAAAAAGGCGAGGGGATGCTCGCCCAGCTGAATGGGATGTTTGCCTTTGTTATCTACGATCGGAATCGGCAACGGTTGTTTGGGGCAAGGGATCGCTTCGGAATTAAGCCACTCTACTATACCCAGCAGTCTGGTCGATTCGCCTTGGCTTCGGAGCTGAAGACACTGCTATTGCTTCCATCTGTTAAGCGAAACCCGAACCTGCAAAGCTTGTATCACTATCTGAGCTTGCGGTATGTACCAGGGCCGGGATCGATCTTTGACGGAATCCAGAGACTACCACCAGCACACTACTTCACCTACGACCTCGAACAGCTATCTCTGACAATTACACGCTACTGGCAGCCCGATCCCACCCGAACTGAGCAACATACAGTTGAAGAGTGGAGTGAGATTATCTGCGATGAACTGCGGGCCGCTGTACGTCGGTGGGTGTTGAGTGATGTACCTGTGGGATGCTCCCTTTCTGGCGGCATCGACTCAACAGCCATTGTCGGCTTACTGAGTGAGATGGGCGGAACGCAAATCCGCACGTATTCCCTGGGTTTCCAGGGGTCAGATGAGGCTGAATGGGATGAACTGCACTTAGCGCGACAGGTCGCTAAACGATGGGGGACAGACCATCACGAACTGTATCTGAGTCCTGATGAATTGTTAGAAGACCTCATCCAGATGGTATGGTATCTGGATGAACCGTATGGTGGCGGTCTGCCATCGTGGTATGTCTTTCAGTTTATGAGTCAGGACGTTAAAGTGGGACTTACGGGGACTGGTGGGGATGAATTATTTGGTGGTTACGGCAAGTGGCGGCGTTACGAACAGAGCCTCCCAAACTACCGACCAACTGGCTTGAAGCATAAAGTGCGGTACGACTTGAAGCAACTGGCAGCGAAGCTTCCAGAGTACCTGATTGGAACTAAGCGCAAACAGTACCTCGTGGAACAGTTCCGCACTTTCCCCTTTACCCGTCCTTTGGATTCATACCTGCTCTACCTGGATGATGTGACTAAGCGGGAGGAAGTTTTGGCGGTTGCAGCTGATGATATAGTAGATACTGTTGACTGGCTTCAACACCTCTATGAAGCATCGGGGGCGCGTGAGATGCGTAATGGTGTTGCCTATGTGGATATGCAAACTCAGTTGCCTGAAGAGTTCCTCTTGATGACAGACCGCTTTTCAATGGCTCACTCACTAGAAGCACGGGTTCCTTTCTTGGATCATATCTTTGTGGAGCGCGTCTTGAGCATCCCGCCAGAAGTAAGAACGCACCCAGACGACCTGAAGTACCTGCTCAAAAAGGCTGTAGGTCATGTATTGCCAGAAAAATTACTGAAGGCACGCAAGCGTGGATTCCTGATTCCTGATACACTCTGGTTGCGGGGAAAGCTGCGCCCGCTTGTCGAGAGGCTGCTGGCGCCAGAACGTATTGCTCAACAGGGATTACTGCGCCCAGAGGTTTACACTTGTTTTGTCGGTCCCCATCTGGATGGACTGGCAGACTTCACGGCTCAGGTTTGGACTTTGTTGATGTTTCAACTTTGGCATATAGTTTTCATAGAACAATCGGCGGTTGAGCCACCTACTTTTTCCTGGCGTAACTTAACGTAGGGCAATTTTCCTGATTAAACATTGGCCAAAGCTATGCAGAAAGAATTTTTACAAGATTATGTGTCTCCCACAACTGGTTCTCCTCTGGAATTAGTATCAGTAGAGAAATCAGAGAAGAGCAAAATTCTCGAGGGGACTTTACAGGACATTTCTAGCGGAGAACTCTTTCCTATCCGCAACGCTATCCCTCGCTTTGTAGAAGGTGACAATTACGCAGATAATTTTGGGATGGAGTGGAATCGTTTTCGACAGGTTCAATTGGATAGCGTTAATGGTTCTACGCTGACACGCGATCGCTTTTATTAAGGTACTGGCTGGACTCCAGAAGAATTGAAAGGAAAGAGGGTGTTGGAAGCTGGCTGCGGTGCTGGCCGTTTCTCAGAGATTATTTTTGCTACAGAATCACATCTGCTACATCATCAATCTAAACCGTTTTCAGCAAGATTATCCAGATTGGCAGATAACCCGTTCTCTAGAGAGCATCTTTGAGGAACTTGCTTCCTCTCAACAGGCATCATTGTGCTAAAGTCTTTATGCTAAGGGTTTAATGAACAGCGTACATGACCAGGCAGCTGAAAACTATTCCTAATATCCTCCATATTAGCCCCTCTGACAACCAGGGGGGGTCGGCTCGTTCGGCATACAAAATTCATTTTGGACTACAGCAACTTGGGCTGAAGTCGCGGATGCTAGTTCGGACTAAGATAACTGACGATCCAGATGTTGATTATATTCACGGTCACCGTCTGGGGTTGCGCCTCCGCGACTTTGTTGGTCAGCAAGTTGTCGATCACCTAAACTTGCAGTATCTGTATTACCCATCATCATTCGCTCTGACTGGTCACTCTTGGTATCAGTCTGCCAATCTTATCCAGCTCTACAATATTCACGGTGGCTTTTTTACCTACCGAGCCTTGCCCAAAATCAGCCGTCAAAAACCTGTAGTCTGGAGGCTTTCAGATATGTGGCCCTTTACAGGACATTGTGTTTATTCTTACAGCTGCGATCGCTGGAAGAGTGGCTGCGGTTCCTGTCCACTCCTGAACGACTATCCTGCTTTGAGCCAGGACACAACTGCTCTACTTTGGAAAGTGAAAGAGCAAGTTTACAGGAGATCGCGGTTGGTGTTCGTGGCAACTAACAGTTGGATGGAAAAATTGGTGCGGGAAAGCCCCCTGTTAGGACAATTTCCTACCTATAGGATCCCCAACGGGGTTGACACAGAGATATTCCATCCGATCCCGAAACCGACTGCCCGTGAAGCACTCAATATCGCGCCTACAGCAAAGGTTGTACTATTTGCCGCTCATGTAGCCAAGTTTGGAACCCGCAAGGGAGGTGAATATGTTCCTCTAGTGATGGAAAAAGTGGCTGCTAGTGGAGTCAATAATCTGGTATTAGTGGTCATGGGAGTGCAGGCAGATTCTTGGCCTGAGCACCCAGACTATCAGACAATTCGGCTGGGATTCACCAACAGCGATCGACTTTTGGCAATCGTGTACTCAGCAGCAGATGTCTTCCTTCATCCAGCCTTAGCCGAGAATTTCCCCAATAGCATCCTGGAAAGCATGGCTTGCGGTACGCCACCTGTATCCTTTGATACAGGTGGCGTGGCAGATGTAGTCCATCATATGAAGACTGGTTATCTGGCAGGATACAAGAACACTGAAGACCTAGGGCGGGGGGTAAAGTTGTTGCTAGAAGATGCGCAAGTGCGTCTAGAGATGAGTAGGCAATGCCGGACAGTTGCTGAAGCCGAGTATTCCAATGACCTACAGGCACAGCGATACGCTGAGTTGTACGAAGCTCTAGTTGCACTTAAAGGATAATTCCATCATTTAAAAATATCTTAAAGAATGACTAACCCGGATTTCCCTAAAGTTTTATTTGTTACTCCCTGTGCCTTTAACAAGATCACTGGTTGGGGAGTTACTTTCTCTAACCTCTTTCGAGATTGGCCACAGGAAAGGCTAGCTACTGTGACTGACGATCCGGTTCCTGTCAGCTATGATATTTGTGCTCGGTATTATTTTCTTTCACCTAAGGAGCGCAGTTATATTAAACCTTTTGGCTGGTTACGTCGGGTCAGAAATAAATTACCAAACAGAACACAATCCGAATCATCAAGCTCTCCTGAAGCCCCAAATTTTCTCTTCCGTACAGCCAAATGGACGATTGGTGAAGCGGGTATTCCAGATTGCGGACAAGTAACCCCCGATCTGCGCCAGTGGATTAGGGAATTTAACCCTGAAGTTTTATATACATGCTTGGGTTCAATAGGTTACATTGAGCTGGTTGAGCAGATTCAGCAAGAGTTTGATTTACCGCTAGTTATTCATTTGATGGATGATGGAGTCACAGACCCCAATAAAAGAGGGCTCTTCGGTTGGTATATACGTAGTAACTACCGTTCCAAGTTTCTGTCTCTTTTCCCAAAGACAAGCGTTAGGATGGCTATTTGTGAAGCTATGGCAAAAGAGTACAGTGAACGATATGGTCGTTCGTTTATCCACTTTCAAAATACTGTAGATTTCAAGCGTTGTTTAGGATTTTTATCCAATAATTTCCAGATTAAATCACCAGCAAAAATTGTGTATGTTGGTTCAATCTATCCCTTTGCTCAACTACAGAGCCTAATTGATTGTTGTCAGGCAGTAAAAAAAATTAATCAAGAAGGATCTACTGTGCAGTTGGAAATATATACGCATAAAAATCTTTTTGGCAAATACGCTAAATTGCTTCAAATATCCTCTGAAATCAACTGGCATAACATTCCATTAGAAGAAGAATTTTTATGGAAAATTTTGGCAGAGGCAGATATTCTTCTTCTCCCGGTTAATTTTGATAGTAAATCAATCCATTTTATTCGACTATCGATGCCAACCAAAGTTCCGACCTATTTGACCAGTGGAACACCTATATTAGTATACGGTCCTGCTGGGGTAGCTCAAGTTGAGTATGCACGCGAACAAGGCTGGGGATATGTGGTCGATCAAAGAGATAGGGATACTATAATCCAGGCTATCGTTCATTTAATTAAAGACATAGACCTCCGCAAAAAATTGTCAGGTAAAGCCAAGGAAACAGCCCAGCAAAATCATGACTCTACAAAGGTGAGAATTGCTTTTCAAAAGACACTTTTATCCGCTGTGCTGTCGCAACTAAATGTTCGGGGAAAAAAGTAGATAAATCCCAGATTTTTATGAATAAACATATTATTAGTGAGAAAGAGTTTTCCTGGCCAGAAGAAACCTCGCTGGCTCTAGCAACCAGATTGCGTTTTGTCTTAGCGGCTTTGCAATCCATACAAGCTAAAAAAATTGGTTCTTCCGTAGTTACTGTGCTAAAAATGAACAGAAAATCTTGAAAGCCCTACTGGGCAAGGGATTCACTTCAAGCATAGAGTTAAAAACTATATTCCTTGCCCAGTAGGGCTTTTGGCTGATTT
>JBFRWF010000105.1:0-10608 GCA_051439465.1 Xenococcaceae cyanobacterium | reverse complement strand
CCTCTTGCGACCAACTGATCTGGCAATTAGTCGGGGAAACCCAGCCAAAGCTAGAGAAAAGTTAGGATGGCAAGCGCAGTACAAAATGCAGGATATTGTGCGAATGATGGTGGAAGTAAGGCAAGCTACACAATAGCCCAGGTTAAAATTACTAGCTGCATAACATTTCTATGAAGATTCTGATGCTCTCCTCTACCTTCCCCTATCCCCCAATCAGAGGCGGAACGCAGGTCAGAACTTTTAATTTACTCAAATATCTCAGTCAGCGTCATGGGATTACCTTGGTCACTCAAAGGGTTGAAGATGTGACCGAGATGGAAATTGAACAATTAAAGCAATGGGTGGAAGATCTAGTGGTTTTTCCCCGTCCTACAGAAGCTCCGGGGGGGATACTGGGAAAGGTGAAACGCTTTGGTCAGTTTGTGCAACAAGGAACACCGCCCAATGTAGTGTACCTCTACTTAGCTGAGATTCAGAAGTGGGTGGATGAGGCGGTGGCTGCGGGTAAGTTTGATGTGATTACCTGTGAGCATAGTGTCAATGAAATCTATGTGCGACCCCAGTGGCAGCAACAGCTGCGGACGGTTGTAAATATCCATAGTTCCGTTTATCGGACGTGCAAGAATCAGCTAGAAACGAAAATATCAGAAAATGAGTTGCGCGATCGCCTCTACCTCCCCCTGCTGCGCTGCTATGAACAGCGCTTTGTCCGCAAGTTCTCTAGCATCGTGGTGACGACAGAGGAAGATCGGCAGCAGATACTAGCATTCCATCCTGATAGTGAAGTTACTGTTATTCCCAATGGGGTTGATTTGGCAACCTTTCCCTATCGAGAAGCCGATCCGGGAGGACACCGCTTAGTTATTACTGGAGGAATGGATTATGTTGTCAATATTGATGCAGCTTGCTCTTTCAGTCTACAGGTGTTGCCGATACTACAACGAAGATATCTTGATACAACCCTAACTTTGGTAGGAGCCAACCCGGTATCAGAGGTATTGGCTTTGGCAAAACGTCCTGGGATTACGGTCACAGGTCGCGTACTCTCAATGGCAGAATATTTACATCAAGCCACAGTCTGTGTCGTTCCCATGCGAACAGGTTTTGGGATTAAAAATAAAACCCTGGAGGCGATGGCGGCTGGGGTGCCAGTGGTAGCGAGCGATCGGGGTTTGGAAGGACTGGCGGTGGACGGAGTCGATACCCCGTTGAGGGCGTTGCGAGCTAACCGGGTTGACGAGTATGTCGAAGCCATCAGTCGGTTATTTGAAAACAGCCAACTGCGGCACCAATTATCTGAAAATGGGCGATCGCTGATCAAAACTGAATATACTTGGGAGCGGGCTGGTCAATTGTACGAGCAGGCGTTGTCGAACAATAGGGAATAGGGAACAGGGAACAGGGAATAGGGAACAGGGAACAGGGAACAGGGAACAGGGACCAGGGAACAGGGACCGGGGAACAGGGAGCAGGGGAAGAAAAGTATAGAAAATTGATAAAGGGGGTTTTAAACCCGGATTCAGTATGAGTAGTTGGTTCAGAAGAGTTTTTCAACAAGGCGATCGCCTGGAGTTTAGACCAGGGCAAACGCATCTAAATTTTCTTGACAAATTACCATTTGTGTGCATTAAGGTATTTCGGGCGATCGCGTATTTTTTCTAGGCGATCGCCACGAGTTGAAGCTATTACTAAAATTAAACAATCTTCATTAGGAGAATTGGGTTTTCAGCCTACTTGCAAGGTTTTGGCTTTTGTTAGGCTTAATCCTAGATACTCTCTCTACTTTTAAGCATCTTCAGGATTCAGGCTCTTCATCTGCCAAGTGACATAGGTGCCGATGGGACTCCACAGCAGGTAAGGCAGCAGTAACACAACCGCCCACCCCGAAACCGGAAACACCAGCCAAGTCAGGATTAAGCCCAAGAGGAAGCCGGTTGCGCCAATGATTGTTCCCACCCTTAGACTGCGAAGCTTGCACATCACGGGAGTATAGGCGACAATAGCGACTTCCACCAGTAAATAAAACCCCATCAACAACCAAGTATGGCGGCTGCCAGGGTCAGTTTCCCAGGCCAAATAAGCAGACCAAGCTCCACAGATGAAGATAAAAATCCAAATGAAAGGAATTGCCCACTCGAAGGTAAGCCAGCGAGGGCGGCGCAGGCGGTTAAACCAGCTAATATCTCTGGGAGAGAGTCGATTGATTGCCCAGGGGACTAAGATAGTAACGCTCCCAATTACCAGCCAAGAGGGAATCATTGCGGTTACGGTGTAAACTCTCTTACCAAGCATAAATGAATATGTCTCGCCCGCCTTAGAAATAGCAAACAGTGAGCAGTAACCCATACTGTTGGCGAATGTACCACAATAGCGTAGGGAAAAATGTTACAGCTTGAGATTAATGGCTGTGGCGATCGCCTCCCAAAAACTCCCTTGTCTCAAACTCACTTTGTGATCTACTGAGAATTCATCAATAATCAAAGAATAAACAGCTAAAGATGAAAGTCGATTTACGGAGATTTTTTCGAGCCTGCAATCCCAGCAAAGTTTTAAGGATAGAGAAGGCTGAAGAACGTAAATATTACATTGATTTTTCCAAGGTACGTGGAGCTGAAATTATCGAGGAGCTGGGACAAACAATAGCCCTGATGTCTCCCGATCCTACTTGCCAGCTATTTACCGGACACATTGGCTGTGGCAAATCTACCGAGCTGTTGCGGTTAAAGGCGGAACTGGAAAAACAGAAATTTCACGTTGTTTATTTTGAATCCAGTCAAGACCTGGATATGGGAGACGTGGATCTGAGTGATATTTTGCTGGCGATCGCCCGCCAGGTGAAAGAGAGTTTGGAAGCAATAAACATTAGTCTAGAGTCGGAATATTTTACCAATCTGTTTAAAGAGTTTGTCCAATTGTTAAAAACCCCGATCGCCATAGACAGTGGCGAATTATCTTGGGGAATTGGCAAAATAACTCTCAAAGCGAAGGAAAGTCCTCAAGTCCGCAACCAGTTAAGACAATACCTCGAGCCCCGAACGGAAAACTTGTTAAAGGCGATTAATGAAGAACTGCTCGAACCAGCTAAGTTGAAATTAGAAGAGCAAGGTAAGCAAGGGCTAGTGGTGATTGTCGATAACCTAGATCGGGTAGATAATCGCCTTATGAGTTTAGGAAAAACTTTACCAGAATATTTATTTGTCCAGCGGGGCGACCAACTGGACAGCCTCAATTGTCACGTAGTTTATACTATCCCCCTGGTTTTGATGTTTTCCAATGAGCGGGAGGCGTTGAAGCAGCGTCTCGGAGGCGGCACAAGTCCGATGGTGTTGCCCATGGTGCCAGTACGGTTGAAGGATGGGAGTGACTGTCTAGAAGGGCTGGCACTGTTGCGACAGATGGTACTAGCCAGAGCCTTTCCCGAGCTTTCCCCACAAGAACGACTAAACTTAATAGAAGAAGTGTTTGACTCGACTGAAACTCTAGACCGACTGTGCCGAGTCAGTGGAGGTCATGTGCGAAATTTGTTGAGTCTGCTGTATACCTGTCTGCGGAAGCGAAAAGCTCTACCCATTATGCGGGAGAGGTTAGAAATTGCGATCAGAGAATCTGGCAATGAATTGAGTTTAGCTATTACAGTAGACGAATGGGAGTTATTGCGTCGAGTGGCACAAAGCAAAAAACTCACTGGTGAGGATGAATATCAAACGCTATTGCGAAGTATGTTTGTCTTTGAATACCGCAACGAGCGAGGAGAGTTGTGGTTCGATCTCAATCCAGTTTTGGCAGAAATTGAAGAAGAGTCATGAGTGATGGGCAAATCCCACAACCGAGGGCTAACGGCAATGAGGAATTGTTGTCGGATTTGGCTCGGACAGTCGAGATGTCCGAAGGGGAATTTACTCTGCTTCTGGCGAGGTGCAACTACAGCCACCTGCGAGAGTGTCTGGTAAAGCAACTGCGGGAGCAATACCAGCTAAAGTTTCGTGAAATTCGCCTGGAACCTTCTGTCAAAACCCTTTACACCACTATCCAAGAGGCACTGGGAGAAGAAAAGCCTTTGGCTGTGATGGTCTTGGGACTGGAATCGGTGGAGGCGATCGAGCAAGTACTGACTTCTACCAATCAAGTACGGGAGGAGTTTCCCAAGAATTTCCCCTTTCCCTTGGTTTTGTGGATAAATGACTCACTGTTGTCACTGCTAATTCGCTTAGTTCCTGATTTTAGAAGTTGGGGTATGAGCTTTAACTTTACCCTTGCGACCGATGAATTGATAGATTTTCTGCGGCAGAAGGCTGAAAAGGTCTTTGCTGCTGTCGAGGCTGTAGATGAATTGGTTAGAACCGATGCTATTTTCAGCCCCCAAGAGCGGGCAGAAATCTCCTCAGCTCTAAAACAGTTACAAAATCAAGGGGTGGAGTTAGACCCAGAATTAGAAGCGAATCTGGAGTTTTGTTTAGGGCGAAATGACTGCGCTAGTGGGCAAATTGATAGTGCTTTAGCTCACTATCAGAAAAGTCTGGATTTTTGGCAGCAACAAGAAGAGGACGAACCTAGGAAAAAACATTCACTAGAGCGACAGGGGATTATCCTGTTTCACGTTGGCAAGTGCTATTGTTATCAGGCACAGCACAATCAACAAGAAAATAAAGATTATTGGCAGAAGGCTGAAGAAACTTTTCGAGAATGCCTGGAAAAGTTCGAGCAGGCTGGGCGCGAGGATTTGGCAGCTAAGTTTATTGGTAAGTTAGGGGAGGTGCTACGGCAGCAAGAAGCTTGGTTGGAATTGGAGAAGTTAGCCCAAAAATCTTTGAAACTGCATCAAGAGAATGGCAGTCCGAACAGGTTAGCCCAAGATTACATTTTTCTAGCGGAAATAGCCCTGCATCGAGAGCAATGGCGCAACGCTCGTCAGTGGGCAAAAAAAGCAACTTCTATTCCTACCGAGCCACAGCACCCGCAGCGCGGCTTATATTGCTTGCTGCTGGCGCAAGCGCTGCGAAAGCTAGGGTCAACCCAGGAGGCAATTGATTGTATGGAGAAGGCTACAGAGGAAAATCAGCCGGAATTTAACCCCAGAGTTTACATTCGTCTTTTGTCGGAGTTGCGCTCTCTCTACTACGAACAGAAAAAATATTTAGAAGCCTTTGAGGTTAAGCAAAAACAGCGAGAAATTGAGCTAAAGTTCCGCTTACGGGCTTTTATTGGTGCTGGACAGTTACATGCTCTTCAAAAAGAATTAGCTCCCGTGTTTGCCGCTTCTGGGCGACAGCAAGATGTTAACTATCTGGTCAATGAACGAATTGCACTGCCCAAGTACAAACTGACGGTTTTATACGGACCGTCTGGCGTTGGCAAGAGTTCCTTGGTGAATGCGGGGTTGGTGCCAGTACTGCAAGGAAAAGCGATGGGCGATCGCAATGTCTTGCCCATAACCCTTAGGGTTTACACCAACTGGGTGAAGGAATTGGGCAAAAAGTTAGCAGAAGTACCGGAAACAAGGGAAGGTACAGAGAACCTACCAAATCCTTTTAAAAAGGATAGCATTACTATCGATTCTCTAGACGGGATTAAAGCACAGTTGCGGGCTAATGCCGACAATCACTTGTTAACGGTGCTGATTTTCGATCAGTTTGAAGAGTTTTTCTTTGTTTGTACTAAGTTAGAGGAACGCAGGGAGTTTTATGGCTTTCTGCTAGAGTGTCTTAAGGGTATAGAGATTCAGTTTGTGAAAGTAATTCTCTCGCTGCGGGAGGATTATCTGCACAATTTGTTAGAGTTCGAGCAGTTTGCCGCCGTCCAGGAATTTGATAGCGATCTGCTCAAGAAAGACCGGCGTTACTATTTGGGCAACTTTTCCCCCGATGCGGCACAGAAAGTAATTCTAGAACTGACCCAACGAGCGCAGTTTGGGTTAGAGTCAGATTTGATTGACGCTCTAGTTAAAGATTTAACTACTGAACTCAAACAAGTGCCTCCGATTGAATTGCAGGTAGTGGGAGCGCAACTACAAACTGAGAATATCTCTGCACTGAAAGAGTATCGGAAAAAAGGACCAAAGGAAAAACTGGTCGAACGCTATTTAGAAGAAGTCATTCTTGACTGTGGCTCGGAAAATCAACGAGCTGCTCGCTCGGTCTTGTACTTACTTACCGATGAAAATAATACTCGTCCCCTGAAAACTAAGACTGAGTTAGGAAAAGAATTAGCCGCAGAAGCCGATCAATTAGATTTAGTCTTAGAAATTTTTGTCAAATCGGGGTTAGTCTTTCGCCTGAGTGCATTGCCAGAAGATAACTATCAACTGGTACACGATTATTTGGTGAAGTTTATTCGCCAACAGAAAGGCTCAGAAATCATAGCAGAACTGCAACAAGAAAAACAACAAAGAATACTCATTCAAGAGAAACTCAATCGCTTTTTGATTGTAGCAGGATTAGTTTTAGCTGGCTTGGCCAGTTTAGCAGTGGTATTTGCCCTGGAATCCAGAAAACAAGCAAAAATGGCCAGAAAACAAGCAAAAATGGCATTCGTTCGCCAGTTAGCTGCTACATCGGAAAGTATTGGAAGTCAGGAGCCATCCTTGTATGAAACAAGTGCATTACTAGCCTTGGAATCAATGAAACAATCCCAAAAGATAAAAAATTGGGTGTCCTTAGAAGCAGATCGAGCCTTACGCAATAGTCTGATTTTGCTGCCTAACTCTATTGCCCGCATCAGCCACCAGGGCTATGTTTATGCCGTGGCCTTCAGTCCCGACGGCAAATACCTGGCAACAGGCAGTGGGGATAACACCGCCCGCCTGATTGAGGTGACAACAGGCAAGGAAATCGCCCGCATCAGCCACCAGAAGGATGTTTATGCCGTGGCCTTCAGTCCCGACGGCAAATACCTGGCAACCCGCAGTGAAGATAACACCGCCCGCCTGATTGAGGTGACAACAGGCTAGGAAATCGCCCGCATCAGCCACCAGGGGGATGTTAGAGCCGTGGCCTTCAGTCCCGACTCTCAATACCTGGCTACTGGCAGTGAAGATAACACCGCCCGCCTGATTGAGGTGACAACAGGCAAGGAAATCGCTCGCATCAGCCACCAGGGGGATGTTTATGCCGTGGCCTTCGGTCCCGACTCTCAATACCTAGCTACTGGCAGTGAAGATAACACCGCCCGATTAGATTTTCTGGACTCCAACGAGCTGATGAGAGAAGCCTGTAGGCACTTGAAGCGCAATCTGACAGTGGATGAGTGGCAAGATATTGACGTTCCATTGCGCCTATATGATAAGACCTGTGAAGATTACCCTATCCACCCAAGCTTCTTGGAAGAAGGCAAAAGACTGGCACAAACAGATAACCTTAAAGCTGCAATTGCTATTTTCCGCAGGGCGCAACAGCTAGATCCTGACATAGATCTTAATCCAGAGACACAGGAAACTATAGAGAAAGATCCCAAAGCTGTTGCCTTAAAATGGGCAGCGCTAGGTAAAGTCGAAGAGGAGAGAGACTAGCAAAAGAGGTGGAAGTAGGAGAAGCGATCGCTGTTTACAAAGAGGCACAAAAACTAGTGGTCTGTCCATTTAGCTTTGAAATATTACAATTATTAAAGTAAAAACTGCTTTAACTTCAGAAAAACCGATACCGATGAGTATTAAAGACAAACCTCAACCCTCTCGAACTCGCCTGATCGCGAATATCCTCTTATTGCTGGCAGGCTTATTCTTCCTGGCAAACTTATTTTTGCCCCAGTTGTTTGCGCCCCCGATTCCTCAAGTTCCCTACAGCCTCTTTATTGACCAGGTGGAAGACGCGGAAGTAGCAAGGGTTTCCGTCGGTCAAAACGAAATCCGCTACCAGCTAAAAGATGAGTACAGCCAACCAGGACAAGTACTGAGGACTACCCCCATCTTCGACCTCGAATTACCCAAACGCCTAGAGGAAAAAGGGATTGAGTTCGCCGCTACCCCTCCGCCTAGGAATCGCTGGTTTACTAATATATTAGGCTGGGTCATTCCCCCACTCATTTTTGTGGCCGTCTGGCAGTTTTTCCTCGGTCGCGGTGGCGGTGGTCCCCAAGGCGCTCTTTCCATTAGCAAGAGCAAAGCTAAGGTTTATGTAGAGGATGAATCCACTAAAGTTACCTTTGATGATGTAGCCGGGGTGGAAGAAGCCAAGACGGAGTTAGCGGAGATTGTCGAGTTCTTGAAAACTCCCCAGCGCTTTATCGAAATTGGGGCGCGGATTCCCAAGGGGGTGCTATTAGTCGGACCTCCGGGAACGGGTAAAACCCTGATGGCGAAAGCCGTAGCAGGGGAAGCAGGAGTGCCGTTCTTCAGCATCTCTGGTTCCGAGTTTGTAGAACTGTTTGTCGGCGCAGGTGCGGCGCGGGTGCGCGACCTATTTGAGCAGGCGAAAAAGAAAGCACCCTGTATTATTTTCATTGATGAATTGGATGCCATTGGTAAGTCCCGCGCCAGTGGTGGTTTTATCAGCGGTAATGATGAGCGAGAACAGACCCTTAATCAGTTGTTAACTGAGATGGACGGGTTTTCGGCGGGGGATGCCACTGTGATTGTTCTGGCGGCTACTAATCGCCCGGAAACTTTAGATCCGGCGCTGTTACGTCCGGGAAGATTTGACCGACAAGTGCTGGTGGATCGTCCTGATTTATCCGGTCGTTTGAGGATTTTAGAAATCTACGCCCAGAAGGTAAAGTTGGGGTCAGATGTAGATTTAAAAGCGATCGCCACTCGTACTCCTGGTTTTGCAGGTGCAGATTTGGCTAATCTGGTCAATGAAGCAGCGCTATTAGCAGCTCGCAATCAGCGCGAGACTGTTGCACAGGAAGACTTTAACGAAGCTATTGAGCGAGTAGTAGCAGGTTTAGAGAAGAAAAGCCGCGTTCTCAGTGATAAGGAGAAGAAGATTGTCGCCTACCATGAAGTTGGTCATGCTTTGGTTGGAGCTGCGATGCCAGGAGGGGGTAAGGTTGCAAAAATTTCCATCGTTCCCCGTGGAATGGCAGCTTTGGGCTATACTCTGCAAATGCCCACCGAAGACCGCTTCTTAATGGATGAGTCTGAATTGCGAGATCAGATTGCTACCCTGCTGGGTGGACGTGCGGCGGAAGAAGTCGTGTTTGGCAGCATTACCACAGGTGCTTCCAATGACTTGCAGCGAGCCACTAATTTGGCAGAACAGATGGTGACAACTTATGGTATGAGTAAGGTGTTGGGACCTCTGGCTTATGAGAAGGGTCAGCAAACCAACTTCTTGGGGGATGGCAGTATGAATCCCCGCCGGATGGTGAGCGATGAAACGGCCAAAGCGATCGATCAGGAAGTCAAAGATATTGTGGAACAGGGACATCAGCAAGCTTTGGATATCCTGAATCATAATCGGGATTTGTTGGAAAAGATTGCTCAACAAATCTTAGAGACTGAGGTGATTGAAGGTGAGGAACTGCAAAACTGGCTTGATCAGGTGCATCTTGGGAACAAGGTGCCTGCTCTAGTTTAACAGTTGGACAAAATTCCCGTTATGGGGAAATGATGAGTGATGAGTGATGAATATGAATTTTGATTTTCCCAATCTTCCGTTCATCGTTCATCGTTCATCCTTTGCTTTCACCTCCGAGCTTTTCAAACACCTTCTTAAATAGTATTTATAAAATAAATCTTAACACAGATAGAGTGCTTAGTTTTGGTGGGCTACGGCGGATAGTTAGTTAGCAGGTTAGTTGGATAAGTTATCCCCGCCTAACCCACCCTACGCAAGGGTTTAATATTTTCTTTGTTATGCTTGTCAAGAGTCTGAGAGCGTGTTTGAAAAGTTGTAGGGGCGAAGCATTTGGGGGATAACCTATGGCCCAAACCCAGGTAAGTCAGTCCAAATGCTTCGCCCATCCCTCTCAGCCTGAGGGATGGAGCTCTGCATAGTTAAGTAATACAGGTTTACTTGACATGGTTGTAATGGAGTTGGTTTAAGAGTTAAAATGATGCTTTGATTAAAAATCAAGTTTAAGAGGATTTGGGCTATGCAATTGAAGAGAACTTTGAAGGGTCTGCTGATTGGATGCGGTATATCAGTTTTGTTATTTTCTTCAGCAGGTGCTGTGCAAGAATACAGAACTGTGGCTCAAGCTAATCCCAGTCAATTCCCTAACTATTGTCAAGAAAATGAGAGTTTATTTATTGTTGCTGAAACCAAGGGATTTTGGGTAAATATTTGTGGTGGGGATTTACCACATACTTATGTTGGAGTTAGTAAAGCTAATGACAATAGTATTCGCCTTCCTCTGAATGACTATGACCAGCAAGGTAACTATTTTGAAGCTATTAATGGAAATATTACTTATCTGCTTATTCGCGGGACAGCGAAAGGTGATTTTTTAACTGTAACTCAGGAAGATAGAGAACTGCTTAGACAGCCTGTACTAAATTGGTTTGATTGACACTTCCACGGCTGAAGCACTTGGGATTCTGAGAACCTAGAGCATCGATTCAGTAATACATTTTCGGCTGGGTCGGGCACGGCGTTTTGGTACTTTTGGCTTTCTGACAAAGTTTTTTGATGCCGTGCCCCTACATTTATCTACCATTTATCACAGATATCC
>JBFRWF010000104.1:0-13187 GCA_051439465.1 Xenococcaceae cyanobacterium | reverse complement strand
TCAGCTAAGTCACAATTAAATAAAGCAATTAGTGATGCTTCTTGGTACAGTTTAAGAAAGAAAACAGAACATCAAGCGGCCAAACTAGGCCATCGAGTAATAACAGTTGACCCCCAATACACATCACAGCAATGTTCTCGTTGTGGTTATGTTAGTCCCACTAATCGAACAGGTGAAAAATTTGTTTGTGAATCTTGTGACCATTATGAAGATGCTGATATTCAGGGGGCTCAAAACATAGCTGAACGAGGAAAAAAGCTATTCTTTAATAGTTTATTAACTGATTCAAAAAATAAAAAGTATAAGTCAAAAACTCAGAAAAAATCTAAACAGTCTAAGTCCCAAAATCAAAGGACTAAGAATAAATCGCAGACTAAAAAACTACCGCTTCTCACGCGGAAAGTCACGCCCAAGTCAGAATCAACTGACTCTCGTAAGAGGGATTTATCATTGGGGTTGCCTGATGAGCCTGGAAATCCTGTAAAGCCGGACAAACCGGTTGGTAAACAACTAAGTTTATTTAATTTACTCCGAGTGGGAGACGGGGTAACTCGACTCCAGAATCTAAGGGCATAATCTTTGATTTGCCCTTAGAGGTTCAAATTCATTTCCTCTGGACTCTGCCACCTGATGATTCAGCTTACTCCCAACGAGTCTCTCGGTTGAAGATTCTGTTTACGCGATCGCTACGGGGTAAGAGGTCATTACCTGGCAACATTTCCGCCTCCCGCCGCAAACATCGAGAAAGTGATGTGTGCCAGCGTCGGTTTTGGGAGTATACCATTACAGATGAAGCTGACTTAGAAAAACATTTAGACTATATTCACTACAATCCAGTTAAGCATGGGCTGGTGTCGTGTCCGCATCTGTGGGAATATTCCAGTTTTCACAAATGGGTGGATAGGGACAGATACAAGGTTGATTGGGGTTGTGTTTGCTTTGGGAGACAGCCACTTGTCCCAGATTTGGCTGAGATTGCCGAAAGGGTTGGGGAGTAAGAACTCTAGGTTGGTGGGCATTGCCTACCGAAAAGGCTGAAATACTTCTGATAAGTAAGGTAGGCAATGCCCACCCTACAAACTGAGAACTACTTTTTGAGGATGCCAGAAATGAAAGCAACTTACTCACTGAGTCAATCTCTCATCGCAGCAGATAGTCCGTCCACTGTAGACCTGATTGTCAGCTTTAAGGCTTCCCAGACGAGCGATCGCCCACCCCGTCGTCCCCTCAATCTGAGCTTGGTATTGGATCGGTCGGGTTCTATGGGAGGTCAGCCCCTCAGGTACGCGATTCAGGCGGCTCAAAGGCTGGTCGAATATCTGACACCAGAGGATATTCTCTCAGTCGTAATTTATGACGATACCCCAACAACAATTATCCCACCGCAGCAGGTTCAAGATAAAGCCCCGATTCTTTCGCGGATAGGGAAAATACGATCGGGTGGATTAACAAACTTGAGTGGCGGTTGGCTTATGGGGTGCGATCATGTGAAATCAAAGCAGACAACTGAGCACCTCAATCGCGTTCTGCTATTAACCGACGGACTAGCAAATAGAGGCATTACCGATTCCCAAGTTCTAATTAACACCGCCAGAGAACAAGCTGAACAGGGAGTGGTAACCACCACTTTGGGTTTTGGCACTAATTTTAATGAGGATTTGCTCATCGGCATGGCGAATGCAGCGGGGGGCAATTTCTATTTCATCCAATCTCCTGACGATGCTGCAGATGTATTCGGAATCGAAATGGAGAGTTTGGTGTCTGTTGTCGCCCAAAATCTGATAGTGACGCTGGAACCGCAAGATTCCGTACAGATAGAAATTCTCAATAATTATCGTTCCCAGGTCATTGATAACAACATCGAGGTCTTCTTGGGCGATGTTTATGAGGTGGAAAATAAACAGTTAGGGGTAGAACTTTCCATCCCTCCCAAAATCGACCTTGGCGAAACTAAAATCGCCACCGTCTCTTACAAATATCAAGGGGTTGTGGAGGGTAGCATTCAAGAATTCAGCGACCAGATACCGATCGCTATAACGGTTGGTTCTGCTGAGGAAGCTAGCAGTGTTCAGCCAGATGCAGCTGTGAGGGAGCAGGTTAGCCAGCTAAGGATTGCAAAGGTGAAAGATGAGGCGATCGCCCTAGCGGACAGGGGAGATTACCAACAGGCTTCTCAAAAACTGCGTCAGACAGTGGCGGATCTCAAGCTCAAGGTGTTGGATGAGTCCTTTGAAATTGCCGAAGAGGTGGAACAACTAGAGCATTATGCTCAACGCCTTGAGAGCAGAAAGTTCGATCGTGCCAGCCGCAAGGAGATGCGAGATCAGTCCTATCAAGCACGCTCGCGCGATCGCGGCGACCTGAAATTGCGAGGCATCACGGCTGGATCGGCTAGCAGTTTGGAAGCGGTTTCCAGTGAGGATGGCGGAGTTTTAGTGAGGTGCGATCGCATTGGTGGCAAGTTGCGGGTGCGGGTTATTTCTGAAGGGTATAATTCTGAGTTCAACGTGCAGTTCCCCCGAAACATTCGCGAAGAAGGGGTAACATATGTGGTTGATGAAATCAAGCTCTCTGCTAAAGGTAATTTTTATCGTGCCTCCGGTAACATTCGTCGGTTAGTGAAGCCTGGTGAGGAACGAGCGGCATCGTCTCAAACCAGTACGCGCAAGCAAAAAAAACTACAGACAGCAAAGGCGACTGGCTCAGCGGCTGATTTGGAAACGACTACCACTGTAGGTGATGCAGTTCTCGTACAGTGTGTCAAAGAAGGCAAGAAGCTGAGGGCGAGAGTTGTCTCCGATGGTTACAATCCCAACTATAATATTCGCTTTCCCCGCAACATTCGCGAGGAAGGAGTCCTTTATGTAGTTGACGCCGTGAAAGAAACGGCGCAAGGTGGATCTTATATTGCCTATGGCAAAATTCGCCGACTGGTTCAGTAGTAGGTTGGTTTGAGCGATAGCGTAATAATTTGGCAAAAAGTCATGGAAATAGCATTCAAAGGCAAGAGGCAATAGGCAAGAGAAAAGAGTTTTTTCTGCTCCCTATGACCTATTCCCTATGACCTATTCCCTATTCCCCATTACCTATTCTCCATTACCTATTCCCTATTCCCTATTCCCTATTCCCTGTTCCCTGTTCCCCGTTCCCTGTTCCCTATTCCCTGCCTTAAATGAAAGATGTCCATGCTTCCCAATCCCAAAACTCAGAGGGTCTTTTGCTGGCTCTGCTAACAGCCGGCTTCTACGTACTCTTTACCTTACTATCCGACAGTCACAGCTTGATGGTAAGGTGGTACGAGGTTATCCTCTGGCAGATTGGTCTGATCTGTTCCGTATTATGGTTACTGTTGCTGCTCTGGCATCAGCGAAGAGTGCAAGCTCTCGGCAATGGATTGGACTGGCTTGTTGGTTTGGTAGTAATTGGCTTAATTATCTCCACTGTATTCGCTGAATTTCGCAATCAGGCTCTTTGGTATGGTTGGGCAGCGCTGTGTTTTATCGCTGCTTTGTACGCCCTTAATTACTACCTAAATACTCCCCAGCGCCGTTACAGGTTGCTAGTGGGACAAGGCTATCTAAATTTAGCCTTTATTTTAATTAGCCTCAGCCTGTGGACAACTCAAACCCTAAGGCCAGAATTAGCCCGCCTAGAGGAGCTTGAGCAATATGGGGTCAATCTCTCCTTCGACTTTTCAGTCCTAGAATTGCGCAACTGGGCACCCCTGGGACATCAAAACTATGTCGCTGGATATCTTCTTCTCTCTCTACCGCTTCTCGTTGGACTCAGCATTCTGCAAGCAGGATGGCGACGCTGGCTTTGGTTGGCAGGGGTTGGTCTTGGTTTACTAGATCTATATACCACCAGTTCCAGAGGGGGATGGCTGGGTTTAGTAGTACTCTGCATCTTTAGTTTGGGAGTTTTGCTTGTCCGCAGCAGCATTCCTCGTCTTTGGCTGGGATTAGGGGGAGTGGGGACACTAGCAATCCTCAGCCTCTTGATCCTGGCTAATAATCGTCTCCGTACCCTGATTATGGCAGTCCTCAGGGGTCAAGGAGGTAGAGAGCTAGCTTATAGAATGATTAACGCTACCATCGGCTGGCACATGGGGAGTACTCACCCTTGGTCTGGAATTGGATTAGGAGGTGTGCCGCTCTTATATCAAAAGTATCGCCCTATATGGGCAGGGCGAGAGTCAGAGTTAGCTTACCAGCTCCACAGTACCCCCGTTCAGCTGTGGGCAGAGATGGGCTTGTGGGGAATTATCCCAGGATTAGGGGCGATCGCTCTTCTGATTTACCTTCTCTGGCGTTGGTTGCGCCAGACTACTACTAATCATACAGACCAGATTCTCCTCTGGAGTATTTACGGTGGTTTGCTTGCCTATGGCGTAATCAGTCTGACAGATTATCAATTAGACAACATTTGTATCAGCGGCACTTTAGTAATTTATCTGGCTTGTCTGGCATCTATATTCAGAACTCAGAAGCCCGATAAGAAGTCTGAAGTAAGAAGTCTGAAGTCTGAAAAAATCATCCCCTTAGCAGGGTTGGGCATTCTTTTAGCTGTTATTATCTGGTTAATCCCAGTGCATCGGGCTTGGCAACTCTCCAGACAAGGTTTTATTGCTCTGAGTCAGGATGATGTTGATACTTTTGTCGAGCGCTTGAGTAGGGCGCAACAGTTAGTCCCCTGGGAACCTTACTATCCCTATCAGTTGGGCTGGAATCTGGGCAACCTCGCCCTGCAGACGAGTGACGCCCAGAAAAGGCAACAGTTGTTTGAAGACAGCATTGCCTGGCTGCAGAAAGGTATTGCCGCCTCGCCCTACTGGGAATTTGGGCACAGCAATCTCGCCTGGTTGCTACTCAATCCCAATCCGGAAGCTGCAACCCAAGAATTTGCCCGCTCTGCCCAGCTAGTCCCGGCTAAACGAGGTGTAATGTATGGGTTGGGTTTAAGCTTGCTGGCACAGAACAAAGTTGACTTGGCAATAGAAGCGATCGCTCTGGAAGGATTGCGCGATCCACTGTTCATCACCAGTCCCATTTGGGTTTCACCAGGATTAAAGTCGGTTTATCCTCCAATCACTGAGCGGATGGCTGCTAAGTACACAGAGTTGTTGCAACAGGATGCCAATAACAGCTATTTGCACCGCTGTCGGGGTGGTTTGTACTGGTGGCAAGGCAATCTAGCAGCAGCCCGTGCTGATCTAGAGGCTTATGGTACGCCATTGAGTCAACTGATGCTAGAACTATCAGAGGGAAAGGCAATTGAGCCAAAATTGTCACAGATGCCTGCATCGGCAGGAAAATTGGCGCTCGCGGCTTGGTTAAATCCCTCACCACGGCAGGAACTATTACAGCAAGCCTGGATTATGGCAAATAAAACTGTACTGCCTGCTAACATTCAACAAAAACTCTTAAGTGGGATGGAAAGTTCATCCAGTTTTGAGCAATGGTTAAAGCAGAAGGCTCCTGTCTTGCAGTATCGTCGCCAACGTCCAGGTTTTGGAGTAGTGAGTCGCCATCTTGATGGTCCCGCGCCCATCGATTTTTGGACAGTGGTTGAGAATGTGGCGATGGCTAATTGGTTTGAGCAACTACTCCCCTCACCAGTCTATGCTCCTGAGCTAGACTTTGCCCTGCAACCACAGCGGGATAATTTATTGCAAACTTTGAACCTCCCCGCTCGCGCATAGACGGGGATTCCCCGAACCTTAATCTAGCTTTTAGACCTTCTGTCTTATCTGGCTAGATCCTTCGAGGTAGCTAGAGATCCGCTCTGAGGGGAGATGAGTCACCTACGTGAGGGCGTCGCCTACTTGATTCGCGGATTGCTTATAACGCTCCCATGCCTCTAGCAAGATTGGTTCCAACCTCGGATATTCATTTGAAGCATCCTGCAATGAGAGCATATTCTCATCAACGTATCTACTCAGAAATGCGCTAAATAAATCACGGTGCATTACTACACCTGTTTGGTCATAATGTACTCTGTCTGAGAGTTTTTTCTTGATCCGTTCACCATTCAGATGAGTTTGAGATAGCGCTGTCTTTTGAGTAGAAAACTTTACGAATGAACCGCCAGCACTTTCAGCCTTGCGCTTCAATTCAGATTGAACAAAACCAGGGGATTTAGCCCCTATAGCTTTTCCATAACGTTTCTGCCATCCCTTGACAGATACGTTTTCTGTTTTAATGTGCTTGCCATGTCGTAAGATTTCATTAACAAGTCTCCGATTCTGAGATTTGGCATAAGCAGCTTTCTTTCGTTCAATTTCCCGCTTTTTTCTAGCTACCTGGTAATAACGATTAGAATTATTCCAATCGCGTTTACCCTTTTTAGACTTCCCTTTCTTGGTGACATTTTTTCGTCCCTTCTTAGCTTCAAAGTCGGGATAGTAGTTATCAGAGTTATTAGTTCTACGAGAACGCTCTATCTTACGCTGTAAAGCCCTTATTTCTTTCTGATAACTAGTCACCCCTTCAGCAAAAGGTAATAATCCGGCATAAATATCCCCAACAAAAGCAATGTTAGAGACATTAAGGTCTAAGCCAATTGTTCCGTCAGCTACATAATTCTGTGGCTTTTGATAAGAAATTCCTTCATTAATTAGCTGAACAAACCAACGGCGTTTACCATTAAGTGACCGCCATAATATACGGACATACTTAACTGAACTGTCTAGCCCGTGCTGTTGAATTGGATTATCCTCATCAATTATTGGGTCTAGTTTTAGTTTCCCCCATACAAGCTGGTTGTCTTTCCACCGAATGCCCTGCTTATTGGTTTTTCCTTCTAGAGACTTGAATCTACTTGTAACCTTATAGCGAACTTTCTTAGCTTGACCAAATAAAACTTTCTCACTGGTCTGGAATGCACGAGTAGCTATTTTTTGCTGAGTGTTAGAATCTAACTTTTCAGCTATCCATTTTGAACACTTGCTAACTAAGATTGCATAGGAATGTAAATCGTATTCTCCATATCTGTACGCCTCTCGCGCTACTTTGAGAGCCTGGGTTCTAGCCTTATTCTGGATTTGCTCACCTTTTTTGTTAGTAATGAATTTCGGTAATTTTTTGGCTTGTTGATAGGCATCGGAATTACGAACTAACTCCATTCGTGCCATTGTTTCATTTAAGCAAGCGTTATATAACTGCCTACCTGCCTGAAAGCGGGCAAGTAGTTCTTTTTCTTGCTTACTATCTACGACAAGAGGTATTTCAGTTACGAAAGATGGAGTAGTTTTCCGAGACACTAGCAATCAAATCCTTCTTTGTTTATAGCTCCCTGTTATTCATTTTAATTAGATTTAGAAAAATGTCAAGCGACACGGCAGTTAAAACTGCTCGTGTCGCGTTTCCACCCCGAACTGAAGTTACGGGGCTACCACGCTCCCGGTATATTTAGGTGTTTGCAGATTAGCAATCTAACCCTCAGTCGGATTCTGGCAGCTCAATTTGCACCCTCCCTTGCGGCGTGATCGTAATTTGAGCACCTAAGGCTTTGATTTGCTCAATCGCATATTGCTGAGTTTTTTGATCTGGGGCATTATTTAAAATTGTTATCCAACCAGCAATCTGAGCCCGCTTACTGTCTGGATTCGTAGCTAAGAACTGAGCTGTTTCCCGGGCACGGGCTGCAACTGTCTCCCCGATAGAATCACCCCGAAGACTAGCCCATTGTGCTGCCTTTTCATAAGAATATTGGGCTGCTTTTGTATCTCCTAAAAATAACATTTCATCTATGCCCTTATAAGTCCAGATAAAGTAAGCATAGGGAAAAACTTCGGTAGAAATTGAGTCAACAGGAATTGAATTTACTACCTCTTCCATAAAACTGACAGTTTGCTCTGGCTTGCCAGCAAATATTGAGTTGGCAGTAGATACCATAAGATATGCTTTAATAAAGCGCGGATCGTAGTTGAGCATTGTTTCAAAATAGTCTGGAACCAAAGAATGCCCTGTCTGTTTTCGAGCTTTTCCGTCGCCAAAGTACTGAATAAATCTCAGAAATGTCCAGTCTGCAATTAAGTTGTCAAAGCCGAAGGATGGCATTTTTTTCTGGACATCAAGTAGCATTTTTAGAGATTTTTCTTCCTTGAAATATTCTGCCGTTTCTTCAGAGTTAATTTCCTCAAAATAATGTAGCCTTTGCAGGGTAATAACTCCTGCGAGACAAACCAACAGAGTCAGATATTGTAAGATGAGCTGAACTGAAATTCTCAAGAGCATATTAAATTCCTAGAGAAGCAAGCAGGGGATATTTAACTGGTTAGCTATTTCTGCAACGCTGTACTAGATTAATTAAGTCTAATTCCGTTGTTTGTACAAGCACCGCTAGATGTATCGGGTGCATCAACAGCATCACCAATCCCTTGACTCTGGCACATGACCACATCAAACAAACCACTGTCATAATATACACCTATGGCATGATTTCTTACCAAATCGCCAGTAGGATTCTTGGCAATAGCTTGATGCTTAACTAGACTCGAATTTGCCGTGCTTGGATTGGGAAAATCATAGTAATTCGTTTCTAAAGCTACATTGAGTTCTAACCTACTCATTAGGTCAGCAAAAACTTGTTTTTCAAAACGATATGCTTGTTGGGAGCGAGATAGGGAAGCGAGACCAATCTTAGCTTCAGTTTCTCTGGCTTTCCCAATTTGACCAATTAAATTGGGTGTAGCTATTGCAGCTAAAATCCCAACAATAATCACCACAACTAACAATTCAATTAATGTAAAGCCATTATTTTGATAAATTGTGAGGTGATAAAATAGATTTTTTTTTAGAGGATGTGCCCTCATCTTCTTACCCACTTTTATCAACTAGTTAAATTAAGATTCTTAGAAGGTGTTTGAAAAGTCTGTATGTAAGAGCGGAGCATCAAAAGTGGTGGGCTACGGCGCTTGGAATCTACCAGTTACTTGTTCTCAATTCTAGAGGAGCCGCGCCTAACCCACCCTACGTTCGACTTTTCAAACACGCTCTTAGAAGAATGTTATAAAGTTAAGGAGAAGTTTGGGCAGAGGAAGCGGAGGAGGCAGAGAAAGCATAGGAGGCAGAGGAGGCAGTATGTACTTTGTCCTGGGTTGATTCTCCCTCATCTTCCCCATCTCCCTCGGCTCCCTCGGCTCCCTCGGCTCCCTCGGCTTCCCCGGCTCTTGCACCACCATTACGTCTTATCTTCATGGCATTCCGCTCTTAGAAGCTGTTGGCGAATTAGCTAAAATCTACTAGTAAGCAGGGGATCGGGGAGCTTTGAGCAGGGAGGAAAGTCTTTTACTCGTTCCCAGGTTCTACCTGGAAACGATATATTAGAGGCTCTGCTTCGCAGAAATCTTTGATGCGCGAGCATCGCAGTGATTAGTTTTCCCCAGTACCCAATCACCAGTCCCCACAATTGTCCCAGTTTAAGTTGGTAGCCGCGAGTGATTTTAGTTTTATTTGAGCTCTACTGCATTAGTCCCCGAACAGCCTGCAGTTCCACCGGCCGCCGAGGCTGCTGCATTACCGCCTATGAGATCAGATTGACATACGGAAGCGTCATATTTTCCAGCGTTGTAGGATATACCACCACCATAATTTCTGGTTCCGAAGTTGGTTGCATCTATTGAAGTAGCAAGTTGTGTCGCGTTATTCGCATTAGAAGCAGTGGCCACAAAAGTGTAATAGTCGCTCACGGCTACTACACCTAGTCGGTTGGTTGCTTCGCCGAAATCGGCGGTAGCTACATCGGCAAATGATAGCTTTTCATAATGGTAGGCTTCCTGACCCCGGTTAATAGCACCAATGGCATTTTTCCCTTCAACCTCCCTGGATTTACCTATCTGACCCAGTAGGTTAGGCAAGGCAACAGCAGCGAGAATACCTACGATAATGACCACAACGAGGAGCTCAATGAGGGTAAAACCCTTGTCTTCTTTCTTGTTAAGTAGGTGTTGGAGAAGTTTGGCTTGGAATTCAGTTTTCATTTTTCTTGAGGTGTGGGTTAACTGTTTTTCTAATTAGAACTTACCCACATCCGCCTGATTTTATATCACCCCTGGCCAAAAAATTTTCTCCCCAGCCTCTCAAGCTCCCGCCTAGATCGCCCAAAAAGCTCTTGATGACTTTGTTACAGCTGCATATTTCCTGAGTGGAGAAATTATACTACACTTAAATAAACGAAGTCGTTATGAGTTTAATTAAGTTCCATGACTAGTCCAACTGTAGAAAATCTGGTAATTATTGGTTCTGGTCCCGCTGGCTATACTGCTGCCATCTATGCCGCACGGGCGAACCTGAAACCCGTCATGTTTGAAGGCTTTCAAGCTGGGGGGCTACCGGGTGGGCAGCTAATGACCACCACGGAAGTAGAGAACTTCCCTGGTTTCCCAGAAGGGATTACTGGTCCGAAGTTGATGGAACGGATGAAGGCACAGGCTGAGCGCTGGGGAACTGAATGTTATACAGAAGATGTAATTTCTGTTGATTTGAGCCAGCGTCCTTTTACCGTTCGCTCTACCGAAAGGGAATTCAAAACCCACAGCATTGTAATCGCCACGGGGGCGACAGCGAAACGGTTGGGATTACCCAGCGAAGAAGAGTTCTGGAGTAATGGAATCTCTGTTTGTGCGATTTGTGATGGTGCAGCACCGATGTTCAAAGGTGAGGAACTGGCAGTAGTTGGAGGCGGTGACTCAGGGGCAGAGGAATCGGTTTATTTGACTAAGTATGGCTCCCACGTCCATATGTTAGTGCGCAGGGATCAGATGCGGGCGAGTAAAGCCATGCAAGACCGGGTTTTAAATAACTCGAAAATCACGGTTCACTGGAATACTGAGGCAGTGGATGTCTTTGGCAAAAATGGTTGGATGGAAGGGCTTCTAGTCCGCAATACTAAGACGGGTGAAGAGAGTAAACTGCACGTCAAAGGCTTATTTTACGCCATTGGTCACACCCCGAATACTTCTTTATTTAAAGGGCAACTGGAACTGGACAAAGTTGGTTACATCTTGGTCAAGCTCGGTTCGGTGGAGACAAGCGTTGAAGGAGTCTATGCCGCTGGGGATGTGCAAGACCATGAATATCGTCAGGCGGTTACTGCTGCTGGTACTGGTTGTATGGCGGCGCTGTCAGCGGAACGGTGGCTGTCTGGGAACAATCTAATTCAGGAATATCATCAGAAGCCGGAATCAGAACAGTCAACTAAGGTAGTTGAGGAAGAAACCTCTGCTGACACAAAGGAAACGTTTGATATAAATGCCACGCGCCATGTAGGGGGTTATGCTTTGCGCAAGTTATTCCATGAGAGCGATCGCCTGCTCATGGTCAAGTATGTCTCCCCTACCTGTGGTCCTTGTCATACCCTCAAGCCAATTTTGAATAAGGTGGTGGATGAATTCGAAGGCAAGATTCACTTTGTCGAAATTGACATTGAGGCAGATCCAGAGATTGCCAAGAATGCCCAGGTTACTGGTACACCCACCGTGCAATTTTTTAAGGATAAGGAATTGTTGAAGGAATTCAAAGGAGTCAAGCAAAAGAGCGAGTATCGCCAGGTGATTGAAGGGTATCTGCCAGCCTGACTTTTCACCGGATCTGGGCGATCGCTACCCCATCGCTTCCTTAAACCAGTTCCGGCTCCCATCAGAACCTCACGGGTTAGTGTGGAAACCCTCGTTTAAAAACGAGGGAGGAACACAACACGGGGACTTTAGTCCCCTTGAAAGTGATATGCATAGCCATCTTTTCTTTGAACAGGCTTGCAGTATTTGTAGCTAATCCCTTGAACCAGTCCGCACTTAGTTGAAATATTAAAACTCCCAGTGGCGCGGGTTGCTACTCGACCAACATACGTACCTATCTTTTTCCCTTTAGTGACAACCGCTTTCACTATGTCACCTGTTTGAAATCCTTTATGAATCTTGTGCCTAGAACAATGACGGATTGGGAACCCGTACTTATTGGTACGACATGATTGACGAGCTCCATGCCCTTTAGCTGAAATTAGCAGAGGCTTTTGGACACCTACAATCAACTTTTCTGGGGTGGATTTTCCAACACAAGCAGCATCCAACCAGTGAGTCTTAGGTAATTCCTGGCGGCATCGGTTATATTTAGTCAGTCCACCGCTGCCAATCTCAACTGGCAAGCCAGTTGACTTTAACATTGAGGACAATTTCCATCTGGTAGCGTTCACTGCGGCGGCGTCTGCTAAAGGCTTATTAGCTTGAGCCAAAATCTGCTTCAAGATATTTGGTTTACCCGACAAAAATTGCTCGATTTCAAGATGGCCTTTAGCCTGATTACAAGGTCTACAAGCCAATGTAAGATTGCTTATCCGGTTAGACCCTCCCTTGGATTTTGGATAAATGTGTTCGACTTCCAGCCGAGTGTTAGTTGCTCCACAATAGGCGCATTTACGCTTCCATTTCTCTAGCAAGTACTCTCTGACCTCATAGCCGAATAACTCCCCCTGTTGGTATTGAACACCAGATATTTCCGGGTTGATGAGTGCGTGATTGTCAAACCTTACTAACTCTTGTGAAAGAGAATCAATGGGACAATACCGACACAATCGCTTAACCCAAGTTATGATGTTATGGACTCTGGACATCAGACTAGGAGCAAGCCACCCTTCAGGTCTTCGTCTGTTGAGAAATCTGGGTTTTCTGTACCGAGTGTGACGATGTCTTCTTGACCTTCTCAATTGTCGTCTGGCTCTTAAAGCATCCCGAATTTGAAAGCCTCGATGAGTCAATTGGGCTGCCCAGATTACTTTGTTGCCCTGAAGAATTGCTAGTCCTGTGGTTTTCGCTCCCGGATCTATTTTCAAACGGTGGGATTGTGTTTGACAGGTTTGAAGCTGCTTTTCATGAATGATAATCGTAAACGGATATCTTCTGAAAACTGAAGCCCGTCCGGAACTGAGTAGTCTTCTAGCCCTTGCTGGATGACATGGGGATAGAGGTTTTTTATTCTTATCAAGAACAAAGACAAACATAAGTTGGTTATCTCCTATTGCTAGGGTGAAGTTCGCTTCGCCAATGTTTTTTGAGCTTGTAAGCTCAACAGCACTTCCTTAACCTAGATACAGATGTTTAACTGTTGACGACAGGGCTACAAACTAGCGTCGCATTTGTAGGTGTCTTGACTCAAAAAACGTAGTCAATGAAGACTTAGGCTGGTCAGGTA
>JBFRWF010000103.1:0-14780 GCA_051439465.1 Xenococcaceae cyanobacterium | reverse complement strand
CCAACCAACTCACTAAATCTTCGACTTTTGAGAAATCGAGCTGGGCGTCAGTCAATTCCTCTAACTGGGCAACAGATAGAGCACGAATTCTCTCAATTAAAGAAGGAGCGATCGCCCCGAAGCGTCGAGTGAGCAAACGGATAATAACCACTGCCTCTCCTTTTTGTAAACCTTGTTGCTCTCCTTGAGCTAGTCCTTTTTGTAGAATGTCTTGGTAAATTACAGATTCTCGCATAAGCTCCTCTCGAAATAGTTGACGAATCAAATTCTTCTCAAATCGCAAACCCGCAAGAATTTCTGCTGCTGCTGAAATATTGCGTTGTTGTTCTGGTTCTTCTAGCATAGCGACTCGCTGGGCAACTTGTTCTAACAAAGTTCTCGGAGTGTTACTGCTGGTTAAAGTTGCTAAGGGTAACAGTGCCGGATCTCTCAGAAAAGGAGTTGGGTTTTCTTCCCAAAGTCGAATAACTCGGTAGGAGTGTCTGGTTTTGTACTGTTCAAACCTGTCCTGAAAAACTAGCTCTGAGGCAGTTTCCTTCAAAAAGATAACCACTTGCTCAATATCACACCAATATTGTCCATAAAGAAGTGTCCAATATTTGAGCATTCGATAAGGAATGGGTGGTTCTGAATAAGGTAAACTTTGGAATTCCAGATGGAGGATTTTCTTGTCGATTTGTAGCAGAATCAGAGCATCAGAACGGATAGGTTCTGGGATAATTTCCGTTTTCAAGACGCGAACATTGACGGGATTTACGGAAAGTAACCAGCGCACGAAATTGACTGCATAGGTTTCAGCCAGATATTTACAAGTGTTGTCGTATGCCACTGCAAGGAAATTATTGTAGTTTTCTGGAGATTAGGTTTCTTTAGACAAAATCAAATTAAGCACATTTAACTCATTAGAGTTCAAGAGATACTTGTCGGTGAAAATTTTGTCTCTGACTTCCTCTAAACTGTAGCTACTAAAAACCACAAAGGGAAAATCTTCATACCGATCGCCAATCGGAAGCATATTGTCTGCAGAGTACAGGCTGCGGACATATATTTCTAGTATATACCGAAACTTAGCCTCTTCTGCTTCTTCTCCCTCGGCAAAATATTCCTTCATCCCCTTACCATTAAGGAAAGTAAATAAGGGTAAAGCATAATATTGGTCAAGGCGCTGGCTATTCTGCTCCAAACGTTGACTTTTATCGTTTTGCTCCCTCAGCTTGTTCAATAAATCTATAGCATTACTGGTAGCAAAGCGCAAGTTTTCCTGATAATCACTGCTGAGGCTAATCGCCAGTAAATTATTCAACAGTTCCCCAGATAAATTGACGAGCTTATCTAATTGAATCTTGTAGGTTTCTTCGATACTTCTGTCTGCGGTTGGCACGATAATTAAGCTACCACACAGATAACCTGTTTCAAGGTCTCCAAACTTCAGTAATCTATCTAAATCATGATTTATTACCTGTAAGCACTGGCGGTTTAAACGCTCTTGCAGAGATAGATAGGAAAGCTTCGGTGTCTCCTTGGCACTATCTGGATGCTTGAGAATAAAATCGGCTTCACCCAGAAGTTCTTTTAACTTAGTATATATCTTTCTCAGACGGTAATCGCTCGGTTTTACCTTCTGTTCTTGCTTGACTTGTCTCAGCAGATTCACCATCTGACTAGAAAATGTCTCCCCCGCCGCCGAGACAGATTTACCCCCAATGGGAATCATCAGGAAATTATCCCTGCCTAAACGTCCCGCTCCCACAATCCTAGTCATCATGGAAGCCTTGAGAATCAGCAATATATTTAAGATATTGAGGATACTTTCCTGTAAAGATATTTGCGGTTCATTATCATAATATACTGCTCGCTCAGATAGATAGAATATTAATTGCTTATTCTGCCGATCTAACTGACTATCACCCCGTCCTCGATAAATAACCTGAATTATCTCCATCAGGTTTTTCTCAACTTGAAAGCGGGGGATATCCACCAGGATATGCTTCACTTTCGGAAAAGATAGTCCCCGACTTCCAGAAGCAGTCATAAAGATTATCTTTACCTGATTTTTATACTCTTGTATCTCCTGCCTTTCCTTTTCTGAGAGATTAGCGTGTACTTCCAAATAATCCTGATTCTTGCTGAACTCTACCCTAATTTCCCTAAGTTGCTTAATTAGCTGCTGTAATCTCTGCTTATCCTGAATATAAACTAATAGCTGTCCACCCTGTTTCCAAATAGCATTGATATCCTGGATAATCTCTTGCTGTGAAATCTTCACTAAATCATAATTTAGATTCTTTAAACCCTCCTTTTCCTTGAATTGATAAGAATTTACTACCACCTTGTAAGTAATATCTAAGCTGCTAGCTGGATAGGAGTTGGCATTGATGGCAATTGCATTCAATCCCTTAAAATGAAAATGCTGTAATGACAGAGTTACACCAGCAGACTGCGCTTTCCTAAAAAATATCTTATCTGGTTCCGGGGAAGTATCACTCAAGTGCTGCTTAATTACATCTTTATCCACTATCGAGGCATCGGCTACAATGACTTTAGTATTGAATGTATGCTGTTCATTCACTAATCCATAAGTTCGTAAAATATCCCTGATGCGATTGAGAAATTCTACTCCGCTATCGTCCCCGGTAATCTCATCAATCATAATAAACAGGTGTCTGATTCGCTTTGATATTTCTCTCATTCTCTGGGAATTGACTCCTGTCTTCTTGTTGTACGCTCCCTTGAAGATATTACCGAAATGGTTTAAAGTGTCCCCCGTCCTTGTCTTCTTCAAAGACTGAATAGAAACGGAAGCGACAATTTGATTGGACATTTGCTCATCTATAAGGGCGTAGATAGATTGGCAAATACTAGCCATCACCCCTTTGCTTCCCTGAGGTACCGATTGAATCACATCCTCAGTCTTTCTCTGCAACTGGGAAGGATGCTTGCCCCGGAGCTTAATCTCCTCCCTTGCGTCAAGAAAGTGGACTGATTTTTTCTTAAAATATGATTGATGCTGACTAGACAAGTACTGGACAGTATATTGGTTACCGTTATCTTTAATTAGGTTGGCATTGGTATTCAGGAAAAATAGTCTATTATCGCAAATTCTTCCTGTTTCTGTAGATTTAAACTTGTCGATGATATCCAGATTTACTTGTTTCCTGGGACTGACGTAGAAGAATAAGAAACCCTCCTCTATATGTTCCTTGAGAAATTCGGCGATCGCCGTCGTCTTGCCAATCCCTGGATTACCAGTTAAAAAGATATAAGTATTATCAGAAACCAGCGTTTTTTTTATCAACTCAGCGTGAGCATTGCGCAAGTCCAACCCTGGACTTAGTTTCAACTTAGCAGCTAAATCCTCTGGAATCTTACCGACAGTGTTGCAGAAATCCTCCAGTCGCTCTTGATGGGAGACAACGGTTGTCTGATTAACTGGAATCTCTAACAGGAAATTAACAAACTTCCTGCCGTTGTCAAAACTCCTATACCCCTGACGCTTGATTATATTTAAAACTTCTTTCCTCGCAGTATTAATATCCTCCTTACTGGAGTCATACTTATAAATTTGATAGCAGGTATCTAAGAGGTTGAGATTTTCCCTACCTACAGTCATAGTACTGGGACTGCGATCGCTGTACCCCACCACACTGACAACCAGCTTCGCCTCATCGGGTAAAATCCCCGCCTGTTGAAGAAATCCAAAGAAACTATGAGCATAACCGCCAGCTTGGATTAACTTACTACTTTCCTTGTCTTCGTACTTAAAAGCAGTAAAGTATTGCTTCAAACCAGGATGAAATAGAAAGTCTAAATCACTGTCTTTCCCCGTATCTATCCGCAGGTGAGAAAATACACTCTTAGAGCGTAAATAGTTAATTTCTCGAATCAGTTGACGTTTGATAAGTTCAACAAATTCCAGGTTAGTAATATCCTGTTCAGACTTAAAAGAAAATACTGATGTATCTACAGCTAAAATCCGATATTTCTGCTTGTAGCGCAGCAAAATCAGAGTATCTGCGTTCAAAAACTCTCCCTTTTGTGTATAGCGGCGAAGATAAATTTCAATCTCATCTTTATTTATTTTCTTGACATAATCACCGAACTGGGCTAGAATCTCACTATAAGAGGTATGATTGCCCTTGCTGTAAGTATTTATACTATTATCATCAGCAAACCTGCACTGGTAGTAGAGAACTTCCAGTTTTCTTAGCCTCCTAGGCTCATCCCAACCAGTAGACTTAATATACTCTCGGAAGAAATTGAGTCCGCCGAGAAATCCCCGCAACAGTAAGAACTGAGACTGATTAGCAATAATCTGTTTATCCAGGGAGCTAATGGCACTAGCTCTAGTTATGAGGCGCTGTAATATCTGACGAAATTTAAGCTGCTGCAAATCCCGACGATAGAACTGCACCCACTTCTGAGCCAGTTGATTTTGTTCGAGATAAGCAAGGATACCGATATTGAAACCAACTTCAAAAATCCGTCCTTGGTCTTCTCCAATCATATTTTATCCTTTAGTTCCAATTATGGCTCTTCCGTAGTTGTTATGCTAAACTAACGCCTGGAAAGAGGGAACAGGGAACAGGGAACAGGGAACAGGGAACAGGGAATAGGCAACAGGCAACAGGGAATTAACTCCACGTCGAATAAGAAAAATCGAAACTTCTTTCAAGTTTCTGGAGAGTTCCCTACTTTTGCCTTTTGCATGGGTGACTTTTGCCTTCGAGCGTAGCGAGTGCCTGTTGCGCCCAGCGTCGACGTTGTCGGCTGGGCGCACTGTTGCCTTGTCCTCACAGTTAACTTTAATTGTGTCCAACTACTTAGTGCGATCGCGCAGCAATTCAAGATTCCTACGGAAAGTAACAGTATTGGGATGATTTGAGCCTAGCTGTTTTTCAGCAATCTCCAAGGCTTGCTGGAAGAGGGGTTCGGCTTCACTGTACCTTCCCTGTGAGTTGTAGAGTGCTGCCAGGTTGTTGAGACTTTGGGCAACATCTGGATGCTCTTGTCCCAGCAGGCACTTTCTCAGCTCCAAGGCTTGCATTAAGAGGGGTTCGGCTTCACTGTACCTTCCCTGTGAAGAGTAGAGTAATGCCAGGTCGTTGAGACTTTGGGCAACATGCGGATGCTCTTCTCCCAGCAGGCGCTTTCTCAGCTCCAAGGCTTGCATTAAGAGGGGTTCGGCTTCACTGTACTTTCCCTGTGAGAAGTAGAGTAATGCTAGGTCGTTGAGACTTTGGGCAACATGCGGATGCTCTTCTCCCAGCAGGCGCTTTCTCAGCTCCAGGGCTTGCATTAAGAGGGGTTCGGCTTCACTGTACTTTCCCTGTGAAGAGTAGAGTTTTGCCAGGTTGTTGAGACTGATGGCAACATGCGGATGCTCTTGTCCCAGCAGGCGCTTATAAAGCTCCAGGGCTTGCATTAAGAGGGGTTCGGCTTCACTATACTTTCCCTGTGAAGAGTAGAGTTTTGCCAGGTTGTTGAGACTTAGGGCAACATCTGGATGCTCTTGTCCCAGCAGGCGCTTATAAAGCTCCAGGGCTTGCATTAAGAGGGGTTCGGCTTCACTGTATCTTCCCTGTGAGAAGTAGAGGTATGCCAGGTTGTTGAGACTGGAGGCAACATCCGGATGCTCTTCTGAATGCAGGCGCTTATAAAGCTCCAGGGCTTGCATTAAGAGGGGTTCGGCTTCACTATACCTTCCCTGTGAAGAGTAGAGTAATGCCAGGCTGTTGAGACTAAAGGCAACATCCGAATGCTCTTCTCCCAGACGACTTCGGATCGTCGATAGGCATTGTTCATACCAAGGTACAGCCAGGTCATAAACTCCTTGCCCATCATAGAATCTACCTAAGCCCACAAAAGGCCAGATTAAACTTTCATCCCTAAACCAATCGGTATAGGCTGTCACTGCTTCTGCTAAATGGGGGATATCTGCGCTAACGGCTTCAATCTGCTTGCGAGTCGGTGTTTCAGGAATTTCGGATGCTACAGCCACCATAGCCTGACAGAAGTTTCGCTTTAAGTCATTTATCCAAGCTGACTCTTCCAGTTTCTCTCTCAGAAATTCTCTAATTAGCTGGTGAAGTTGGTAATGACCTTCATCCGTCCGCTGTAAAAGACTCAACTTGAGCAAAAACCTGGACCGAATATCGTCCAAGTATTCTAAATCTTCCTCAGGTAAACATAATTCTACTTGAGACCAAGGAATAGGAGCCAAAGCAAAGAGACTGAGAAGACAGGCTAGTTTCTGAGTCGACTGATTCAGTCTTTCCCAACTCAACTCAAAAGCCCCCTTAACCCCCAACTGTGCTGTCATATCTGCGTCTGGATTAGTTAGTGCCAACTGGGACAAGCGTTTTTTCTTCAACCGAGCCTGCATTTCCTCAAGGGATAAATCCTCTCGTTCTGCTAAATACCGACCAACTAATTCCAACCCCAGAGGTAAATACCCTAACCACTCACAAAGAGATGAAGGAATATCTTTTTTCCCCTCTAACTCGCAAAAAATTCCTTCTCCCCCAATTAAAGAATCCAATAGCTCTAATGCCGCTAATGGCTCAAGAACCTTTAAATATAATTCCTGGAAAGACTTACCTAACTTCTTGAGTCTAGTAGTAATCAAAATCTTAAAACGCGGCTCGTTAGGTGGTAAATAAGGTTTTATCTGCTGATAGTCTGTGACATCATCCAGCACCACCAGCACTTCACCTTCTTTCCAGTTTCGCCAGCAGTAATCAACCTGAGTTGCTAAATCTAAATCCTCCGGCGGATTCAAATCCAACTGCGATCGCCCAAAATTAACAATCTGGGTAGGTAAATCATCCCTTCTCGCCTGTAACCAGCAAACCCCACCAGGATAAGTCTGCTGTTGGCAATGATACTGAGCATATTGTAGAGCCAATTCCGTTTTGCCAACACCACCCATCCCAGCAATAGCAGTAATCGCGATTCTCTGCGATCGCCCTAACTGCTGGTGTAATCTAGACAAAGCCTCAGAGCGTCCGACGAACTTAATCACACCACTGCGGGGAATATTGTGTGGGGTACTTAACCTTGTCCGTTTCCCACCAGACCGAGGATGGTTAGGATTAACAATATTGAGTATGCGCTCTGCCACCTTATACAATACTTCATCTTGTTCGTGTTCTTCCAAACTGTTCAGGGGATCGGCATTAGCGGCTTGAAATGAAGCTAGAGATAATTGCTCAGGACCATTGTGAGGATCTGGATACTTAAAAAAGGTTTCTCTCCACAGGCACTGACGCAGGATAATCGGCAAAATTACTACACCCTTATCAGAGGCATTTTTCAGCAGAACAGGCAGTTCACTATTTCTGATATATTCAGAGGCGAGAAAAGAAGGACTTACCAACAAAACCGCAGCTAAAGTCTCTTGTAAAGTAGTTTGAATATCATCATGCCAACTACTACCAATTTCAATATCCTGATCTGACCAGATACGTACTTGTTCTTGGAAGTTGAGAGGTTTAAGATATTCTAAAAGACAATCCAACCAGCGCTTGCTCTGGTTATCGCCTTCATTATCTTTGCGTGTATAACAGATAAAAATACGGGGTGCACTCATTCTCTTAACACTATCTACTCCCCTTCTTCACCAAAGCCTCAAGCTCTGCCATCCTCTCCTCAAGCCGAGCCATCTTTTGAGTCAAGGGAACATCTTCAGCACAGCCAAGATACTAAGCGATCGCACCTACCACCACCTCAGTTTTAGACGTACCAGTTCGCTTAACATAGCTGTTGAGCCTTTCTAGAAGAAGTGAAGAAATTCTGACCCCAATTTGAGATCTAGTCATGGCAAAACAGAACCAAACATCCTAATCTTAACAACTGTAAGACTGTGTCTAGCCAAGTCATGTATTGTTTCTTAACATTTCATCCCCTACCTGTTCCCCATTCCCTGTTCCCTGTTCCTAAAGTGTGAACAATAATAACCGTAGGGTGGGCATTGCCTAACCAAAAATTATAACTCAGACACACAGAGAATTCTGGGCAATGCCCACCTACAATTCCAAGTTGCGGTCAAAGGTGGTAGGGGGCACGGCGGCATAAATATCTTGATTTTGTCTACAATGTTGATGATGCCGTGCCCCTACATTCGGCCCTAACTATGTTTGAATGCAACTTGATATCAAGAACATGGTTGTTACCCTTTCAGACTCGTCAACCTGTCTTCTTGTCAATAGAACGGTTTTATTGCGGTGAGCAGTTACAGGCAAACTTAGATCAGACCCTCGCCTGCCTGCTATGAAGATTCCCGATTGCGATCGCTGTCTCCTGTACTCTCACGACCCCCATATCACCTGCGCTCTACTAGCTTGACGCAGCGCCAGAGACGATCGCTTCTACATTGCCTCAGTTCCTCTGCTGCAACTGCTTGACCTGCTCAACCGTCAAACCTGTCATCTGAGCCACCTGCTCCAGCTCCATGCCTGCGTTGAGCATCTTCAGTGCCACTTCCCTAGCTTTCTTCGCTTCCCCTTCAGCTTTAATCTCCTTATAAATCACTGATTCGCGCATAATGTCTCGCCTCAACACTCGATAAATAAGCTCCTTCTCCAATACTAAACCCGCCAACAGTGCCGCTGAAGCCATCACATTGCTCTGCTCCCGACGATTAGCGAGCGCCTCTGTCCGTCGCGCCACCTCTCGCAGCACCTCAGCACGGTCATCCGTTTGACTCAAAACAGCAAACGGCAGCAATCCCGAAGAGCCAAAGAACGCTTCAGCGGGCTGCTCCCACAGCCTGATGACCTCAAAGGAGTGGCGCAAACCTGAGATTTCAAAAACCGTCTGCCTGACCAACTGCGAACTCGTCTTTCTCAAATAAACTACCACTTGGCGCATCTGCTTCCGTGGATACCGCCGAAACACCCGCAAGCGGTAGTCTGCCATGCGAAAAGGAATTTCGGAATCCGGGTCAGTTTGGAACTCAATATGAAGCACCATTTCGTCCGACTGTAGCATAATTAGCGAGTCGGCTCGAATCGGTTCTAGCGACAACTCCGACGGTTCCAGTTTCGTTAAAGTCAGCGGTTCCCCCAGCAACCAGGTGGCAATGTCGGTGGTAAAGGTTTCAGCAATAAACTTGCAGGTATTGTCATACATGATATGAGTGGATTGAATCGCCGATAATAAGGGTTTTAAGATAACAAAATCGTTATCGTCCGTATCTGGCACAATCTAGAGAATAGGCGTTAGATTTAGTTAAATGTCAAAATGATGAACATAATCAATCAGAAGCTCCATCTGAACTGAAATTCCCTTTGATCACTCTAAATTTGATTCCCCAAGTTGATTCCTACTGGCTGAAAAATGCCCATGTCCCAGATTCTCTAATAGAAAACGGCAAGTTTTCTAACCAGACAAGGGAAGGCTTGTGCTTAGTCGATATTGAAATAGCTGGAGGGGCGATCGCCCAAATCATCCCCGCTTCTCAAGACAACCTCAATTCTCCCACCATAGACTTGCGCAGAGGAATAGTATTTCCTTGTTTTGTGGATATGCACACCCATCTAGATAAGGGGCATATTTGGGAGCGATCGCCTAATCCAGATGGTACCTTTAACAGCGCCCTAACAACCGTCCTAACTGATTCGCAACACTGGGAGCAAGAAGATGTCTATCGCCGCATGGAATTTGGCATCAAATGCAGTTACGCCCACGGCACCAAAGCCATCCGTACTCACATCGACTCCTTTGGCGAACAAGGGGATATTAGTTTAGGCGTATTCAAAACCCTACAACAAGAGTGGGCAGATAGAATCACCCTGCAAGCTGTTTCCCTAGTCACCCTCGATTACTATCAAACCCCTGCTGGTGTTGCCCTGGCTGATAAAATTGCTGAAGTAGATGGTATTCTGGGGGGCGTTGCGTACATGCAGCCAGAATTAGATAGCCAACTGGATGCTGTTTTCTCCCTTGCCAAAGAAAGGGGTTTAGCTCTCGACTTCCACACCGATGAAAATGGCGATCCCAACTCAATCTGCCTGCAAAAAATAGCCGCTGCTGCCCTCCGCCACCAATTCACCAGGCAAATAATCTGCGGTCACTGCTGTAGTTTAGCAGTACAGCCCCCAGAAGTGGTCGCCGAAACCCTAGACTTAGTGAAACAAGCAGGTATCGGCATTGTCAGCCTGCCTATATGTAACCTTTATCTCCAAGACCGGAAATCGGCTCAAACCCCCTCCTGGCGAGGCGTTACCTTAGTGCATGAACTGAAACAACAAGGCATCCCCGTTACCTTTGCCAGCGATAATTGCCGCGATCCTTTCTACGGTTTTGGCGATCATGATGTCTTGGAAGTGTTTAACCAGGCAGTGAGGATTGCTCATTTGGATATGCCTTATAGCGATTGGTGTTGTGCCGTTACTAAAACAGCAGCAGACTTAATGGGATTGCCAAAAATAGGAAGGATTGGAGTTGGACTGCCAGCAGATTTAATTTTATTCAAAGCCCGTTATTTCAGTGAATTGTTATCCCGTTCCCAGCATGACTGCATAGTGTTGCACAATGGTAAACCGATTGATACTACATTACCTAATTATGATGAACTAGATCTGCTATAATAATCTATTATAATTCCAGTAATTAAGATGATTTTCATCAATCCCAAGACGGATTTTGCCTTTAAGAAAATTTTTGGCTCAGAACAAAGTAAAGACATTCTAATCAGTTTCTTGAATGGCATTCTATATAACGGCAATCCCACCATCGAAGATTTAGAAATCCTCAACCCTTATCAAGCGCCCAGAATTAGAGGTTTAAAAGATACCTACCTAGATGTGAAGGCGAGGATAGCTGGGGACAAAACGGTAATTATCGAGATGCAGGTATTGAATGTGGAAGGCTTTGAGAAGCGGATTTTGTATAATGCCGCTAAAGCCTATTCAATTCAATTAGATGTTGGGGAAGATTATACGCTGTTAAACCCGGTTATTGCTTTGACAATTACTGATTTTGAGATATTTCCTCATCTAGAAGATGTAATTTCTCGTTTTATTCTCAAGGAAAAAGATTATCTAGTTGACTATCTCATTTACGACCTAGAATTAGTCTTTGTTGAATTGCCCAAATTCAAGAAGGAACTGGAAGAGCTAGAAACCTTAAACGACAAGTGGATATATTTCATCAAGACTGCGAGGACTTTGAAGGAAGTGCCAGAGGAAATGGGAGAAGTTCCGGAAATAAAGAAAGCTTTTGAAATAGCCAATCAAGCCAATCTTACTCGGGAAGAATTAGAAGATTTTGAAAAGCGAGAAATATATATATATGACCAGCGTAATGCGATAAAACAAGCTGTAAAACAATCTGTAAAACAAGCTGTAAAACAACAATCAGTCGAAATTGCCAAGCGACTTCTGGATGTCTTAGATGAAGAAACGATTAGTCAAACCACAGGCTTGAGTCTTGAGGAAGTTCAGAATTTGAAGAAGAGGAGCTAAGAGGCTGTTTGAAAAGTCCCCCGAACTTGATATAAGAATTAATACTCAGGCAAAACTACACCCCGCATTTCTCACAAAAAGAGCGGTCTCGCAAAGCGAGTGCCTACGGCAGCGCAAACTAAAGTACGATTAAGCGATTAGAATATTGTCCTGAGACTATTCTCGACCAAGCCAAGAGTCGTTATCATAAAATAGAACCTCTACCTAAAGAACTTGAAAAAGCTTTTATTGACATCTTTTTACAGGACTATAAAAAAGCTCCGAAAAGTGTAACCAGGGGAAACTACTCGCACTTTCAGCTTACTGCCTTTTTTGTAACATTTCACAATTACTCCCTGAGTTGTGGCTGCAACTTAAGTGGATGCCAATTTCTCTTTGATGCGCTTGATTTGCCCTTGAAACCCTGCTCCTTTTTCAGGATTAACCATCGCTACAAAATTGGCAAAACCCTGAATTGAAGCCATCACCTCAGAGGAATTGCCCCAGTGCTTACCTTCTATGCCATCTTTCTCAATCTGATATAAAGTAGCGCGGAAGCGTTTTAAGGTTTTTTTATCAATATTGAGATGGTCATTAACGACAATGCCAGTAACTTCCTGCTGACGATTATTACGCAGAATTCTGGTTTTTTGTTCATTGATGGCAAAGCCTTCGTGAGCCACTATTGACTCGGTGCGTCTGAGCAGGTTACAGATGCGGGGGTTATCCCTAGCAGTAGAAAAAGTTAAGTCATCAGCGTAACGAGTGTAAACAAATCCCAATTGTTCCGCCATACTGGTTAAGCGTCGATCTAGGCGACGACATAATAGGTTAGTAATGGCTGGAGAAGCAGGTGAACCTTGGGGGAGGTGGCGATCGCTCAGTGCTACATAATAGGTTTTACCATCCAGTTCTACTTCTTCAACTTCTGCTTCCGTACAAAGCAAGCCGAAAATGGTCGCAGCGGCTTCTGAATAACCGAATGAGCGGAAAAGCCCCTTAACTCGTTTGTAAGAAATCGAAGGAAAGAAGTCTTTGAGGTCAAAGTTGATGACTACATCTGCTCCCACATGGGGCTGAGCATTACTAACAATCGAGCGATCGCGTTTAAAACCATGAGCTGCATCGTGAATTTCCAGCTTCTCTAGAATATTGTTCAGAATCCAATGCTGTGCCTGCTTCAGCCGTGGCATGGGGGCAGAAATTAGCCGCTCACCTCCCGTCTTTTTGGGAATTTTGAAGCGGATATAGTGAGATATTGTGGAGGTTTTGCGGTTAAAGGCGAGGAAACGCAGTTGCCCTACTGTAATTCCCATGGCCGTAGCTATCATCTCGGCTGTGGCAATTATCGGTAATTCTAGCGATCGCAACCGCTCCTGGTTGCAGTCGGTGTAGTTGAGTCCACCGGAGACTTCTTCACCGAGATAGATGATGTCTTGCTGTTTTCTCTGCCGCCACGCCTGGGCACGTTCTTGTCGCTCTCGTTCCCGCCGTTCCTTCGTTTCCTCACGCTTGCGCCGCGACTCGGCCAATCGCTGCTTAAGTAGCTGTTTGCGGAGTGCCTTTTCGTTGTGTAGTTGCCGACTCTCTCGACGCAGTTGTTCAAGTTCTCGCCGGATTTCCCCCATCCGCCGAATTTCATCGGCTGGATCTTCCGGCATCTTCCCTTCGGCGGGCCAGAACCCATAGCGAATCATCTCTTCGAGGATGAATTCTTCTTTGCCCTTTTGTCGGATGAGATTGTAGAGTTCCTGGCGGGTACGCGGTTGCTCAGACATAGGGATTATGAGGATAAGTGTAGTTCTGTCGTTATTTTAGTACATATGTACTGATTATATCAAGAACGACAAATCAATTCAGGACTTTCATTTCTGACATTATTCACCTTAGTACTAACTGGATAAGCGCTCATACTCTCAGAATAAGGAGTAAGTAATGGTTGTAATAATTCCCGTTGATTGACCTGGATATCTAGCCACAAATCATAATCTTTAGCTTCCAAAATTACTGGCATCCGATGATGGATAGGGCGCATGATTTCATTAGCTTCTGTCGTCAGAATAGTGCAAGACTCAATTACCTCGTCCGAGTAGACTTGCCAACGTTCCCACAGTCCTGCGAAGGCAAAAGGACGCTTATCCTTCATCTGAAAGTAAAAAGGCTGCTTTTTCCCATCTTGTCGCTGCCACTCATAAAAACCATCAGCTACAATCAAACAACGGCGATGACGGAACGCACTGCGGAAAGAAGGTTTTTCCGCTACGGTTTCTGCCCTAGCATTAATCAGCTTTGCCCCGATCTTGATATCTTTTGCCCAACTAGGAATTAAGCCCCAACGTAACATTTTGACTTCTCGTTCACTATCTGGGGAGAGACGTAATATCGTCATCACTTGCTGAGTTGGAGCAACATTATATCTAGGCTGTTGGAGAGGGACATCAGCCAGATTAAAAGTCTGGGAAATGCTTGGAACTGAACTGGCCTGAGTAAATCTTCCGCACATGCTTGGGGTAGCTATTTAGTATTTATGTACTATTTTAATCGATAATCAAAAAAATGTTGAGGTAACCAAACCCTCAAAGATTTCTTAGTGTACTAGACTAAAAAAATTACGCACACCTATTAGTTGGTTGCCCCTTCGTAAACTTCTCAGGACTAGACTGCTCAACTCAAGCGGTCTCACCCCTATATACTTACATTCACTTCCCCGAAGTCACACCGGGAAAAGTATATAGGGGTGAATGACCGCACAGTGAAGAGCAGGCTAGTGATGCATGCTCGGACTAAGCGCAAGGACAGCGATCCACTGCCCGGATTGCAAGGCTGTTTTACCTAACTAACAGGTGTGCGTCTTTAAATCTATTTTATCTAAATTGATTAATTCGTCAACCCCTCTCTATCATCTTTTTTTCTTTTTTGCCCAGATTGACAAAAAAATTACGCACCATTGCAGTTGGTTGCCCTTCGTGAACTTCTTAGGACTAGACGTCTCAACTCAGCGGAGCCAACTCCACCTATATACTTTGGAGTCATTAGGTTTGCGGAAATCTCCTAGAACTCTTGGTCAGAGCCGACATTTCACGGAAACCAAACCGTAATAGTTACCTTTTGCATAGGCAAATCTAGGCGACCCGCCCAGATCGAAAGCAAATGGTCATTTGAAACGGCAATGCTTTACTTAACTCACATTATGATGAGTGATTTTCAAACTGATCCGTCTAGGGACTGCTACCACAGTACCTCTATCCCTCTTAAACGCTGATTGTAAACAATCAAATTTATTTGGGATTACTTTTCGCCCGATGTTGTAACTCCCGTTCACATCGGCATGAATTT
>JBFRWF010000102.1:0-44427 GCA_051439465.1 Xenococcaceae cyanobacterium | reverse complement strand
CCGAGACCGCCCTGAGATAGGAGAAGCGCGATCGCCCTGGGATAGGAGAAGCGCGATCGCGCCGGGGCTGAACTCTCAACAATGCCGTTCTTGTTAGCTTTCGAGTACTTCTGTCAGGCAGTCAGGTCTCCCTGTTCCCTATTGACCATTTATTAGTTTTATTTCTAGGGTTCCGGTTCCATATCTGTCTTGTAGGGATTTTAGTTGTTCAGGTCGTGCGTTATCTAGTTCTAGTTTTGTTTCTGTTTTTCTTACTGCCCAATATTGGTCTGCTGGTTCTGGTAATTTTAAGTCTTCAAGGTCATCTATTTCCAGGGTTCCACTGATGTATATTTCATCGGCTTTGTATTTTTTTATTGTCTTGAGTACTGGCTGGTCGTCTAGTTGGATTGTTGTAACTTTTTGTCGGATTGTGGCTCCTGTTTTTGTTCTCATTCTTTGGATGATTATTTCTACTTCTCCTGATTCTGCTGCTCTGTGCAGTCTTCCTTGTTCGTCTTGCAGCAGGAATGAGCTTTTGTTGGCTTCTATGATTCTGAATCTCTGATTGATTGGGGTTCTATCTGATTCTCTCCATCCTTTTACTTGTGTGTATACAATTGCAGACCCGGATTGTTCGTTGAAGAATTCTACTGCTACGGAGGGGGTTCCCATTGCTTGTTTCAGTACTCTGATTGCGCCTCCGTTACTGGCTATGTTTAGGCTCCATATTGTTATCATCCATATTATTGTGATTATTGCTATTTCTGCTTTTCTTCCTGTGATGAATCGCAGTTGGGGATTCCCTGGAAATACGAAGGCTGTTTGGTACCATGGCCATGCTAGTTCTACTCCGCTGGCTGTCATTAAGTCTCCGCATATTCCTCCGATGGTGAAGCCGATGAGTAGTGCTGCTGCTCCTTGTTTCCAGAGTATGCTTAGTGCTCCGGATAGAAGTGCTATTAGGGCGATGGCACAGAATGAGTGTGTTGCTGTTCTGTGGGGGACTCTTCTTTCTATTCTTTTTGATATCCCAGGTAGCAGCCTTCCTATGGTGCTTTTGCTGCTGTCGATATCTGGTAGTAGTGCGCTGATTGCTCCGATTCCTAGGATTACTGGGTCTACTGTTTTGAGGATTAGGCTTGTGGCTAGTATTCCTAAAGTTGCATGTGTTGGTCCCATCATTGTTAAAATTGTTTTTATGGTTTCTGATGAAAGGGGATGCGATCGCCTAGTTTAGAAGCAGAGTTTCAGCAAGTATTAACTAAGGTTACTGGGAAATGCTATCGTGTCAACGAGCGGGATAGGATAGTGGCTTCTTTGCTGGCTGGTGAGGGTGTTTATGTTGTTGGTGATGCTGGTTATGGTAAGTCTACCCTGGCTCAGTTTGTTATTCAGGAGATAAGATCTCAAGGTTTCTTGGCTGTGCTGCTTGAACCAGGAACTCTGAGGGATGTGATGGAGTCGCTGGCTGTTACTCTTGGACTTGATACTGAGACTCTTGATGGAAAAAGTATGTCGTCAAGGATGCTCCAAGAGCAGATAAGCGATTTCTTGGAAAAGGAAACAGTATTTTTTATTGTTGATGATGCCCCTAGCGTCAATGTTCACCTGAGACGCTGGTTGAATAAGGAGCATGAGAAAGCTCTGTTTGCCGATCGCTTCTTTCCGATTGTTTTGTTTGGGCGGACTCAGCCGGAAAAGGATATTCTGAATAAGTTCCCAGCATTGGAATTGGATCCACTTTCCGCTGAGGACATAAAAGATATTATGGAAACCTCTACTAGCAAGAGGGGTGGTAGTTTAAGTCAGGCTGAAATTGCTCAGTTTCAGCAGGAGTCTGGGGGTTGTCCGGCGATCGCTAATAAGGTGGTGGCTGGGAAGTTTTTGGGGATTAGGAGTAAAAAGCCTCCTGAGCATAAGAGGTTTTTTGATTTGACTCCGTTTGTGCTGCTTCCTATATTGCTTTTAAGTCTGTATCGCTATGCTGGTCGAGATCCGATGCAGTTTTTTGGTGCTAGTGCGATGGTTATCTATGTTTCTAGCAGGGTTTTGATGAAACCTTCCTATGGTGGCCTCGGAGGGAGGAAGTAATACGGAATGAGGGTTTGGCGGCTGTTTTGGTTTCTGCCAATTAGCTTGATATTGATATCTTGTTTTTTGCGCGAGCAGTTTGGTGGTTTCAAACAAGATTTGGTTGGGCGATCGCAATCTGACTGTGACCATTTGCCTTACGGAACACCCAAAGGTACTTTACCAACTAACGATTTTATCTGCCGCACTATTTACGCTCAAAGTTCAAATGATCAAACCAAGATGTCATCAAACAGACATGGAGATTGTGGCCAGCATACTCAAACACATTACCTCCTGTAAATGTGGGGTTAAGCAACGGTTCCGTAATTGCTGTTGAACTCAGGTGTTAGCAATGCCATGCCAGTTTGCACAGCGGGACGAGCCTGTAGGCTATCGACCCAGCCCTGGACTTGGGGAAAGTCCTCCAGAGATAGATTAAGGTACGGAGTAGCGACAGCTGTCACCCAGGGATAGGTGGCAATGTCAGCAATGGAATAGTCCCCAGCGATGAAGGGGGTGGTTGCCAACTGGCGATCGAGAACACCCAGAAGACGCCGAGTTTCTTTGTCGTAGCGGTTAATGGCATAAGGGAGTTGCTCAGGAGCAGCATTACGAAAGTGCCCCAACTGACCAAACATGGGTCCAATGCTAGCCATTTGGAACATCAGCCATTCAATCACCCGCGCCCGCTCAGCTCCCCCAAGGGGCAGGAGCTTGCCCGTTTTTTCCGCCAGATAAATCAGAATTGCACCTGATTCAAACACAGTGATATCGGTTTCGCGGTCAATAATGGCGGGAATCTTGCTATTGGGGTTAATGGCGATAAATTCGGGGGTAAATTGGTCACCTTTGCCGATGTCAATTTTATGGATCGTGTAAGGCAACGCCAGTTCTTCGAGCAGAATCGCAGGTTTGCGACCATTAGGGGTTGTGTAGGTGTAGAAGTCAATCATCGTGAGTCTCCTGATCTCAATTGAGTTTGATTTGGTCTTGGTAGGCTCCGTTTGCGCCCAAGCTGAGTCAGTCAGTAGAGATAGACCGATGTCATCGTCCCCCTAGTCATTAGCTGTAGACAAATGCCCTGTTTTGACATAGATCAGACAGCCCGACTCACTGAAGGGGGTATGCACACTGCCCGGTGGATTCCGCAGCCAGATGCCTTGGGGATACACGCCTGTTATAAGAAGGCCAATTAGTGCGATCGCTCGGCTACGGTGAGGTTTTTGTAGCTACGGGCCCGTTGTTTGAGCGACCTATGCCGCCTTTGTCTAATGCCGATGAACCGCACCAAGTTTCTTCGGGCTATTGGAAAGTGGTCTTGCTTGATAATCCTCCTCTACCTTCATTGATCTTTTCCTGTTATGCAGACTATAAAGTTTATACTTCCGGCTCCTAGGGATACGAGAGCTAGCTGCTGGATATTTTTCATTCCCGTTAACGCGAGTACTGTAGCTGTTCCCAGTACGCAGCCTAGCCAAGATCTTATCAACCTTCGCTTTTGTTTCTCTGCCGTCTTGGTAGGAGTAGTTACGTCTTGGGAGTCCTTAGTTTTTCCTGTAGATCCTTTGGGAACAGGTTATCCATCATTTCAGCATTAGCACGTTTATATATCTCTTCTAGTCCCTGATTAACCTGCTCTTTTAACCCAGGTGTTTCGTAATCTTGAGTGGCGATGAAGTAATTCTTGGCCAAAGTATGCTGGGCTGCTTCTAACTGCGCTTGCTCCTTTGCCTGAGCCGACATGGTTTGTCGTGGATTAATTGATGTTGAGTGACTTGTTTCTTTCTGAACGTCGGCAATCTCTTCTGGTTCTGTTACAGATAGAGCACCATTATTATCATCATTCTCGATATCTTCGAGAGCTTCTGGTATTCCAGCCGATGCCTTATATTTTCTAACTATCGGGGAAACTTCTCTCGCTGAGCCTCCAACCATCCCCAGGACATTTTTTACAGTAACATTCTGTCCCTCTTGAACAAGTTGGTCGCAAGCTGCTATTACATCTTCTTTTTTGACTTTTGCTGGTCTACCTCTAGTCATCATTGACCTCCATTACGCAATTTTGAGATTAGTTTATAGGCATTTGGTAACGCTGAACGATTCCCGGTATTGGTTCTCTAGCAGTAAGGCTTCAAGTTCATCTAGCTCAGACTCAAACTCCCTTACCTCCACAGGAACAGTTTCCAGTCCCAGCGCAAGTGCTGCTTTCCAGCGCCTATGACCACTAATAATCTGGTGCTGTTTATTCACCACAAGTGGCTTGATCCATGCAGTGCGCCGGATCTGCTCTACCAGGTCTGAGATATCTTCGTCTTTACCATAGATCGACCGATTGCGCGGGTGCGGCTTGAGTGAGTGCGGATTAACTTGGAGCAGTTCAGGCGCTCGCCGTAGGCGCACCGAAGGTGACCGCTCCTTACTTTCCTGATGTTGAGGTGATCCAGTCAGTGGGCTAGAATTAGATTCAGCAGAAGTTGGAGAATTATCAAGCCAATCATCATCTTGCGCTCGCCGAAGGCGCACCGAAGGTGACCGACCATTATTTTCAGGTTCAGGTGAATGAGATTCGTCGGTGTCGTGGCGGAGCTTGTCTTTGGATTGAGATGTGTATTTGGTCACTTCCGAATTAAGATAGATGATTCTTTGGAGTGCGATCGCAGCAACTCTTGGGTCGAGAGAATTTCCTGCTGCTTCACGTTGTCTTCTAACAACTCCATTGCCGGACGTAATTCCAATGGGTTGAGCCAGTTCAGCGGCATACCCAACCAAACTTCTAGCCACCTCGGATTCAAGCACTCCCCTGATTTTAGGACTACCATTTCCTTCAACTGACTTTCTAACTTGCTCAGCCCAGGGGGTCGGGAGTTCCCAGTCGAGCTTAACGCTGTTGGAGACGCCAACCAGCAGTAACCTTCTTCTAGGGAAGGGAGAGGAAAAGTTTCCTGATCCAATATTTTGCCATTCCACCCCATACCCGCACTCGAAAATGGCTCCGAGTAGGATTTTGAAGTAGGAGCCTGAACCGTATCCGGGTTTGAAAGGGCACGTAAGCAGCCCTGGCACTTGCTCAATTGCAAAGAATCTAGGCTTAATGCTTGCGATCGCTTCCATGACTGCGGGTATGCAGTCTCTTTCGTCGTCAGCTCCGAGCCGTTTCCCTTGGACTGAGAAGGGCTGGCAAGGTGGGCTGGCTGTGATAATATCGATTTCTCCTGATTTGTAGACTCCGCCTTCTTTAAGTTCTTGGACATCTTTGAAGATTGTAACTTCGGGGAATCGTTTACCGAGGATGTCTTGGCAGTAGGGGTCAATTTCGCAGAGACCGAGCAGTTCAAAACCTCCGAGTTTGAACCCTGCAAGGGGGAATCCTGCTCCGACTCCTGAGCACAAATCGAGTTGTCTAAGCATAATGATTGATCGGGTTTCATTGAGTTTTTCCGTAGAAGAGTGTTACGTAAAGTGCAATTTCTATGTGCATCTTTCGGCGGTTGTGATCAAACTGAACTTTAATGATGTTGCCAGGTTCGACTGATACCACCTCTGCTACCCGACCATTTAGTTTTGGGTCATAATTCTCAACAATCGCGCGGTCGCCTACCTTATATCCCGCCAAGCGTTCAGTCTGGAATTTATAGAACTCAGACATTTCTGACTCGCTTAAATTAGGGCAGCAATTCAAGTTGTACTTGTGCTGGAGATAAGCAGAACCGTCAGCCTTTCTCCAACAAAGTAGCTTCAGGTGCTGGTTCATATCTTCAATTACCTCGTTCCATGAGAATATCTCGTCGGTACTTTCAATCTGTTCTGGGTCAGTTGAGGCATTTTCAGTTGACTCTGACACCGGAGCAGTTTGCTCAGTTTCAGTTACCAGTTCCCAGTTACCCGTTACCTCTTCAGTGACCTGTTCCCAGTTACCATTTTCAGATTTCTCAAAACCCGGTAAAGTTAGCTGCTCTTGCTTAACCGCTTTATGTACGCCAAACTTTTCACTGTCAGTTAGCCTTTCCCAAACCCAATCAATCTCACTCTGAGAGAATCCAGCACTAGCTCGAAATTCTGCCAGCTCATCTCGGTTAGTACAGGCAAGCATCTGATTTTTGCACCGACTAGCCCGGTTTCGACAAGCTCGGACATCATTGCTGGTTAGATGCGGATAAGTGGAGTAATCAGTTACCAGCTCTTTTTCAGTGACCAGTGAACAGTTACCAGTTACCTTTTCAGTGACCAGTGAACAGTTACCAGTTACCTCTTCAGTTACCAGTGAACAGTTACCAGTTACCTGGTTTTTAGTGGGGTCTACCAACTCTGAATGAGCAACTCCGTCAGAGTCGGGAGTCTCACTGGTCACTGATAACTGGTCACTGGTAACTGAAGAAGGTTGGTTATCTGAAGTCTTGTCACCGTGGGACACAGTTGAATCTACCTTCTCTGAATTCGGAACTCCGTCAGAGTCGGGAGTCTCACTGGTAACTGGTAACTGGTAACTGGTAACTGAAGAAGGTTCGTTATCTGACTTTTCAACTGCTAACTGATTACTGTCAACTGCTAACTGATTACTGCCAACTGGCAACTGATAACTGGTAACTGGTAACTGTACAGGGGTGGACAGGGGGCTTTCTACCCTTTCTACTGTTTGCGCCACCTCATTTTTTTCTACAACAGCTACTGATATTTTTTCAAAGTCCGGATCTCTGTGCGATCCACCCTGCACACCCTGCACACCCGCACCACTGCGTTGTTTCAGCGATTCGGGATTTTCTGAGCTGCCCTGTACAGCATGTACACCCTGCACACCCTTACTGCTAGGTGGTTCTGGCGATTTTGAATCCGAATCTGGAGCAGGATCGGCAGTCGGAGGGTTATTATCAGGACCACCACCGCCGGGACCACCATCATCAGGTTCAGGTGGCTGAGGTGGCTGAGGTGGTTGAGGTGGCCCAGGTGGTTCTGGTGGATTCCAAAAATCCTCAAACTCAAATAACCCTCCTTCCACACATTTAGATTTCATGCACTTCCACTCGGGCTCTTGATTAGCTGAACCCTGATAGCCGTTGTCAGCACCATTGTTTATAGTTACAAGAGCCCCCCGAAGAGATACAATATATTCCCAGTGAGCCGAAACCTGTGAGCGCTTGCCATTAGTCATTGGCGACCAACCGCGCTGGACATGGTTTTTCGGCAGGATGGTTTTGAGGTGGGAGATGAACTTGGACATCCCCATCGGTGTATAGCCGTGCTTGTCGCAGTAGGCGACATACCAGGAGTGCAGCATGTGATTGGGAACATTGCCAGGATTGTCAGAAGGGCGCAGGCACAGATCGACAAAGCTCTTAGTACTGTCACCGTAGAGAGCGGCATCAGTGATGGCATTGATGACTCGAGAGTTGGTGGGCTCACCCAAAAGAATGCGATCGCGCTCTTCTCTGGGCATAGCCAAAGCCCATGAAATAATGTCTCCTATCTCTGCTTCTAACTTCACCCTCAAGTTGGGGTCAACATTATCTGGCTTGCCCTTAGTAGGAATGGGGTATGCGCGGCGAGCCCAACCATCCCCGGCGTTCTCAATTTGCAGGTGGTCAACAGAAGCCACCCAGAAACGCATATTCCAAAGCTTCTGATAGCCAGTAGGGTTAAACAGTGCCCGGCCCGACATCTCACCATTGTCTATAAGCTCGTAGAAAGCGCGTAGTCCCTTGACATAACCGCCGACATCGGGAATGCCGCAGATAGATTTCCCAGTGAGGTACTGATGCCGTCCTTCTGCAGATGCCAGCTCCTCGAAACTGGCCAGGGAAGCCGAGCCTACGGTTCCATACATAGAACTCCACAATCGCCCCATCACTCCCTTACCTGAACCTGATGGCCCAAACAGATGAGGAAATCGCCCATAGGGAGCCGTCGGATCTAGAAACATTGAGGTAAACGCCCGGATGACACAGAGTAAATCTTCCCCGAAGGAACTACAAATAAAGTTGTAGAAATTCTCAGGACATGGACGGTTAGGGTAGTAATCGTAAGGAACCTGGCTAGTTAGGAAATGGGCGGGGTCGTGGAGCATGGTTTGACCCGTCCTCATATCCACGGTACAATTATTGAATGCCCTCAAATGTACATTGGACGGTAAGTTATCTAACTCCAAGCGCTTGCGAACAAACTTAAAGGCAGACTCGGACGAGCTGTTTGTTTCGTAGGGGTAGGTAGCCCACCAGCCCTCTAATTTCGAGGATTTGAGCTTGTAAGCCTTTTGGGAGGCATCGCAGATCAGTTTGTGAATGAATTTATCTTCCTGATGCTGCCAGTAGCCCTGCTCTGTGTTGTGGTAAAAGGCAGTGTCGATCGCTGCCCAATTTTCAGTTCCGGCCCCAAATATTTCTCGGTAGACATACCCATCGAAGCTTCCAGCAGTAACGCAATCAGAAAAAGGCAGTTCTAGTGCGTCGGCAACATTTTTATAGCGCCATTCTGGATTCTTTTTCTCGTTGTTCTCTCGGGAGCGATCGCCACCAGAGCCATCACCGCCATTGTTCCCACCACCACCATTACCGTTGTTATTACCACCGCCGCTGCCACCAATAACATCAGCAGCTACCAGTGAGCCTTTTTTCTTGGGCTGTTCAGTTTTGAGAGACTTGAGCCATTCACTATAAGGGGTGGCATTATGGAGAGCCTCTTCAAATGAATTATAGCCTTCATTGACAATCAAGTCATCGCAGCCCTTGCCCAGTTCTAAATTCCAGTTAATAATAAAAACTGAGGCACCTTCGCGCCGGACGACCTGCCCAAAAACCTTGAGGGCGCGTTCTACCTCGACCTTGACTACCACATCGGCATCAAAGCAAGCATAAACTACGCGTCCAGGCACAATGAAAGGTTTAAGGGACGGGTGCAGTTTGCGCTTTTGCTGTCCGTTCCATACTCCGGTAAGGGCGATCGCCACCCACCCCCAAGTTAGCAGACAACCCTGTTTCTTAACTCCCTCAGTAATGATTATGGGAATCTCAGGGTGATTCATTACCCAACGCCAGAAACCTAAATCATCGCGGGATTCATCAATGTCCTTGGTTTCTATGTCTACCCCAACCCGCTCGCTGATTGAGATCCACTCGTTAAGCGTCATCACGCTGTAGATTGCCTCTGTCCCCCTGCCTTTGGGGAAAGTGAAGTATTTACAGGGCTTGTCAGAGTCGGGGAATTGAAGCGGTGAGTCTGGCTTGAATTGTCCAAAATCCCCACGCATTCCCGTGTGTGGATCGCAAGAGCGCACGTACCAGCCAGGAGTGTGACTGTAATATTTCCAGGCTAGCAGGCGGGCGATCTCCTTTTTGTCGGACTGCTGCTCTAGCCATTTTTCGGTCAGTTCTGGACTTACCGCGCTACCAGAAATCCATTCATCTACACGCTCTTGTGGTGACTTATGACTTGAGGTTGAGCGCTGCTGTTCTAACTTTTGTTCTGGACTACTGAAATTTTTCATGGTACTCTCCTCTCCAGGAGTAAATTTTTACTTCTGGCGATTTCCCTTTTTGTGGCGCTTTAGTAGAAAAGCTGAACGATAATTAAGGTGTCGTTTGGTTTTAAGGCATGGTTGTGCCTCTTTGGTGTTTGGATTTGAGTTTCACCTTAAATCCTTTGATTCAGCCGGAAATCCAGCTAATTCAGCCGGGAATCCAGCTAATCGATCAGCTTGGAGCCGTCCTCGCCACTAGAGGGAATCAACCAGCTTTTCTTATTTGTACGCTTGTTGAATAGCTGAGCTAACAGCTCTCCAGCGATGTTTGAGGAGGGGTTAGGGACTAGGCAGTAGGGACTAGGGTAATGGTTGGTCTTAGGCTGGATTTTCCACACAACCTGGTAGGTTAGGGAAGATAGCTGGCTAGGATAAGGCAGTCCGCAGTCCGCTCCCAGGCAGTCCGAATAAAGCTTTGAGCACATTATGAACCCTAATCCTTATCCCGATAACTGAACTCAATTTTTGACCAATCAAAATGAAGATGGCTATTGACGAAAAAGGATGAAATTCTATTCCCTCCTGTCTCCTGCCCGGAAGCCTTCTTCGCTCTAGAAAACCTGAGTCATGGCAATAACTTTCCAAGTGGTGTTTTCCACCATTTAGTTACCAGTGACCAGTTACCAGTTACCGGTTACTGGTCACTGTTAATTATTTGCCTGTATTTGAAAAATTCGCTGTTGGTTTGATGGACTGTCGCCACCGCCAGTGGTAGCACAGACTATCCCCACTACTCCAGTTGATTATACTAAGTAGTCAGACATAAGTCAACAGTACTGTATTAAGAAATGTAAAAACCGATGTCTCTTGCTTCGCAATAGGGTTTTGATCATTTTATAAAAGTTAACACAGTCATCAAAATTTATGTCCGACTACTTATTCTTTTCGTCTTCAAACAAATTTAAATTGATTAAAAATTTCGGCATGGTTCAATATGGTTCGTGGCAAGGTAACACAATAGGGGTGTTAGTCTGGGGAACTTTTAACCTTGTCCCGGAGTCCGGTGTCTCCCCATCTCCCCATCTCCCCATCTCCCCCTCTCCCCCTCTCCCCCTCTCCCTCTCTCCCCCTCTAAGCGTGTTACTCTGTTTTGAACCATGCCTAAATTAAATGGTGGCTGAGTTTTGGTCACAAGTTTTCGGCAACACCTGTTTGGTTTAACTGCCAAGCAATTGCATTGAGGATTAGCTTTCCGTTTCCCGTGCAAGTTTCTCTATACTGCTCCTGATTCGCGATCGCCGCCCCAATTCGTTCGATAATCTTGCCATACTTCTTCTCTTTAGCTAAATCCTTCTCCTCTAAAGTTAAAGGACGGGTTCTGTCTAGGACTGCTTCAATAATTGGTATGTAGGGGGCAGCTTCCTGGGCCGCTTCTTGCACTTCAACCTGGAGTTTCGTGAGTTGAATGACTTCCTGCGCTCCCTGTACGACAGGTAAAAGTTCTTCTTCTGAATTTAAGGATTGAGGAGATTTTAGTTGAGGTTTCTGGGTCGGCACGTAGAAAATGTTGTCTAGAGTGATGCCATCAGGGAATTTATCTGCCTCTATCTCCCCATTCTCCCACATCTGGTTAACTATTGACAATGCCTTGGCACGATTTTTCTCAGTGTCTCCACCGCGACCTTCTACTTCCAGTAAAATCCCTTCTTGCTCTTCCACCGGCTTTGAGAGGTCGCTGACGGCGACGAAATTAGCCACTGCTTTAGTCTTTACCATTTTTCTGTACTTCCTTCCTTTAAAGTGAAATGGATTGCAAGTTTGTGCTGTTGCGGATCAGAGTTTCTGTCATCGTTGCTAGCTGTTCCAGCTTACCTTGCAAGTCAGTAGCACGTTGCTTATAGCTTAACTTTCGCCTTAGCGCTTCGCGGGCCAAGTCTTCTCGGTCTTGTTTAACAGCTTGCAAAGCAACCCGATGCCAGATATCGATCTGTTTAAGGGCATCTTTGTACTGGGGCTGAATGTTCTCCCAAACTACTTTAATATCAGCTAAAGCCTGATTCAACAACTGCTGAGCATTATTGGGGTCTGCTCCCTGAAGTGCTTGTTTGAGCGGTTCGGACAAATTATGGATATTCAGCTTACTAATCGCCGGGATAAAATTTCTGACTTGCTTACTATCGCAGATCCCCGTTTTGCACCAGTTGGCAAAATGCTCGCAGTTGTTGAACAGCAGGTTATATTTGCGTTCGCCTAATCGACTTTCTGCCCGATGAATCACTACATTCGGGATAAAACAAAATCCCACCGAGTATTGCTTCAAATAGACCTTGTTGCCTTTAGCAAAGGTAGCCAGAGACGTCCGCTCAATCGTTTCACTAGGCTTGCGGTAGTGGATGACGGTACCATTTCCACAGTCAATGCCATGATGCTCGTAAACCCCCTGAAGGTTAAGCAACTCTCTGAAGACGTAAATTTGATCGCCTCGCGCCATAATTGCCTCGCACTCAAGAATTTAATCCTCTGCGCTATTTTGGTAGTCAATTCGGAGAGGACTAAACATCTCAGACTATTCTAGGAAATAGTTTGGGTCAGGTGTTAGGTTTTAGGTTTTTTCAATACCCGCACAAAATTTCCACCCAGTCCCCAGTTCCCATTCCCCAGTCCCCAGTCCAATTGAAGGCGATCGGCACCTTTGGTTTGATACATCTATTTGATCACGCCACAGGCTAGTCGAGCTCCACCACCACCCAGTGGCTTTGGCGTATCGGAGTAATTATCTCCATGCATGTGGATCATCAGAGAACGACCTGTCAGATCGGAAACTTTCAGGCGTGGGGCTAGCACTGGAAGAGTAGCAACACCTTCTGCATCTACAATGAGCGGTGGTAGATCGCCCAAATGACCATCACCATAGGGACCTTCATGCCTCCCTGTATTATCTGGATCGTAATGACCGCCAGCAGCTAAGCCTGGCACTATCTTACCCTCCTTTTCTCCAGGACCACAGTCAGGGTTCTGGTGTACGTGAAACCCATGTACACCTGGAGTTAACTCAGAGAGATTAGGGGTCAAAAGCAAGCCATACTCTGTATCTTCAGCCTTGATACTGCCGATCTCTTCACCTATTCCATCGACGTCAGTAAGGTACATCTTGATGGTTACTTCTGATGCCAAAGCTGTATTAGGGCAAGCCAAGATTATAAGTGCTGGGATCGCTACTAAGGTTGTGAGCTTCTGCATGATGATTCTCTTTAGTCAGGTAAGAATGCCAGGTTTTATTATGACGGACTTCTACCAACTGGAGTTTATACTAACAGGCGATCGCCAGCTCGCTCATAAAGAATGATAATCATTACTACTAGCTTGGATTAATGACAATGGGCTGAATCCTCAGAAATGTAGTGGTGGAACTCAACCCAAACCAAGTTGCCATTACTCTAAATCTTTTCTAGTTCTTGACTTTTGGCTTCTACTGCAGGACATTGTTGAGTAGGATTTAGCCGTTGAACAATTTGTCTTTAGGTTTTTGGGTACATCCCCTGCTACTGCTTATATGGTTATCAGTCGGTGTGCTTCTACGCTTCACTAACTTGGCAGATAAAACTCCCTCAACTAGTGAACTGGCTACTCTAGTCTTTAGCTTGGGCAATAGTTTGCTAGAAGTGCCACTAGATCGAGCACTCCCCCTAGAAAGTCTCTTACAGCCCTTGCAATTCAACTCTACCGCAAATATCCACGATGTTACCCACTACTTGATTAATGAGGATACTCATCCACCTACCTACTTTGTGCTAACACATCTCTGGATGAAGCTATTTTCCATCAATGGGGAACTGGATTTACTGTGGACAGGGCGATCGCTCAGTGCCATTTTCGGTATAGCATCGATTCCAGCCATATTTTCCTTGGGCTACCTTGCCTTCCGCTCTCGATTAGTCGGTCAAATAGCAGCAGCTCTGATGGCGGTTTCGCCCTACGGCATCTATCTGGCTCAAGAAGCTCGCCATTACACCCTAGCAGTATTATGGAGCATTGCTTCCCTAGCTTGCTTAGCGATCGCCACTAGATATATCTGGAAGCAGACTTCCTTCCCAATTTGGGTAGGATTGACTTGGATCGGGGTAAACAGTTTAGGAATTGCGTCCCATTACCTTTTTTTCCTCATCCTATGTAGCGAGGGGCTAGTTATAGCAGGATTCTGGCTTTGGGATTTTAGATGTAGGATACTTGCTCAACCCAAGGGAACAAAGAAAACAGTCTTTACCATCCCCCTACTCAACAGCCAACATTGGCGACGGATTTACATAGTAGCTGTGGGAACTCTGATGGCAGGCTTAGTCTGGTTACCCGTCACCTCAGCTATCCCTAACTATAATCTGATTCAATGGATTCAACACGATCTAGACTTTAAAGAATTGCTCGAACCCATTGCTCGACTCTTGGTTTGGGTAATTACCATGCTGTTTATGCTGCCTGTGGAAGGACAAAATTTGCCAGTTATCATAGCTTCTGCTCTAATCCTGCTCCTGTTTCTAATCTGGGTTTGCCCTGCTTTCATTTGTGGCATAAGAACAAGGATGAATTTTCCATCAACTCGTTTAATCACTCAGGTTTTAGGTGGGTTTGTATTGGCAGCGATCGCTGTTTTCTTGGTCTTTACCTATGGTCTTGGCATTGATTTGACCCTCGCTGCTCGATATCATTTCGTTTATTTTCCTGCCCTCATCGTGTTATTGGGGGCAGCTCTTGCTAGCTGCTGGGAAGAGTCATACCAAATCCGGGTTAACTACCCCTTTTTTGAGGGTAGTAGGGAACAGGGAACAGGGAACAGGGAACAGGGAACGGGGAACGGAGAGGGGGGAGCAGGGGAAGAAAAAGACAACAAATTGATAAAGGGGGTTTTAGACCAGGATTTCGTATCATTCCCTAGGCTTCGCCACCCTTCGGGAACGCTCAAAGTCAAAAATCAAAAGTCAGAAAAGATAAATTTTGCTAAAATCTTCAAGAAACCTAATTCTCTCAAAGCTAGAGGGAAAAAGGTAGTGGGAGCAGTTTTGCTCATGGGTTTAATCGGTGCATTAACAGTAGTCTCCAATCTGGGCTACCAAAAATCGAGACGCCCCGATCTCCTAGTTTCCCAGATTCAATCTATGTCTGATGCTCCAGTTTTAATCGCCACTGAGCATCAAACTCATGCGGAAACAAGAGCCTTAATGGTTATAGCGTGGGAATTTAAACATCTTGAACCCTCACCAACTACAGATTTAACTTTCAGTCCCCCACAGTTTCTTTTAGCTCATGAAAAGGACAATGACTCTCAAAGCGCTACAGCAGTCCTCTACAACACTCTCGCTCAACAAAAGCGACCTCTAGATTTATGGACAATCAATTTCCACCCAACTATTAACCCGGAAACATACAATTGTCAGAAAGACTCCCGAAGTCGACTTAAGGTCAATGGTTACAGTTATAGACTATATCACTGCAATTGAGACTGAATCTTTCCTAGTTTTTGACTAGTTTATGTCTTTGACGGATGGGCTTAGCTCTTAATTTGCCAATTTTTAGTAATAGCACCAACCAGCTCAGCATTTGCAGTGGTCTTCTCAATCACAATATTGTTACCAATTCGTGCCTTAAAGCGTGTTGTGGATGCCACAATAACCATAGAGATGGCAACACCAGTAGACAGGATAAGACCAGCCAATAATCGATCATTTTCTGTATAGTTATTTAGCACCGACTCAAGTGAAGGTGCTAATGCTGGCTCCTGTGCACAATAGCGAAGTAGTCCTCGGGCAATTGCTATAGACTGAGATTCTGTAAGTGGACGGCTGCGCTCTTCAGGTGAGAGTGCTTGAATCTTTTGAAAGAAATTGCTGTCTCTCACCTCTGGTATGACAGCAGACATCATTTCGCTAACAGGGGTTTGGAGCCCTTCAAGCAGAAGTTTTGAGAAACGCTCAAGCAGACGTACTGCTTTATAATCGTCAAGCTGCTCAATCTGTTGTTGTAATTTTGCAGACATATTAAAAAGTTACCTCACTCAATGTATTTCTATGCTTAACGCCAGTCACCAGCCAGGCTAAATGCTGCCCACTTGTCTACGTTTTCTCCTTGAAAAGGATCGTCACTCATCAGGCTTAAGCAAGCGTTTCGCCAAGCACTGGCGCGACTCATCCCCTGCTCAAGCCAGTTTTCATAAAACCGCACACTGAAGTCAGATGAGGCATGAACTGACACATCCCAATGGGAAGAGAGGATACTACTTGCTCCTGCTATCAGAAGACTCCATTCAAGGCCAAGGGCATCACCTCCAGCCCCCTCTTCAGACAAACCAGAAACACAGGCCTGAAGCGTAACGTGCGAACCACGAAAATTAAACTTATTTCCTTGTTCCATTACCCGCTCTGGTGATAGCAATTCCCTGGATCCATTTTTGTTAGGAAACTCTCCATTGATGGCTAGCAGAAGACCGGAGTGATAAAAAGGATTCTGTCCAGGAGTAAACGTACCATGGGTTGCAAAGTGGATGATGCTGCTGCTTAGTGTCATGTTTGCTAAAGCTGATAGGTCAGCATTTGTGTCTTCTAAAATCTCGGCTCTTCTATGTTCAGCCAGCCATTTTGGTGCAAGGGCAAGCTTTGCCACCTTCTCAGGTTGCTCTTTAAACTCATCGATCGTTGGCACTTTAACGGCCACACTATGGTCAAGGCTTCTGACAGGTTCACGAGTAGACTCCCACAAGAGCAAAGCACAGTGGGTTCGTGACAATGAGAACATCTCTATTAGCGGTTTCCCACAGAAATCAACGTAGTGGAGCGGCACGAGATGTAATATCCCATCCGGGGCATAACAGATATGATCGCCCTGACGGAGTAATCCACTGTGAACCATTGGCTGGAGCCAACTCGTTAAGGGAGAGAGCTGCTGCACAACATCTGTAGGATAAGTGTCAAACCAATCAATCCGCTTACCCCAAAGTGATGGATCGAGACAGTGTCTAAGCCTGTGAAGCTGAGCTTCCCCGATAGGCAATTCAGCCATATGTATGCTGGCATCCCGTCCAAGCAAAACTGCATAGGTTTTATCCGCATCAACCAGGAAGGTTACATAATGGGCACCGAGACTTTTCATATGATCTGGTAACCAGTCAGCTGCCTGCCCTGGTAATGTAGGAATCTGTGCCTGTGCAGCATGGCTTTCCACCATATCAGCCAGGACCCGTCCCTTGGCCTCTTCGATTACAGAGAGCAGTTCAGTGGGATTGTCATCTTGGATTAAGTATTCACAAAGCGCAAAATAAAGGTAAGGGTATTGCTGCGCAACATATGCCCGTTTCAACGGATCCAATATTTGCTTGCGACGTTCTCGGACACAACGGCGAATTTCTTGGAGAACTTCAAAACCAGATTTACGCTTACCAAGACGCTTATAACAAAGGTACAGGGGCCATAGGGTCTGCTCAACAATATCAGAAAATTGCTGAGACCCAGCCTCCTTACGGACACTTTCAAGGGTTTGTTGTGATTCTCGTAGCGTCTGTAGATCATGTCCTTGCTGCTCATCAGCTAAAACAGCTGATACCCTCTGAATCGTGGATTTCAGACGATACTCAGGGCCAGAGCCGCCTGCTTGACCCTCTAAAAATTGGCTAATCCTATCGTAGGAAAGGTTTGCTTGTTTGATGGTTTCTGTAGGAGATACCGGTGTTGGCTCATTGCTAAGCTGTTGTTGCAGGGATTCGAAAAGGTTCTCAAATTTTGATTCTATGGACGAAAGATTGCCGAGTACAGTTCGGAGCATATTACGCTGACTGTCATTGGCTTTCTTGTTTGTATCATCACGATCTTTAAGTTTAGTAGCAGGAAGCAACCGTTCACTGATACGCTCATCCAGAATTGGATCCAAAAAATGCTTCTTCAATGTTTCACGATCCTCTTTATCAAGTTCTTGGCGAGTCCGATCGAATTCATTACGGGCATCATTGAGTGCTTCGTACGCTTCTTCCGGTCTGTCTAGCTCAATCAGAACCCCGACTCTGGCAAATTTTAGATCCTTGGAATAGACTGCCTTAGCTTTCCGTTGGGATAACCAAGCTAAGGTATCATCAATAACTGCCAACTGTTGCTGATGCTCATCTAATCTATGCCAGCTCCTATTAGCATTCAAAGCAAATTGACTCACCCCAAACACGAAGGTATCAGCGGGACCAGAACCCTGCCGTTCAAAACACTGCATACAAAGCCGCATACCCAATTTGGCCAGGAACAGCCCTATTTGAGGATCTCCTCCCACAGCATGATCTTGGCTAACCAGCGTCAATCCATAAACCCGCATTTGTAAGTTATTTCCGCTAGCAGCCTCTATTGCTAGCTTCTGCATCCTAGAAGGTGGAAGCTTTTTCAAAAGATCTGCGAGGCCAGATGAAGTTAGATTCAGTGCCGCCTCAATCCAGATATCCTCATGCTCTACCATTGGTCAGTTATCCCCTTGAAATATCAACTCTCTGAAAATTTCAAAATTTAAGTGTGTTAACTTAAGTGCGACTCAATTTCAGGAAGGAGTCGTTTGTAGGCAAGTGGCCTATAAGTCAACCAACAGGTTTTCCAAATCTGCGGATGTTGCCATGCCATTGACTAAAATGTGTCCATCAGCTTGAAGACGAACCTCAAGGCGATTGGGAATGGAGTTAAGTTCTGCTTCCAGGTGACGATAGCGATCGCTCAGGAAGTGGTAGCGCTGGTTGGAGGAACCCACCCAGGGTCGGCTTAAGTCGAGCAAGTCATTGCGAAAGGGGCCATCAACTAGCAAGTCTGTCACAGATAGCAAGGATTGCCAATCCTGACGGGTGGATTGTTGTAGGATCTCCAAGACATACCCCGTAAACGTCATGATCGAAAGCCCTGCATCCCGTAGCTGATAGCTCAACTCAGCTAAAGCAGTCGCTTGATCAAAAGGTTCACCTCCCAAAAAGGTAATCCCCTCTACTATGGGACCATTCACTATCTGTTCAGCCAGAGCAGTGACCTCAACCGATTCGCCCCCGTTTTTGTCCCAAGTCCAGGGCACTCCACAACCTTGGCACTGAATTGAACACCCTTGTACCCAAAGACAAGCTCGTTCTCCTGGGCCTTCCACTCGGGTAAATGGTAGAAAACGGTGAATGCGAAGCAACATTAGTAATCCACCCTTCTTCCACTGGTTTGTCGTGATCCTGGGTTAGACTGCCCCCCAGAATGGGAATTGCGCTGCACAGGCGAGACCGTAATCAAAGATAGAATATGGGGTTTCCTAATTAGCTCTGCCACCTCTTCAGCAGACTGGAAGCCCCCTCTTTTCTGGCGCGCTTGGATAATTTGTTTGCATTCGATCGCAGTGAGACTTGGCAGAGCCAACAGTTCTTGTTCAGATGCGCGGTTCACATCAAGTGTTGTCGGAGGGCGAGAGGTGGAGTGCCCAGCAGGCTGATATGGAACTTGAGAAGGAGCATTCTGGGTAACGGTTGATGCCGAATGTTTTGTCTCGTAGTGTGTTACGCGATATTGCTGTGGATCGTACTGATTTGGATTGAACGGAGGGTTGGTTGTCTGAAAATTTTGCTGGCTTTTTTTAGCCCTGGGGAGTGCGATCGCCAACACAATATAGATAAAGATACACATACCGCCCGATACAAAACCAAAGAATACGAATGCAGCCCTAACAACCATAGGGCTGATTTGAAAATAGTCTGCAATCCCAGCACAAACGCCAGCAATCAAACTATCATTAACCTTACGTTCAAGCTTCCTTGTCATGGGCTTTACCTTTTAAACAGAGGACTTAGGGAGATCTTCAGCATTATCATTCGAAATTCCGGTCTAATGTTTGTTCCAAATCGGTTTGAATATATGTTTGAACAACGCTTTGTTCGACCTCATCATATTCCGATGTGAAATTCGAGTCTGTGATTTGAGCATCTAGGAGTTCTTCAAAGCGTTTAACGTAGTCTAAGCAGGTTTTCCCCTTAATTCCCTGTGTTATGGCTTCTATTTGTCCATTGGGTAGGATCTTAATCTGGATTCGTTTTACCATGCTTTATTCCTCCTTTACCGCTCTAGAAATGTCAAGACGACTGTTCCATCCTCTGATACCTCTTCTTGCTCCAGTATCATGCCCTGTTCCTCAGCTCGCCTGACCACTGTTTCATAACTTTGTTGTTGGACTAACCTCCTATATTGGTTATCAAGCTTGCTCAGAAATGCCTTTGCTTCATTCACTGCAGTGCTAACAAAGTACGCATCGAATGTACCCTGTTGATTGAGCGCGAAAACGAGGCGATCGCCACCATGACTAGATTGGACTTGACTGCCATCAAGCCTGCACGGATGATCCAAGCCTTGAAGCGATTTTTGCAATAACCTTAAATCCTTAAACTGAGTTTCAAAACAAAGCACGTTTTCAGGATTTGCAGTAACTTGACCTCTAGCCGCTACACGCCTTGCCAGCGCAATAGAACCAGCTCCCAATGCTAACGGAATTAAGATTACCTCAATACTCATGGCTAACTTCTCAAAGCAACATTGATGACTTCCCAAAATTTGACCTAAAAAATAAACTTTCCCTCAGAAATCTACAGCCCGTCCTCCTCGCGTTGCCTTGACATCTGCTTTAGATTCTGTGGACTGAGCATACTCAATCCGGTCTTCCTTAGGAGTTGCCGCCACAGCACGTTCATTGGCCCATTCTCGAATGTGCCGAATTGCTTCAACTTGAGTTACAGAAAGGGGCACCATATTTTTAACGGCTTTGACAAAGTCTTCAATACGTAGACCTCGGCCTTCAGAAAATGCTTCAAATAGCCCTGCTACTACGACTTGCTCCAGTTCTGCACCAATAAACCCTTCAGTAGACTTGGCTAAATACTCAAGTACCTGCTGTGTTAGTTGAAATCCTTCCATCATTGTTGGATCAACCCGCTTGGTAATATGCAGTCTAAGAATCTCGATACGTTCCTTGCGAGTAGGCAAATCCACAAAGAAGATTTCGTCAAACCGCCCCTTACGTAGAAATTCGGGAGGAAGGGCATGAATCTTATTAGCCGTTGCCACCACAAACACAGGCTTAGTTTTCTCCTGCATCCATGTCAGGAAGGTACCAAACACTCGCATTGATGTGCCACTATCTCCACGCCCATCACCACTAAACCCTTTCTCAATTTCGTCAATCCATAAGATAGAAGGAGCTGTGGCTTCTGCAGTCTTAATTGCCCGACGCATATTCTCTTCACTACTCCCTACTAAGCCGCCAAAAATTCGACCGACATCAAGCCGGAGCAATGGCAACTGCCACATTGTGCTGATTGCTTTAGCAATTAAGCTTTTTCCACAACCGGGTACCCCTGTAATTAATACTCCCTTAGGAGCTGATAAACCATAGCGTTGTGCTGCCCCCAACCAAACCCTCTCGCGCTTCCTAAACCAGTTTTTGAGATTTTCTAGCCCACCAACATCCTGCATTGTCAATTCCGGTGGGATAAACTCAAGAATCTCCATTTTTTTGATGATCTGGCGTTTTTCTTGCAAAATCCGCCCAACGGATTGGTTATCTAATCGACCATCTTCAGCCATCGCACGGGCAAACGCATTTTCTGCTTCTTGCAATGTCAAGCCTGTTGCAGCCTTAGCTAAACGTTCCTCCTCCTCAGGATTCAGTTTGATAACAATCCGGCCTCCTTGACGGTTTGTGTCAATGATTTCCTGCAGCTTCTGTTGGATTTCTGGGAAACTCGGTAAATCAAAGTCTACGATAGTGATATCTTTTTCTAGGTCAGCAGGTAATACCAAAGAGGGTGAAACAAACACCACATTTTTGGGTTTGTTACTCTTAGTGAGATTGGGAACGAGATCTCTGAGTTTACGAATTATGAGGGAGGGTTCAGTCAAACTCTCTCTCACAGCAACTTGTCGCGTACCTAGATAAATGTGAAAGTCTTTGAGCACAAACACAGATGCCTCTTGATGAGCATCAATAAAATCAAGGATTTTAAAGGGATCGGTCTTTTGATTATTACGCTGCCCATTTTCAACAATCCCTTCAGTGACGCTCCAGGTAAATAGCTTGCGGGGCGTGCGAATGAGAGCCGCAGTTCTGACCACTTCCTGGATTAATGCCAGGACTCGCTCTTCTTCCCAGGTTGAAATATAAAGGTATGGATACCGAGCCTTCAGTAGAACCGAGAAGGACTTCTTAAAATTCTCGGCTGTATTAGGTGCATCAGGTGACTTAGTCATACTTTTCCAAGGTTTATAGGTCAGTACATTATCACAACAGTCTCAATCTTTTTTCATCAACTTAAACTAACCTACAGGCGAACTTGTTAAGATTCCGCATTTTTTTACTGCAGTTCAAACCATTAACTTGACTAGATAACACCTCGAAGAGGTAGAGGTGGCGATCGCCTCCAAACAATTTCGTTAATTGACGAAAGCAGACACACCCAAGTGATACTTCTCATAGCTTTGGGTCATTAGGTTTAATTGGATTTGAGTTTAAAGCTTCTACTAAGCCAGTTTGCCAGGACAACCTTTTCTGAACAACCTAAGTTTAGGAACTTAAGAAAGAAGTTAAGAATTTTTCTTTATGAAGACCATGAAGAGCCAGTAGCTCTTATTGCTAATAGATTTCAGGCATTGAGCTACTTAAGCGTGGTCAACACTTATCTTCGGATAAAGAGTCTTATCTTCCGAAAAGAAGCAAGCTGGAGGGATCACTTCCACTTCTCCTGATTCGTAACCGTTCAGGGGGGGGGCGATCGCTGATGTGATCGGGAACGGGATGAAGACGGGAAAAAGTCTGGCGATCTCGAACTCACCGTTCGCTCAAATTAAATCCCCCTAGAGCATCGGTCCAGTAATCGGGAAATTCTGATTGAGGCAAGCAAGGGAGCAGGGAGCAGGGAGCGGGGGAGAGCTGAAAATGGTTATTTTTCGTTCCTCATTTGTTGGATATGCGAATTTTTGCTCAACCCAAACCGAGCTCTCGTTTGAGCAGATTAATTGATTTTTCCCCGATATAATTGTCGCTGCAAATCAGCTCTGGATAACGAATAAGATCGTCTCTGGCGGCTGAGACTGCCTTTTTCACAAGAGGATAACTCGCTCGATCGCTGATGATTGTCTGAGCAGAGCGAACCAAGGCATTCAGTTTATAGGTGTCACTTACCTGGGCAGTCATTACCAGTAGGCCATCCCCACACACACTATGAATGATGATTTCTGCTACTCCGAGAATGCCAGCACTGAGACTGACGATACCCAAACAGCTATTCTTCGGCAGCCTTTTAACAATTTCTAATTCTTTGCCGTAGTCATAGATATCAACCGGAATCACCCGAACAGAATTCGGGGCGGCGATCGCTTCTGCTTTACGAATATGGTAACGGCTGGTAACCACTGTGCCGGATTGGGTTTTCTCTAGCACTTGCCCTAGTTCTTCGAGGGGTATCAGTTGCACGGGAATACCCAGGGATTGCTCCAGTTCCTTGACCATCAACTCCCCAGCACCAATGTCTTTGGCAGGAACCGTCACCAGCACCCGCGCATTACAGCGCAAGCGCCAGTCAATTTCTGAGAGAAACAACTCCCTTGCCTGACTGAGAGTAAATCCTTGCACTAGCAGTTCATCTAAACTCTTTTTTACGAGCTTGTTAGCTTCGGGATACTGCTCGAAAATGGGGGAGCCAACTTGAGTACCGCCTTCGTGACCTTGTGCTCTGACGTAGATGCCCGATCCTGCCAGGGACTCCACCAGTCCAATTTCTTCGAGTTGCTGATACACCTTGCTAATGGTATTGCGGTGTAAACCAGTGATCATTGCTAATTGCCGCGTACTGGGCAACCGATGGCCAGGGGGATATTGCCGAGAGGCGATCGCAAACTGAATTTGGTCAAACAGTTGCTTTGATACGGGAATTTCACTGTCTGGCTGAATCTGGAACTGAAGCATTTTACCAAAGCCGACGGAAGACTGCTATGAGCGCCATTTTATCTCACCCAATGCCCTTAAAATCAAAAGGTAGCGATTCGAAGTACAGATCAATATGGCAGTGTTGGAGATCCAGACAGAGCAGGTTCAAGTTAGTAACGGGGATTTAGCCATTGACGCTTATCTGGCAACCCCAAAGGGAGAAGGTCCCTTTTCCGGTGTTGTTGTTATTCAGGAAATCTTTGGTGTTAATGACCATATTCGGGATGTGACGCGACGATTTGCCAGGGAAGGTTATGTGGCGATCGCCCCGGCAATTTATCAGCGCCAAGTTCCTGGTTTTGAAGCTGGCTACACCGCAGAAGATATCAAAATTGGCAAAGAATACAAAAACAAAACCAACGCTTCAGAACTACTCAGCGACATCCAAGGAGCAATTGATTACCTGCACAGCTTACCCCAAGTAAAGCAAGATGGTGTTGGCTGCATTGGTTTTTGCTTTGGCGGTCATGTTTCCTATCTAGCGGCTACCCTAGAGTCCATCAAAGCCACAGCTTCTTTCTACGGCGCAGGAATTACCACCTGGAGTCCCGGCGATGGCGCACCCACCGTGACGCGAACAGCAGACATCAAAGGCACCCTTTATGCTTTCTTCGGCTTAGAAGACGCTAGCATTCCTGTCGAACAGGTAGACGAGATTGAAGCAGCACTCCAAAAGCACGACATCCCCCACCGGGTTTTTCGTTATCCAGGAGCAGATCACGGTTTCTTCTGTGACCAGCGTGCTAGTTACAATAAAGTAGCAGCCAAAGATGCTTGGAAGCAAGCGCTAGATTTATTTAGCAAAACACTCAATTAGTCGGTGAGTCTTCCTGGCAAAGAACCTTAAATTGTGCGGAAATCCGGGAAAGAGTCCAAAATCGGTTGACTCAGCCAGAAATCAGCAACTTTTTTCAATTACTCAATTGTCATGACTTCAGAATCAACCTCTTCCCAAGAGCATAATCAGCCCTTTTCTATGGATGATTTTGCCCAAGCCCTCGAACAATATGACTACCAGTTTGAAAAAGGACAGGTAGTGCGCGGCAAAGTATTTCAATACGATTCAGAGGGAGCCTATATCGACATCGGCGGTAAGTCCCCCGGTTTTGTTCCCCTCAGAGAGGCTTCTTTGAAACGGGTGACAGATTTATCTGAGTTTTTGCCGCTACAAGAAGAGATGGACTTTCTGATTATTAGCGGACAGAATGCAGAAGGTCAGGTAACTCTGTCACGGCGTCAGCTAGAAATCAAGCAGGCTTGGGATAATCTGACTGAGAGTGCCGAAAGCGGCAAATCAGTACAAATGCGGGTGACAGCTACGAATAAAGGAGGAGTCATCGGAGAAGTAGAGGGGTTGCGAGCTTTTATTCCGCGATCGCACTTGATTGAGAAAGAGGACCTCGAATCTCTAATTGGTCAATTGCTGACTGCCAACTTTTTGGAAGTCGATCCTGAGCGCAACAAACTGGTATTATCCCAGCGAGAAGCTGCTCGCGCCGCTGCCATTAGCAAATTGGAAAGAGAGCAGCTCATGGAAGGTAAGGTGGTCAGTATTAAGCCTTACGGTGTGTTTGTCGATTTGGATGGGGTCACAGGTTTACTGCACATCAAACAGGTGAGTGGCTCCCATGTGGATTCTCTAACGACCCTGTTTCAAATCGGACAGCAGATTAAGGTGATGATTGTTGACATCGACGAGTACAAAAATCGCCTTTCTCTATCTACCAAGGTTTTGGAAAATTATCCAGGAGAGATATTGGAGAAAATGGATGAGGTGATGGCAACCGCTTCCGAACGTGTCCAGAAAGCAAAAGAGAAGCTTTCTGAATAGTCATACCAAATCTGGGTTAACTACCCCTTTTTTGAGGGAAGTAGGGAACAGGGAACAGGGAACAGGGAACAGGGAACGGGGAACAGATATTGAGCAGGGGAGCTTCTGAGCAGGGAGAAAGGGAGAGATTTACTAAGCGAACAAATCATTTAATTAATCTCCTCCCCTTCACTGTTCTCCGTTGCCTGTTAAGAGTTCCCTAACTTTTGAAGTTCGCCCTAGAACTTAAACTTCTCCATAATCCGCTGCATGGCCTTCTCCACATTCTCCCGACTATTGAAGGCCGAAATGCGGAAGTAGCCTTCCCCTGCAGCACCAAACCCAGAACCGGGCGTGCCGACGACATTCGCCTTATGCAGCAATTTATCAAAGAAATCCCAACTCGACAGACCATTGGGCGTTTTCACCCAGACGTAAGGTGCATTTACACCCCCATAAACCCCTAATCCGGCTGCCGTCAGTTTCTCGCCAATGATCTTGGCGTTTTCCAGATAGAAACTGACCAGAGCCTTAACTTGCGCCTGTCCTTCCTCCGAATAGACCGCCTCTGCTCCGCGTTGAACGATGTAGGACACCCCATTGAACTTGGTTGACTGACGGCGATTCCACAACTTCCACAGTTCCACATCTGAACCATCAGATGCTTTGGCCGTCAGCGTTTTGGGCACCACCGTCAACGCACAGCGGGTTCCGGTAAAGCCGGCATTCTTGGAGAATGAGCGAAACTCGATCGCGCAATCCCGCGCCCCTTCAATCTCATAGATGGAGTGGGGAATCTCCGGATCGGTGATGAAGGTTTCGTAGGCCGCATCGAAGAAAATGATGGAGCCGTTAGCTCTGGCATAGTCCACCCAAGCCTGGAGATGGGCTTTGCTTGCGGTTGCTCCAGTGGGGTTATTGGGGAAGCAAAGGTAAATCAGATCGACTTTCTGGGAGGGAATCTCCGCAGTAAAGTTGTTCTGTGCTGTGATGGGTAGATACACCAATCCCTCATACTCCCCTGCATCGTTAGCCGGTCCAGTATGACCTGCCATGACGTTGGTATCCACATATACGGGATAGACAGGGTCGGTGACAGCAATGATGTTGTTCTTGCCAAAAATGTCGAGAATGTTGCCCGTGTCGCACTTAGAACCGTCGGAGACGAAGATTTCACTAGGCTCAATCTCGCATCCCCGTCCTTGGAAGTCGTGAGCCGCAATTTTCTCCCGCAACCAGCCATAGCCTTGCTCTGGACCATAGCCTCTGAAGGTGGCGCGATCGCCCATTTCTTCGATTGCTTTGATCATAGCTGTGCGGCAGGCTTCCGGCAGCGGTTCCGTGACATCGCCGATGCCCAGCTTGATAATTTTGGCATCTGGATTGGCCTGTGCGAAAGCATTGACCCGTCGGGCAATTTCGGGAAACAGGTAACCCGCTTTGAGCTTGAGGTAGTTATCGTTAATCGTTGCCATAGTGGATCGCTACAAACACCGTACTGTTGTTTTATGTAGGGGCACGGCATCATCAACATTTTGCACTAAACCGAGATATTCAAGACGCCGTGCCCCTACAACTTCTCTTTTACGACTTTCAAGCACAGATGTGAACCCAATCTACTTGTTTAACATAAAAGAAACTCATGAGGTAGTAGGATGTCAGAACCATCAGAAAAAAAACAGGTAGTCGTTGTCGGTGCAGGTTGGGCGGGATTAGGCGCAACCTACCACCTCGCCAAACAAGGCTACAATGTAACCCTCCTAGAAGCAGGTCCCTATCCCGGTGGCTTAGTCGCAGGTTGGAACACTGCTGGAGGACGGTCCGTAGAAGGTGGAATTCATGGCTTCTGGTATCCCTACCAAAACATCTTCAGCCTCGTCAAAGAATTAGAACTCAATCCCTTCACCCCCTTCACCCGTTCCTCCCAATATTCTCCTGCTGGATTAGAAGTAGAATCCCCTATATTTCAAAACGAACCCCGACTTCCCACCCCCCTGGGAACCTTTATCTACACCCGCTTCAAACGCTTACCCCTGATAGATAGACTTTCCGCCCTCCCCCTCCTCTACACCCTCATAGATTTCGATAACTCCGATGAAGCGTGGCGACGCTATGACAAAGTAACCGCCCGTGAACTATTCAAGCAGTTTGGCGTTTCCGCTCGACTCTACAAAGATTCCTTTGAACCCATGCTGTTAGTAGGCTTATTTGCCCCAGGAGAACAATGTTCCGCCGCAGCAGCCCTGGGAATGCTCTATTACTTCATTTTGGCTCACCAACCCGATTTTGATGTCGTCTGGTGTCGGGGAACGGTCGCAGAGACGATATTTAAACCCTGGGTGCAGCGTATTGAAGAAGCTGGAGGCCAGGTATTGACCAATAAACGGGTAAGCGATATTGTCCTCGATGATGATGGAAAGGTTAAAGGGGTTGTCTGTGGGGATGAAGTCTTAGAAGCCGATGGGGTAATTTTTGCCGTTAGTGTTAGTGGCGTGAAAAAGATTGTCTCTGGTAGCAAGACTTTGAATAACAACCAAGAATTCCGAGACTTGACTAACTTGGGAGGAATTGATGTCCTCGCCACGCGGCTGTGGTTTGACCGCAAAGTGAACGTTCCCTTACCTTCTAACGCCTGCTTCGGCTTCGATCCCACAACTGGCTGGACATTTTTCGACCTCAACGCCTTGCATGATGAGTACAAGGATGAACCCGGTAGTGTGATAGAAGTGGACTTTTACCACGCTAATCAGTTATTACCGATGAGTGATGAGGAAATTGTGGCGAAAATTCACAAGGATCTTGTTACTTGTGTCCCTGGGTTCCGAGAGGCAAAAGTTATCGACAGCAGCGTGATTCGAGTGCGTCAGGGGGTGACTCACTTTGCACCCGGTAGCTACCAGTATCTCCTGAAGGCAACCACCAGTATCCAAAACCTGTTTATGAGTGGGGATTGGATTGTTACGAACCACGGTTCTTGGTCCCAGGAGAAGGCTTATGTGACGGGTTTGGAGGCGGCTAATCTGGTGATTGAACGCTTTGGGATTGGGAAGAAGGCGGAGATTATCCCCGTTGAACCGGATGAACCCCATATTCAGGTAGCGCGGACTATTAATAAAACTTTGCGCAGCTTGGGTAAAAGCTTTTTGTCAGATTTTTGGCTACCATAGGTGAATGGCACTTGTTGTTTATTCTAAGTAGTAGGACAAAATTAAAGTTAACTATTGAGACAAGGGAACTTCGGATCAGGGAACAGAAGGGGATTCAGTGTCTTCACAGTTCTTAACACAGTTAACAGAATTTATGTCCAGCTACTGACATTCAAGTTTGCGATCGCTAAGTAGTCGGATATAAATTTTGTCACCTGAGTTAAGAAATGTAAACAGCCTCAATGCTTTACTGTTGCCTGTTGCCTGTTGCCTGTTGCCTGATCCGTTGTAAAGATATTTACACTTAGGTAGATTTGCTGAAAAAATATCTGTATAATTGTAATCTGGCTAAGTATCATACTTAGTTCGAGTCGTCTTGAAACAGGTGGGTGGTGAAATTGAAGAATACCTTAACCTATGCTGGCGTAATTGCAGGGACTTCACTCATTTTTTCTGCTACCTCAGCTCAAGGGATTGGATTTGGGACATACCGACTCCACAATCATCCTGATGGTGGTGTGAGACCACCTCTCTATGGTCTGCGCCTCGACGGGCTACTTACTGGTAACACAAGGGAAGAATATACCTTTGATTTCGATCGCCCAGAGTCACAGATGTTCCTAGAATATAAAGACGACGGCACCATCCGCATCCACGGAACAGCGTTCGGTGGAGAGGATGACAGAAATGATTACAAGCCGAGTACGACAGCCATCTGGAATATCAACTTCCTATACCAAAACGTGACGAAAGATAGTAAGGATAATGGGATTGTCAATCTATCACCACACTCAAGCACGAACAGCGGGACAATATCGACTAACGCCTTCGGTGGGTTAACTTACGATCTAGTAGATTTCAGCGGTAATAAAAATTTCTCCTTTAGATTCGGTGGCAAACATCGGGGTGCAGAAACCTCTGGCTGGGGCTGGCTAAATCATGGCGGACCTGTAGATAGTAATCATCCTACATCTAGTACAACTCAGCACATATATGCATCCGACTGGCTTTTCACAGCCCAGAAAATTCCTGAACCTACTTCTGTATTGGTTCTATTGGCATTCGGTGCTTTGGGTGCGAATTTTATGTTAAAGCACAAAAAGAATCATGACAACATCAGCAATTAGCCTGATAGTTCTTATGTAGCAGGTCTTGTTTACTATTAAATATTGTCTAATAAAGAGTTTTGGCAGTGACTCGGGGACTAGACTAGGAATAGAATAGCTAGCCCCGAAGATTGGGGATAGGAGGGGAAATGGGTATCGCTACAGTCAACCCAGCAACAGGAGAAACACTAAAGAAATTTGAACCGCTTACCAGTGAGGAAATCGAAGTCAAGCTAGCACTGGCAGCATCGAGTTTTGAGCAATACCGCCAAACCTCAATGGCGCAAAAAAGCCAATGGCTGAATCAAGCAGCGGAGATTTTAGAGCGAGATCGGGTTAAGTTTGGCAAGATAATGACCACAGAAATGGGCAAACCCATCAAAAGCGCGATCGCGGAAGCGAAAAAATGCGCCTGGGTATGCCGCTACTACGCCGAGCACGCCCCCGAATTCCTGGCAGATGTGCCAGCCTCCACCGATGCCAGTCGCAGCTTCGTCCGCTACCAGCCTTTTGGCGTTATTTTAGCGGTCATGCCCTGGAACTTTCCCTTCTGGCAGGTATTCCGCTTTGCTGCACCCGCACTGATGGCAGGGAATGTGGGCTTACTCAAACACGCCTCCAATGTCCCCCAGTGCGCCCTAGCAGTGGAAGAAATCCTTAAGGAAGCGGGATTTCCTGAAGGGGTTTTTCAGACCTTACTGATTGGCGCAGATCGAGTTGAATCGATTATTAAGGACGATCGGGTTAAAGCCGCCACCCTCACCGGAAGTGAACCTGCTGGAGCAAGTTTAGCCGCTGCTGCGGGGAAACAAATTAAGAAAACGGTTCTGGAATTAGGCGGGAGTGACCCCTTTATTGTCTTAGAAAGTGCTGATTTAGAAGAAGCCGCAGCCACCGCTGTAACTGCCCGGATGTTGAATAATGGTCAATCCTGTATTGCCGCAAAACGGTTTATTGTCGTCGATGCCGTGGCCGCTCAATTTGAAAAACAACTCCTTGCCAAATTCCAAGCTCTGAAAGTTGGCGATCCGATGGAAGAAGACACGGATATCGGTCCTTTGGCAACTCCAGCCATTCTCGCAGATCTAGACCAACAAGTACGAGAGACTGTCTCGATGGGGGGGAAAGTTCTAATCGGGGGAAAACCCTTGTCAGAAGGTCCTGCTGGTAACTTCTATCCACCCACAATTCTGACAGATATTCCCTCTGGTTCTCCCGCCGAAAAAGAAGAATTTTTCGGCCCAGTGGCATTAATGTTCCGGGTGGCAAATATTGATCGGGCAATTGAGTTAGCCAATGACACCCCCTTTGGGCTGGGGGCGAGTGCTTGGACGAATAACCAAGCAGAAAGCGATCGCTTGATTAACGAACTCGAAGCCGGTGCCGTCTTTATCAATGGCTTAGTCAAATCTGACCCCCGTCTACCCTTTGGGGGAATCAAGCGTTCTGGATACGGACGAGAATTGGGAATTCAAGGGATTCACGAATTTGTCAATATCAAAACTGTCTGGGTGAAATAATCGCCATCATTAGGTGCAATCACAGGATTAGAAAGGCTACATTGGAAATGAAGCCCTCCTTTCCCTTGCCCAGAGGTTACGTTCTCAACTGGGCTAGTCCTCTGGAAAAGATCGGGGACAACGGACTGCGAACAAAAATAACTGTTGCGGGAGATGGTTATGGGGGAACTTAATACAGCCAAACTACTGGTTCAATGCTTAGAAAATGAGGGAGTCGAATATATTTTTGGACTCCCAGGGGAAGAAAACCTGCATGTCTTAGAAGCAATCAAACATTCTTCCATTAAATTTATTACCACCCGTCACGAACAGGGTGCAGCTTTCATGGCTGATGTCTACGGACGTTTGACGGGGAAAGCTGGGGTGTGCCTTTCCACCCTCGGTCCCGGTGCCACCAACTTGATGACCGGGGTTGCCGATGCCAACCTCGATGGTGCCCCACTGGTGGCAATTACGGGGCAAGTGGGAACTGACCGAATGCACATTGAATCCCACCAATACCTAGACTTAGTGGCGATGTTTGCCCCGGTGACGAAATGGAACAAGCAGATTGTCCGACCCAGCAATACCCCGGAAATTATTCGCAAAGCTTTTAAGATCGCTCAAAGCGAGAAACCAGGGGCAGCTCACATCGATTTGCCCGAAAATATTGCTGCCATGCCAGTTGCGGGTAAACCCCTCAACCAAGATAAGCAGGAAAAAACCTATGCGTCCTTCCGCAGTATTAATACTGCGGCGGTTGCTATTTCCAAGGCAAAAAATCCCCTGATTTTGGCAGGGAATGGGACGATTCGCGCTGGGGCAAGCGAAGTCTTGAACGAATTTGCCACGCAGCTGAGTATTCCGGTGGTGAATACCTTCATGGGTAAGGGCGCGATTCCTTATACCCATCCCCTCGCCCTTTGGACAGTGGGACTGCAACAACGAGATTATGTTAGTTGTGCTTTTGAGCAAAGTGACTTGGTGATTGCCGTTGGTTATGATTTGATTGAATATTCCCCGAAAAAGTGGAATCCTGAAGGCAATATCCCCATTATTCACATCGGGATGACACCAGCAGAAATCGATAGCAGCTATATTCCGCTGGTGGAAGTGGTTGGGGATATTTCAGACTCTCTGATTGACATTATCAAACGGGCAGATCGTCAGGGTAAACCCATCGCAGGAGGCACAAAATTACGCCCACAGATTCGGGAAGAGTATGAACTTTATGCCAATGATGACGGTTTTCCCGTTAAGCCGCAAAAGCTGATTTACGATCTGCGCCAGGTGATCGGACCAGAGGATATTGTTATTTCTGATGTGGGTGCCCATAAGATGTGGATGGCGCGTCAATATCATTGTGATTGTCCCAATACTTGCATTATTTCCAATGGTTTTGCGGCGATGGGAATTGCTATTCCCGGTGCTATAGCCGCTAAGTTGGTTAATCCCGATAAAAAGGTGGTGGCTGTAACTGGGGATGGCGGATTCATGATGAACTGTCAGGAATTAGAAACCGCTCTGCGAGTGGGAAATCCTTTTGTGACGCTGATTTTTAATGACAACGGTTATGGTTTGATTGAGTGGAAGCAAATCAATCAATTTGGCGAGTCTGCTTTCGTTAATTTTGGCAATCCCGATTTTGTCAAGTTTTCTGAAAGTATGGGGCTAAAGGGTTACCGAGTTGAATCTGCTGCGGAGCTGATTCCGACACTGAAAACTGCTTTGGAACAGGATGTGCCAGCGGTGATTGACTGTCCAGTGGACTACAGCGAAAACCTCCGCCTCTCGCAAAAAGCTGGGGGCTTAACTTGCAAGATTTGAGCATAAGTCTTGGGGAATGAGATAAGAAGCTTTGAAAGTGAAAGTATCGTTGAGCTATAATCAGCTTTCAAAGCTTTTTACTTTCATGGGTTTTTGTTGCCGGGAGATAGAGGGCGATCCAACACTGTTCCGAATCGAATAGGAAAATACTGTCGTGATAATCTTGAACCAATCCTTACAGATTATACCCAGTGGTTGAAGACAAAACCTTTGTGGGAAACCTATTTATGGAACTTTGTGCAAGAGGTGCTTGCACAAAAGCTAAGAGAGGCTTTACCAGAGCAATTACAAGGAAGTTGGCCCACGATTGAGCAACTAGAAGCAGAATTAGAGACCGGATCTAGTAATTAGTCAATTAGTGATAATATGTATGATTAAGCTTATGGCTAATCAAACTTACTTGGAAACTGAATTATTGAGGTGGAACGACATCATCCACTCTCAACCCAACAACCCAAAGGCTTACGTTCAGCGAGGCATGGTCAATTTTAAGCTTGCCAGAATCGATGAGTCTATTCAAGATTTCGATAGAGCAGAAAAACTAGCTTCAAACATTACCCCTTACCTGTGGCAGCGTGGGCTGTCATACTACTATGCAGAGAGATTCGAGGAGGGGGCGAAGCAATTTGAGATTGACTTGAGCGTAAACCCTCAAGATGTAGAAGAGACGGTGTGGCGGTATCTGTGCATTGCTCGTCTTAAGGGTGTTACCGAGGCGAGGAATTCTTTGCTAATGGTAAGGAATGATCCAAGGCGCGTTATGCGCAGTGTGTACGAGCTTTATGCGGGTAATTGTACCATAGATGATGTCCTCGCTGCTGGGAAACAAGAAGGTAGACGCGGCAATTTTTACAGCCATCTGTATATCGGCTTGTATTATGAAGTAGAAGAGGATGTAGAGCGATCGCAGGAGTACATCCTTAAGGCGATGAGGTACCCGCTCGATGACTATATGTGGTATCTAGCTTGTGTACACCAACGTTTGCGCGGATGGACTTAGAGGGTGTAGGCAAAATCCTGAATATAAAAGACGGTCAATAATAGCTAAATTCAGCAGTGTGGAAGTATTACTTACTACGGGCATAATTAAAATATTCTAAAAGTTCTTCTTCTCCGTAGTGCCTGACAATTCCTTACCAAGTATAAATACTTAGTTTCTCTTCTCTTGTCATACTACTTTTCGTGTTACAGCTTGACGTGCGGAATGTGGGAATAATATAGCGTAGGGTGGGCAAGGCAGACTGAACAACTTGTAACTCAAGCCGAGATATCATTCCAGGCAATGCCCACCAAACAAGTTAACGCTGTTTATTTATGTCCACCTACTTACTGGTTAGTAACCCACCAGTCTAAGGCGGTGCGTTACACTCCGTTAACGCACCCTACGGAATTCACTTGATCAAAGATGAAAGTTGCAACCTGGAATGTTAACTCAATTCGCACTCGCCAGCAGCAGGTGGCGGACTGGTTGCAGGATAATCCTGTAGATGTCCTCTGCTTGCAAGAAACCAAGGTGATAGATCGAGATTTCCCCAGAACCCCTTTTGAGCAACTGGGTTATCATCTCTATATTTCTGGACAAAAAGCTTACAACGGCGTGGCTATTTTCAGTCGCACACCAATGGAGAATGTCAGCACTGGCTTTGCAGCAATTGTGGGCGATCGCTTGGCGGGGGATTTCGACGAACAAAAGCGGGTCATCACTGGTATAATTGGGGATGCGCACATCGTCAACCTTTATGTTCCCAACGGCTCCGCTATTGGTAGCGATAAATATGACTACAAACTCCGCTGGTTGAAAGTGCTGCGGGAATATCTGCAAGTCCTAAGGGACAAACCACCAGGAGAAATGTGTATCTGTGGGGATTTTAACATTGCCTTAGAAGATAAGGATATTTACGACCCTAAAGACAAGGAAACACATATCATGTCTTCTCCCCTTGAACGGGAAGCTTTACAGGTAGTGTTAGAGGTAGGCTTAAAGGATGCTTTCCGTAAGTTTACTTCCGAGGGAGGATACTTCAGTTGGTGGGACTATCGCGCTGGTGGCTTCAGACGCAACCGGGGGTGGCGAATTGATCATCACTACCTCACCCCTAACCTTTACGAGGGAGCAACTAGCTGTAAGATTGACATAGCGCCAAGAAAACTTACCAAACCCAGCGATCACGCTCCTGTAATCGTGGAGTTTTAAATTTATGTTCGTAGTTGCACTTTATTGTCTTCTCGCAGTAAAACGCAACTACTAACCAGGAGCCGATCGCCTGCAACACCGATCAATTCTTTTTGAGATACTATCTTGACAATGTTAGATTAATACATACGTTCTACTTTTCGCTCAGGGGGGTGATTGGGAATTGGGGACTTATAACTTTACCCTCTTCCCAATCACTGCGATGCTCGAAATCAAAGATTTCTGCGGGTCGGATAACTGCGATGCTCGACGATGCTCGACGATGCTCGAAATCGAAGATTTCTGCGCGTCGGTCGAAGATTTCTGCGCGTCGGATCGCCAATCACCAATCCCTGGTCAGATTCTCGCCGTTAGGACAAGGTAAACCTACCAAGGAGCTGATATTTCAGGACATTTGTTCTAATTTAACATTGTCAAGCTATGGCTAGAGGGAAAAGCAAGAAAAGACCAATCGCTGTAGATTTATTTGCTGGCGCAGGCGGAATGACTCTCGGCTTTGAACAAGCAGGGTTTAACGTGCTGGCTGCGGTGGAACTCGATCCGATCCACTGTGCTACTCATGAGTTTAACTTTCCCTTCTGGTCTATTTTGTGCAGGAGTGTTACTGATACGACAGGGGAAGAAATTAGGAACTTGTCTTTAATTGGCGATCGCAAGATTGATGTTGTCTTTGGCGGTCCACCTTGTCAGGGCTTTTCCCTGATGGGAAAACGCCACCTCGACGATCCTCTGAATTCCCTTGTCTTTCACTTCATGCGCTTGGCATTGGAGCTACAACCTAAGTTCTTTGTGATGGAGAATGTCCCAGGAATCGCCATCGGAAAACATCAGCAGTTTCTTAAAGAAATAATCAGCTCTTTTAGAGCCAACGGTTATGAAGTCGAGGAGAACTATCAAGTCCTTAATGCTGCTTATTATGGAGTCCCTCAGAACCGGGAAAGGTTATTTCTGCTCGGATGTAGAGAAGGTCTTAACTTACCCAAATATCCCCAACCTCTGACTCAACCAGATTTAAACAGTACTGACAGCTTAACCCTTCCTATAACTCCGACAGTTTCGGAAGCAATTGGCGACCTACCGGAAGTTGAGAATTACCCAGAACTACTGGAAAGAGACTGGGTAATAACAGAGTATGGAAACCCAAGTTATTATGCTGGACAAATGCGCGGTCTTTACTCTTTTGAGGATGATTACTCCTACGATCGCTATTACAATTATAGTATGCTCACCTCAAGTAAGCGAACAAAACATACTCCTCAATCTATTCAAAGATTTTCTCATACAGAGCCGGGAAAAAGAGAGGAAACAAGTCGATTTTATCGGCTATCTACCGAAGGGTTATGCAACACTCTCAGGGCGGGAACAGATACTAATCGCGGTGCTTACACTTCTCCAAGACCGATTCATCCAGAAAGACCGCGTTGTATTACTGTGCGGGAAGCAGCGCGGCTACACTCCTATCCCGATTGGTTTAGATTTCATGTTACCAAATGGCACGGATTTCGGCAAGTCGGAAATTCTGTCCCCCCACTTTTAGGGAAAGCAGTTGCTAGGGAAATACTAAATTCTCTCGGGGTGAAACCAGTCAAACCTACAGGGATAAAGCAGCTAGGAGATGAAAAATTACTTCATTTTAATAGGTCGCAAGCTGCTCGATATTATAATAAAAAATGAAAGATAGCTTATAATATCTGTGTGAGCAAACACTAATAACTGAAGTTTAGACTATGACAAAATAACCCAGTCTTCTTTTTTGGCTGAGATGTTAGTAAATTGATGCCTTTTACAGATATTTTAATCAGCAATGCCCACCAATCTAGTGCTAACAAGGTGGGCATTTTCTGTTTATGGTGAAATTATTTGTCCCAAAAATCATCCCAGAAAATACCCACCCTACAACTAAATTCTGCTCGATATTATAATTAAACATGAAAGCTTCGTAGGGTGGGCATTGCTACCAATCTTGATGCCTTTTGCAGATATTTTAATCAGTAATGCCCACCAATCTAGTGCTAACAAGGTGGGCATTTTCTGTTTATGGTGAAATTATTTGTCCCAAAAATCATCCCAGAAAATGCCCACCCTACAACTAAATTCTGCTCGATATTATAATTAAACATGAAAGAGGACTGAGCAAAGCTAAAACCCGTTTAAACCGATTATGACTGTGAAGCAGAACTTTGACCAGATATCGGAGGACTAATCAAACCATTAGCCGTGCCAAAAAGATTAATCGGGTTGTTTCCATCAGTAATCAAAACACTCTGAAGACCAAGAGCTTCCAGCAATCTCGCCTGCATTTCGGGTCCCGCTTGAGCGATCGCCTGAATTGTCTGGGCACCAATAGCTTCCACCTTCTGAGCAAATTCGGAGCTGGTGATTTGAGCCATGCGCTCCGCTTTTTCAATCTCCAGGTTATTCAACGCCTCTTGATGGGCTAATTCCGCCTCCTGACGGGCTCTCAGTTGCGCTAACTCTGCTTCATGGCGAATCCTTGCCGCCTCTGTTTCTTGCTGTGCCAAATTCACCGCCAATTCACCTTCAATCTGAGCAGCTTCAGCCTTTGCCCTCGCTTCCGCGATCGCTTGTCCTGTAGACTCAATTGCCGCGTTTTCTGCCTGTAATTCCAGGAGGTTTTTGCGTTCAACTTCCGCCGCACCCCGATCGACAATTATCTGTCGCTCCAGTCTAGCTTTAGCTTCTTGCTCAATTCGCTCCGCATCCTGCCGCGCCGCTGCTTCTTGGGCATCTGTGGTAATTTGAATGGCAAGCTGAACCGACTTTTGCAGACTCTTTAATGTTTCCTCATCCACTGGTTCCACTGACTGAATGTCAATGTTGGTAATCACCAAGTTATTGGTGCTAAACCGGAATTCCTCCAGAACATGACCTTCCTCATCGGTGCCAAACACAGCTTCACGGATAATCCGAGCAGAATTGCGATGAAATTCATCAAACTTTTTCGCCGCTACAGCACCTCGGACGCGGGAAGCGATCGCTTTGCAGGCAGTGTCCACAAAATCAGGTACTTGGAACAGTTTTGCCCCTGCCTGTTCATCGCTTCTATCCACATCAAAATACCAATTATAGGACAAGCGCAGCTGAAGTCTGGCATGATCTGATGTCTCGACGGTAATGATATCCGTCATAAAATCAGGGCCTAATAATAAAGCTAGAGACTTGATAATATGAGGTCGTTTGGGTACCCCACCCGACAAACTCAGCACAGTAAATGCTTCGTCAGGTCCTAGCATCACCAAGTCAGGACCAAATACGGTTCGAGCCGTTCTTTCCTTATAGTCATGGATCTGCACTGCTGCATTTTGAGGCACGTGAAAGACAACAGCTCTAGTCTTATCCCGTTCAGGTATTGTCTGGACTTCTAATTGTTCACCTTGGCGATCGCCCCCTTTCACAAAATGATACCTACCCCGCTCGGAAACCGGGTCATTTTTTACCGCCACTAGTTCCTCAACAACTGGTGGAAGTTCTTTTTCCCAAAGTTCTTCATAGGGACTGAGCATATAAGCTTGAGATCCACTCACTAGCTTCAGTTCCCCTGTCTGAATATTACGGAGATAGATGCCTTCATTCTTATCTAGGGGAATAGCTTCCCGTCTTTCAAGGACTTCCACTTCCACCCGGGGAATATAATCCCTCGGTCCGGTTATCATCCATAAATCACCGGGTTGACGCTCAATAAGATTCTCTGGCTCCCCTTCATTAAAGGCTTCTTTAGCTTGTAACAATAGAGCTTCCTGCTCACCCAGAACATAAACATTGCGAATTCCAGTTTCCAGAGATTCCCCGGGATGGAGGAAGAAGGAAGTTATCCCCTGGCGCACCTCTCGCATTCCCAATTGGGGTTTACCCTGTTCATCGATGGGGTTAAGGACAACACACCACTGGCGATCGCCCAGGGTAGTAATTTTAACTTCCCCCACCACCTCTTCATAAACATCGGGAATGTGGATTTCTGCATCCTCAAAGGTAACTAACCATTCATCCCCAGCTTTCCGCTGACGACCAAAAATATCGGTAAAGGTGCGCTTGGCTTTCAGATGTAATGCTTTTTGTTCGGTCAAAACGTAAGCATTAATTATGTCAACTACTTCTTCATCGACTCCAGGCAAATAGGCTCCTTCTTCTCTGACGAGCCATTCTTCACCGGCTCTGCGTCTATTTCCTTGACGATCTATGCAACTCTGCCGTGCCATCAAGCGTAAAGCTTGGTTGGGTTTAATGATACTGGCAGTAACTTTCTCAACTACTTCAACTTCAACCCGGGGAATATAAGTTCCCGGACCTTCAAATAGCCACTCATCTCCAGCTAAACGGTTAATGTTTTGAGTCTGGGTTTCTCCCTCAACCGTCACAGTATCGGTAAAATCCCGAATTGCTCTTAAACGCAGTGCTTGATTGGTTTCAACTACTTGCAGTTGGGTTACATCCCCTTCTAATTCTTCCCCTGGATAGAGAGGGAAGGGATCTTGAGCAAAGCGAATTTCTTGATCGCCATACCTAAGTCGAATTTGACCATACCGATCTGCGATTGGTTCACCTGTCTCATCCCGAAGCACCGGATTAGCGATGACACAATAATGGCGAGGCGGTACCACGATCGTGGGTTCCGGTTTTAGGATCAGCCGCTCATGATCCTGAAGGGTAATCGTTTGGGGACCAACTTCCAAACGGGTGACCCCGGTATTATTATCGAGAACGTGGATATATTGTTGGGGCTTCAGACGAATCACGCCACTGGCAATCCCTGGAATTTCCCTGGTCTTCTCTGTTTTACGCTCAGTTGTAGTCATTGTTATGCTCCCATAGGACTTGATGGGTTTGTGAATTACCCACACTAACCCTGTCGGCTATAGTGTGGGCTTCCAACTTCGCAGGGGGAAGCCACAACAGAAGACTTGCGACCTCTGCTTGGTCTTACTCTCCCGACCTTGACAGTCTCCCGCGTCCCACAGGAGATTATTCTTAAGCCTTCATCTCGGATATTTAACGCTGCGTTTATATCTCGGTCGTGGTGAACCCCACATTTTGCACAATCCCATCTATATCGTAGGAGATAATTTAAATAATTGTCAAGCCATGATTAGGTCGCGATAAGTAGTCGGACATAAATTTTGTCCCCTGAGTTAAGAAATGTAAACAGCCTCAAACTCAAAAAATTCACAAATCGCCTTCTGTAATCGTTATTCCCTATTCCCTGATCCGAAGTTCCCTGATCCGAAGTTCCCTACTCCATAGTGTCCCGCCTTAAGTTGGTAGCCGTGCTAAATCAGCCAAAAGTCAGGTTGGGACTTGGTTGTTGCAACAGTTTCAGGGGTTGTGAGGGGCGATCGCCTCCATTAAATCCTAAGTAGCGATCGCTATTGTACCCAATGTAAAACATTACGAATAATTGACCAGCGAGGAGGTTGAACCTGTTCTACTTTTCCCTGTACCCAATAATCAAATAGGGATTTAATTGTTTCATCTTGCTGCTTTAATTGCAACCAAGCATTGAAAATATTGAGTAATTCTTGTTCTCCATGAGGTACAGCATAAGCTATAGGAACTGACACAACGGGTTGAGGAACAGCAATGGAATAATCTGGATAAAGCAAAGTCCATGCTGCCCCAGACTCAGCCGTATAGATTATGGCATCAAGATTACTTTCTTTGTCTTCCAGTGTCTGGCGGATTGTATCTATTTGTACAATATTTGCTTGGGGAAGCAGCCCTTTTATTTTGTTTTCATAATAAGGAACTCTACCCGAAAAACCAAACTGTAGAGAATCCATTTTTTGTAGTGATTGCCAATTGCTAAATTTGTTTTTGTAGCGATCTTCGACTAAAAACCCAAGGGTATAGTTTAAAACGGGTGCGGATAAATAAAATATTTTGGCACTTTCTGGTGTAATGGGAATGGCGGTACCAATCACGTCGCAGTAACCTTCTTTCAAGCCCTGTTCTATCATCTCTAGCGTTTCTTTAAATCCCTCTGAAAGCGGTACAAATTCAAGCTTAACCCCCAACGTACTGGCAAAAAGGTGTGCCATCTCCACATCTAATCCTACTAATTCACCTTTCTGATTGAAATAGGACAAGGGATAGGATTTAGGTTGATAACAAACTCGCAAAATACCCCGTTCTTCAATCTGCTCTAGACGAGACTTAGTGGGTTCGATAGGAAGAGGAGGAGGAGGGGTTTGGAAGACTTGAGAAGATTGAGCATTTCGTACCCGTAATAACTCCAAGTTAGCCAAAAGCTTATCTTTGGTATAGGTGTTAGTAGTACCATAGGTAAAAAAGAGGTGTACCGAGCCAAGGGTGAATAAAATTGCTAAAGTAGAAATAATACTGAAGCGAACGATACGAGGACGAGGGAACCTTACCCAGCCGTTAATAGCACAAGTTCCTAATAAAGCCAAGATAACCGCATTCATCCCCGCCAGTAAAGTGCCGAAGCGAGCTACCGAAACTTGATCGAGAGTGATGTAGATTTGGATCATGTCCGATGGTATGCCCATCAAATTCAAGAGAAAGCGCATGGCAGTAAGTCCATCCCCAAAGAAACTCGCTAAACCAGCCAATAAAAATCCTGGATATTGTGAGAAAGGCAGTGATGATCCTCCAAACCAAGCCGCAAAAGGAATGAATGAGAGGGAAATTAGCCGTCCCATATCAGGAAACACATAGGAGGCAGGTACTAACACTTGTGGAGGAGAGGCAATTTCTGGAGAGTCTGGTGTCAAAGATTCATCCAGACTGCTCAAAAGTTCTCGGCTTCGAGCGATAATTAAAGGTAAGGCAATGACTAAATTGGCAGTAGCGAAAGCAATTAAAAGAGGACTGCGAAAGGCTTTAATAATATCCCAATATTTCAAGGGGGTTATTAGAGCCACTAACCCAGGTAAAAACCAGATACTCAATACCAATGAGATTAGAGCTTGAATGACAATGTAAACTCCCAGTCTTTTAAAGGCTTCTAATGGTAGAGTTCCGGCGGAACTAGCAATGATGGCAAACACTCCATAAGGTGTAAGTTTAGCGACAAATTGGGTGATTCTCATCAAGCCATTTTCTAAACCGGAGAAAACGTCAACAACCAGTTGTTTATTCTGATAGGGAATCAAGGCAAAACCCAAGGCAATACTGAATAAAACCACTGAAGGGATAATGGTATTTGCCATTGCCGTAAAGGGATTGAGGGGAATAAATAGTGCTAATAAATCTAAGCTTTTTTCTGGTTCTAGCAAGCTAGTACTGAAAAATGAGGCGGATTTCCAAGCGGGAAAGCCCAAAGGAAATATAATTACCACAGCCAGAATAATTCCCCATAAGCCAAGCATGATTGCTCCCCCCTTCAAAAAAATAGACTTGGCTTCTTCATAGTTGAGTCTTCCTATGCTGCTGATGAGGGACACAACTATATAGGGAATTACAGGCATCTGAAATAGCCTCACGAAAGCATCACCGATAAAATTGAGAGAGCTGGCCATTTCCCCCCAAAATAAGCCAGCAATTACTCCTAGTACCAAGGCGATTAGAATTTGGGTGGATAGGTTTTCTTTTATATGATTAATAACTTTCTGCATTGCTTTCGCGATAGTTTATATTATGGTTGTTCAAACCGACATGATATTATACCTCTCCTATATCGTTAACTGCTAGAGCAACTAAGTCAATGGATTGAGCAGTCAGATAAACGGCACCTCCTCCGATTCGCAGAGATCGTAGCCGCTATTTTACAATCCCAGAGCGGCTGGGAGGGAGAGTATCTGGAATTAACCCTCGATACCAGTATGCTGTGGGATCAATTCTGTCTCATCCTCGTTCAGTTTGTGCTAATCTCGCAGAAGCTTGTCCAAAGCGCAGATATAAAGCAGCGTTCTTAGCAAAATTGAATGACTGTGAGGCTGAAGCCGCAGAAGTTCAAGTTTGGTTGAAGGAAAGCCTCCAGGAGTCTCCCCGTCTCCCCGTCTCCCCGTCTCCCCGTCTCCCCGTCCCCCCGTCACCCCTTCCCTTAATCAGAAAGATGCCGTGAAAAGTAAGGATTTGGGGGGGCGCTCGATTCCCTTGGCGCAAATGGTCTTGGAACAATATAGGGGTTCTGGGCCTGGACTGCTAGTGAGTAATGGATGATGTTACACTTCTACTGGATTAATCCACAGCTTAGAAGTATTATGTTCAAATCGCAAATTTTGACAATATTAACTTTATTGTTATTTTTAGGGCTGTCTGGCCCTACAATTCGAGCCCAAGAAACTGATACTAAAGCAGCTCAAAAAGAAAACAGTGAAGCAGCTCGAAAAGAGAAGTTAGAAAACGACATCAGTGAAATTGGTCTTTCTGCTGGATATGCGGCTCAATGCCACATGCAAAAAGGAGATCAAGAAGCAGTCGAAAGAGTGGGCGATGAAGCTTTGGCAGTCGCTGGAATAATCTTGCAGGATTTTGGCTCAAACTTGGCATTTTTATTTGCTTCTAATGCTGGCTATGGTACCGGCAAACCCCTTGATGACTTCACTAAATGCGATCAACTGATTGCCGATTGGCAAGAATTTGTGGAACATCTTGCAAAAGAACAAGAAGAGGGCCAGTTATAAATGTTCCAGAAAAAATGTGTCTCTGTGATCCTGTTGGCAATACTAGGATTGCCTGAAATATCCTTGGCAGCGGATCTTAAAACCACTAATCGTCTTGCCGAAACTACAAATCCTATTGAACGCATTCAAAACGAAGATTTTCTCCTAACACAGCGGAGTCGACGACGTGGCAGGCGCAGCAATCTACGAGTTCGCCCCCGTCTGAGTAGACCCGCAAATAGAGCTTATCGACGGAACCGCAGAAGAGCATTTCGCACAGAGGTGCGAAGAGGCTATCGACGACGTAGAAGTAGAGCTGGAGTTCCTGGTGTGGTGACTGGCATTATTGGTGTAGGGATCGGAGCGGCGATCGCGGATGCTCTCAGAGATGAGCGAGATCAGACCGAAGCAATTATTCTCGATCAAGGTGGGTATCTCCAGGATAGGGACTATTACGATGACCTTTATGAGGATGAGTACCTCGATCAAGGTGGATACTATGATGATGGCGGCTTCGATGGAGGTGGCTTTGATGGTGCTGACTTTTAACCCACATTCCGCACTTCATGCTGTAGCATGAAGCTCACACTTCGGGCGATGCTCGCTGCGCTGCGCACGCTACGCTAACGCTAAATTTTCAAGAATAACAAGTAAAAATACTTAGTAAGCCTGGGAGCAAGCAGCGTAAAGCAAACTATGTCGATCCTTATCCACATACATTTTGTAGAATACGAAGAAGGTTCTAAAAATTAGT
>JBFRWF010000101.1:0-77950 GCA_051439465.1 Xenococcaceae cyanobacterium | reverse complement strand
AATTTAGTGTTGACAAATATGCCAAAGCCTTATTATTTCGTTTAAAGCGATCGCATTTGTGAATTATTGCAAGCATCTCAAACCTAGTGATGGAATTGCTTCGCAATTCCTGGAGATGTCTATTGTTCCCAACGTTCGCGGGCGGGAAAAGCGGAACGCCCTGTCAGGATCAGTTTGGCACGAACGGTTTTGGCGAGATAATCTGCGAGTACCAGTCCAATGCTTCCGAGTCCACCTGTAATCAAATAAACGTCCTGTTCCCTCAACGGAAGGGTTGCATCAGATTGCTTTAATTGCAATGGCTCAAAGGTTTGAACCCAGCGATGATTTCCCCGATAGGCAATGACTCTGTCTTCTGATTGGGCGATCAATTCCGCCTGTAGCCAGTCGATGAGTTTTTTGACGTGTTGAGTACCTGGCTGGGGCATCACTACATCAATGCTGCGACAGTTGAGGTGGAGATATTCTTGTCCAATAGTCTTAACCAGTCCAAGTATTGTCGCCTTTTCTGGACACAGTACCTCTTCTCCGGTAACTGACTGGATGTGAGTAGAGACAACGGTAATGTGAACCTCATCGATCTTCTTCTGTTTTGCCAATGCTTGGTTGAGAAAGAGCAGACTGTAAAATCCTAACTCTTGCGCTTGCTCAATCCCTTCCAGTCCCGATGCTTGGGGCGGATTGTCTGTCACACTCCACAGATGAGCGATCGCTGTTGGATATTGCTTTTGTGCCTGGAGTGCATTGAACAAAGCGTCGTAGTCTTGAGGGTGTCGAGGATTGAGGATATATTGGTTCTCGCTTTGCTGCTCAAAAGCTGCTCCTGCTTTGACACAAATCACCCCGTGACCGTTTTGTTTGAGTTGAGTGGCCAGTTGAGAACCCAAGCCCCATTCATCCATAAAGAGCAGGGTCAAAATTGGCAGTAAGTTGGGTCGATCGGTAGGTAGATAAGAGCGTTTCCAAGAGGGAATGTAGAACCAATCAGCAATATCCAGTTTTTTGCCCGAAGTTGTTACCGTGTCTGCGGGTTTTTGGGGGTCAATCCAGTAACGTTGGCGTTCAAAGGGATAGGTGGGCAGAGGGATACAATGACGCTGCTCATTGCCATAGAATTGTGACCAATCAATTGCTACTCCAGCTAACCATAGCTGACCAAGGGTATTAAGCAAGAAAGCAACATCGGATTGACTATCTCGAGGATGGCGGACGGAAGTGAGTACCACTTGTTCTGTTGCTTTATCAGGATGCCGTTTGGCTAACGCGCATAATGTCCGTCCTGGACCGACTTCTAAGAGTATTTGCCCTGGTTCTTTGAACAACTGTTGCAAGCCTTCAGAAAACCGTACCGTCTGACGCAGATGTTTTGCCCAATAATTCGGAGCGGTGGCTTCAGCTACTGTACTCCAAGTACCAGTGATGTTAGATAAGTAGGGAATTTGTGGGGGATTGAGGATAACTTGTTTAACCTGCTCAGTGAATGGCTCAAGGATCGGTGTCATCATCTGGGAATGGAAGGCATGGGAAGTATGCAGACGGCGACACTCTAAGCCTTGTTGTATTAGCTGTTGCTCTAATGCGTCAATGGCTGCTATTGTTCCCGAAACGACACAGTTGGAAGGTCCGTTGATTACCGCGACTTGCAGTGACTCATTGAGGAAGAGTTGCACAGCCTGTTCAGATAAGGGAACCGCCAGCATTACCCCTGGAGGCATTGACTGCATCAATTGACTACGGGCGACCACTAGGAATAAGGCATCTTCTAGGGAGAAAACCCCCGCCAAAGTTGCAGCGACATACTCACCCAAGCTATGACCGATCATTGCCACTGGACGAATGCCCCACGCCATCAATAATTTCGCCAGGGCGTATTCAATCGCAAACAAAGCAGGCTGGGTGATGGCTGTCTGTTTCAGTTGCTCGGCTGCCACTTCGATACCATTGTCACTGGGATACAGCACCTCCTTTAAGTCAAATCCCAAATGGGATTTCAGGTATTCACAACAGCGATCGACCTGCTTGCGGAAAATTGGCTCAACCTGGTACAGTTCTCGTGTCATATTCACATACTGGGAACCCTGACCGGAAAACATAAAGACGACAGGTGGGTTCTTAGCTTCAGTGGTCTGGGTTGACACCTGTTTGGGCGCGAGGGTCCTTAGGGCATCGATCCCTTCTGCCAGCTCCGAGCAGACTAGCATCCGCCGATGCTTGAACCCTTTACGCCTGACGCTGAGGGTATATGCTACATCTGCCAAGTTGAGTTCGGGATGCTGTTTGAGATGGTTAGCTAGGTTAACGGTTGCTTTTTCTAACGCAGATGGAGTTTTGGCAGAGAGAAGTAAAAGCTGCTGCTCTGTTTCCTGCGGCTTCGTATTTCGACTGTTTCGATCGGGTTGCACCCACTCTTCTAACAAGACATGGGCATTCGTGCCGCCAACCCCAAAGGAACTGACCCCAGCTCGTCGAGGTGTTCCGTTAGTTTTCCATTCAGACAACTGCTGATTGACATAAAAGGGACTGTTAGCAAAATCAATCTTAGGATTGGGCTGTTGAAAATGGAGGCTAGGCGGTAGTATTTTGTGTTTGAGTGCCAAGACATCTTAATTAAGCCTGCCATCCCTGCTGCGGTATCTAAATGTCCGATGTTGGTTTTTACCGAACCAATGGCACAGAAGCCCGTTTTCTGGGTGCTGGTACGAAATGCTTGGGTCAGTCCAGCGATTTCAATGGGATCCCCTAATAACGTTCCAGTGCCATGGGTTTCCACATAGGTAATGGTTTCCGCATCCACACCAGCCACAGCTTGAGCCATCGCAATCACTTCTGCTTGACCATCCACACTAGGAGCGGTGTAGCTTCCTTTCCCTGAGCCATCGTTATTGATGGCTGAGCCCCTGATAACGGCATGGATAAGATCTCCATCGGCGATCGCATCCGCCAGACGTTTTAAGACCACAACACCGACACCGTTGCCCCCAATTGTTCCCTGGGCTTGAGCATCAAATGCCCGGCAGTGACCATCGGGGGAGAGAATCATCCCGTCTTGATAAAGATAACCCGCCTTTTGGGGAAGATGGACAGAAACCGCCCCCGCCAAAGCCATGTTGCATTCCCCATTGAGCAAGCTCTGACACGCTAAGTGAACGGCAACCAATGAAGTGGAACAGGCGGTTTGAACATTGATACTCGGTCCGGTGAGGTTCAGTTTGTAAGAAACACGGGTGGGAAGGAATTCTTGATGATTTGCTAGTTTCGCTTGGAAACCGTCCCATGAAGCCATGCAATCGCGGTTGGGATAGAGATTGTGGAGAAAATAATCGGTCATGCCAGCCCCAGCATAGAGGGTCATTCCTGCCCCGGCAAACACCCCAATCGACCCTTGATAGGTGTCCGGATCGTAACCTGCATTTTCTAAAGACTCCCAAGCACACTCTAGAAATAAGCGGTGTTGGGGATCGAGCATTGCTGCTTCTTTGGGACTAAACCCGAAGAACGACCCATCGAACTGATCGACATCAGATAAAATGCCACTGGCTTTGACATAGTTAGGGTTATCCAATAACTCAGAGTCTATCCCTTCAGACTTGAGTTCTTCGTCTGAGAACCAGGAAATGGATTCCACACCGTCTCGCAGATTGTGCCAGAACTGCTCGAGATTCTTAGCACCTGGAAAACGACCGGACATACCAACAATGGCGATGGCTAAATCATTTTCTAATTCATTCATTGCCTTTACTGCTTGCGATTGAGTCATCGGGACACCTCACTGGTGGAATAGGGAACAGGGAACAGGGAACAGGGAACAGGGAATTAGGCAACAGGCAACAGGCAACAGGCAACAGGGAAGAGGAAATAGGCAACAGGCAACAGGCAACAGGCAACAGGGAAGAGGAAATAGGCAACAGGCAACAGGCAACAGGCAACAGGCAACAGGGAAGAGGAAATAGGGAATAGGTAATGGGGAATAGGCAATGGAGAATAGGGAATAGGGAAGAGGAAATAGGGAATAGGGAATAGGGAATAGTGAATAGGTAATGGGGAATGAGGAATAGGGAATATAGCAGTCCTAAATGAGTCGTTTCCCAAAGAGCCCCTGCTCCCGGGAGCTCCCCCTGCTCCCTACTTTTGCCTTTTGCCTTTTGCCTTTTGCCTTTGAGCGCTCTGCGGAGCAGCGACGAAGTCTAGCGAGTCCCTGCTCTCGTCACGTTCCCCGTTCCCTGTTCCCTGTTCTATGCAAGAGGTCTTATCTTTTGTCTGCGTTGTCTTTGTCGTTGGATGGATGCTTTACGGATGTTCAGTATTTGAGTCAGTTTTGGAGGAGGCTGAGTGTCTTTAACAGAGCTGTCAGCTTGATTTAAGTGTTGAGCAAACCTATGAATGGTAGGATATTTGAACAGATCTACAATGGAGATTTCATGCCCAAAGAGGGTTTGTAAGCGAGTATGAATTTGAATCAGGGGTAAGGAACTCCCGCCAAGGGCAAAGAAATTGTCATCAATACCCACCTGGGGAATGCCTAAAACTTCCTGCCAAATCTGCGCGATCTGCCGTTCGGCTTCAGAACGTGGGGTAGTTGGGGATTGGGATGCCGGATGCTTGCGGTCCCCTGTTGGGGTTTGTGGCATAGCTGCCATCGGTAAAACCTCACAGGTGCTGGGGGTACCAAAGCGATCCAATACTGTCAAATTCTGTAACTGCTCCAAGGGTGGCAATTGGGGCGAACTATAAGCCACTAATTGCTGTACACCCGTTGAGGGAATTTCGAGATAGGGGCGAATCTGAGGATTTTCACCCGCCAAGCCGACTACCAGATGGGGCTGAAGATGGGACAAACCCACCAATAGAGACTGTAATCCCTGCTCAACGGTGATAGGCTGGAAACCACGCCCATAAAAGAGGTCTTTCATGGGGTAGTCGCGGTTCATGCCCACCTTATCCCACATACTCCAGTTAAAGCAGTAGCTCTGTAAACCCAGGTGAGAACGCTGATAGTGGGAGAACCCATCCAAGAAGCTGTTAGCGGCGGCATAAGCCCCTGACATTGCTCCCCCAAACATCCCGTTGACGACTGAGGAAAAGGTGATGAAAATCCCTTGAGGGTTGTCTTTGAGCAGTTTATGTAACACCCAAGTTCCCAACACCTTTGCCCGCAACTGAGCCGCAAAACTCTCTCGACGTTCATCCTTGAGTAAACGCTCTTGAAACAAGCCAGCCAGATGAATCACCCCCTCGAGGGTACCTTGCCAGCGAGACTGCGCCTGTTCAACAATGAGCTGTAGCTGAGCGCGATCGCAAGTATCAACCGCTTCATAGTGGATGTCTCCTCCCAACTGTTCTAATTCCAGATAAGCCTTGAGGCGTTCAGCCATGCTATCTGACTGCTTCAGATGAACATCCCACTCACTTCTTGCAGGAAGAACCGTTCTGCCAATGAGTATGAGCCGACCGTCATAATCCTGTAGCAGGTACTTGGCAATCTCAACACCAATACCTCCAAGTCCACCACTGAGCAGATAAATGCCGCCACGTCTAAAGGGGAGTTCCTGCTTGGTTTCCTGCTGCCAGTCAACCTTTTCCAGCCGGGGAATGAAACGTTGTCCTTGGCGATAGGCAACCTTATGCTTTCCGTTAACCGTCCTTAGCTCTTGGAATAAATAAGTAGTATTAAGCTCAACGGATTCTGTGGCTAAATCAACGTGACGACAGTGTAACCAGTGCATTTCCTGAGAAATGACTTGACACAAGCCCAGAATCGGCGTTTTCTCATAGGCAATGTCATCTTCAGGGTGAAGTGCCTGGACGTAACGGGAGACAACCAGCAAATTCAGGCGATCGCAGTTCCTATCCTGTGCCTGCGCCAGTGCCTGAACCAAAAACAGGAGACTATAAATGCCGAATTCCTGAGCTTGTTCTAGTGCATCCAGACTAACAATTTCTCCCTGTTCGTCATAGGTCCACAAATGGAGAATCTGATTGATGGTTATCCCCTCATCGGCGAGGGACTGCCACAGTTGTCGATAGTGATCGGGATTGGATGGGTTGATCTGATAACGATTCGCTGAGAGCTTGACAAACTCTGCTCCCGACTCAACTCCAATCCAGGATTGGTTCAATTGTTTAAGTTGCGCTCCCAAACAATTCCCTAATCCTGAGCGATCCAGAAACACCAGATAACCGCCTGTCGGGATAGGGTCAACACTGGGGATAACTTCCTTCCGTCGCCAGATGGGGCGGTAGAACCAGTCGGGGAGAGTATTGGCATTTTCAAGATAGCGATCGATCGTTTTGAGGACATCTGCAAAGTAACCCTCTGCCAGCAACTGTTTCAGTTTTGACCGTTGGATCTTGCCACTGGTGGTTTTAGGGAATGCTGACTTAGCTACGGGAATCACGTAAGTTGGATTAATCCCTAAGTTAGCGGTCACTTTCGTCCGTATGGTTTGAATCGGGGGGATATTGGCTTCTATTCCTTCAACCTGTGGCGTAAAGAAAATCGCCAATGCCTCTGTCCCCGTTTCAGGATTATCTATCCCACAGGCAGCTACATAGGTGGGTTCTATGCCCTCGATTTCACAGATCTGATCCTCAATTTCATAGCAATAGTAGTTCGCGCCATGAATAATAATTAATTCTTTCTCTCGACCTGTCAGGGTGAGACGACCATTTAGAATAAAGCCTAAGTCTCCCGTATCAAACCAGCCATCCCCTACAAATGCGGCTTGGTTAGCAGTGTCATTGTTGAAATAACCAGGGGTGACGACGTCTCCTTTGATTTGCAAACGACCAATCACGCCCTCTGGAAGCAGTTGGTTGTTGTTGTCCACAATGCGGATCTGAACCCCTGGTACGGGTGAACCCAGGTCAACAAACGTCGCCGTTTGGGTATCCTCCTCGTCTGCTATGTGCAACTTCCCATTTAAGGAATCCTTTTTGAAACAGTGAACTCCTGTTCCAATGCCAAAGTGATTCTGATACGTCATGCAGGTACACACCTCAGCCATGCCAAACGCAGGCTGCATCACCTGGGAAGCCAACTTGAAGGGGGCAACTAACTCTAGGAATCCACGGACAACGGGTAACGTCACCTGCTCCCCTGCATTCATTAAGAACTTGAGGGAAGACAGATCCCAGGTACGGTTGGGGGTTTTGGCAAGGTGATTGCTGACTAATTTAAAGCCGAAGTTAGGGGACCAACTGTGGGTAACTCGGTATTTTTCGAGGAAATCTAACCATTTTAAGGGAGCGCCTAAAATGAGGTGGGTGGGAACTTGTACTTGCTGACAGCCGAGATAGACATCCTTTAGGTGATAGGTCAGAATAGGGACAACATGATCGACGGGAAGCCAGTTGAGGGAAATATCATCGGATTGATAACCGTTAAATTGTTTTGAGCTATGAATATGGCAAATAATGCCGTGATGGGTTTCCTGGATACACTTAGACAGTCCCGTACTGCCTGAAGTCAGTTGAAAGAAGACAACCTCCTGGGGATGGCTGGGATGGATTTGAGCGGTGGGAGGATGGTTGCGGAGTTGACTGACTGACAAAACCGTCAGATCTTCCATTGGCAGACAATACTTAAGCCCCGAAAGGGAGTCGATTAGGGTGTCACTAGCTAAAATCGGTGGATGATTGAGCAATTTCCAGGTATTGAATAACTTATTAACGACACCGTTAGTTGCGTCAGAAGAAGGAGCAACCGCTACCGTTACGGGAGTAATCCCCCCCAACAGACAGGCCCAAAACGTCGGAAAATAATCTCTAAGGTTTTCTATCTGTAAAATGGCTTTGTCATTGGGTTTTAAGCCCATTTGAGATAAGCCAGTTAAGATACATTTGGCTTCTGATAACAGTTCCCCATAGGTTTGAAAGATTTCTGAGCCATCCGGTTGAATATAAATAATGCCTTTATCCTGATAGCGGCGTACTGTTTGGATTAAGGCATCCGTTAGGGTTTTGGGAGCATCTTCTTCAATCACCAAAGGACCCCCATCACTGAGCGCCAGCTTCTGAGGTTCAGTATGGGTAAACGCCATTGCAGAAGAAACAGGAGTAGTTACGTTAGTCTGTTCACTAACTGTCTTCTGATTCCCGTTCCACTCTGGTAGCAACTCCGATAGATGTAATGGCAATTGCCGCTCGTTCTTTTCTTGAATGACAACTTTCACCTCCTCAAGATTAGGGAGTGAGTGTAATGTCTTTTTCCATTGCTGTCTCAGTGTCTCGTCCATTACGGGTAGACGAGTAAGCGCCTGTTTATCTACTAGACCATCAGATGTGAGGGGAATGCTAGAGATAGGAACATAAGCACTGGGTAGAAAAGCGGTTGGTAAAACCTGCAGGAGATGGGACTGTAACTGATCCATTGTCAACGGTTCAGCCGATACCACATAGGCGACTAGCTCCTTTTGTGAGGTTTCTGTCTCCCTCACCAATACGGTACAGTCCTTAACTGAAGGAAGATCTCGAATGACTGCCTCAATCTTGCTAAGCTCGATGCAATTTCCTTCCAGGCATAACGATTTACGACTCATCATTGTTGTTCAACTGCTCCTTAAATAACTCAGATTAGGAAAAATCTTGTTATTGCCCATTAATCGTCTCTTGGCAGACGAATTAACTAACTAGCGATAACCTCACGAACGATCCAATCTAGATGTGAGACAAGGTACTGAATTATCTGTGATTGGGCTGAGTGTAAGAAGAAATGATCGCCAGGGAGCATCTGAAGTGAGAAAGCCGTATTCGTCTGCTCCCGCCAGGCTTCCAGTTCATCAAAACTGACCTCCGGATCTTGTAAGCCCCCAAATACTGAGATCGGACAATTGAGACGAGATTCAGGGGTATAGGTGTAAGTTTCGAGAATGGTAAAGTCTGCTCTGAGAATCGGTAAAAACAATTGCCTCAATTCATCATTTGCCAACACGCCTTCTGGAGTCCCACTCAGGTAACGCAATCGCTCCATAAATAATGGCTCTGGTAACCTATGGATCAAGGGTTGTCTAGCAGGAAGTTGCGGGGCGCGACAACCAGACACAAATAGATGAACTGGACTGAAACCATACTCTCTACTCAGAAGACAGGCAAGTTCAAAGCTAATTAACCCACCCATGCTATGACCAAAGAAAGCAAACGGTTTGTCTAGATAAGGAAGAAGAGCGGGGGCGAGGGCGCGAACTAGAGGCGAGAGTTGAGTGAAGAGAGATTCCCTGAGCCGTTTCCCTCTTCCAGGCAGTTCGAGTGGACAAACCTCAACTGTCGGGGGTAACTGCTCGAACCATGGGCGAAAAATTAAGGCTCTCCCACCAGCATAGGGGAAACAGAACAGTCGCATTTTAGCCTGAGGATTATGCCTGGGACAGGTCACCCAAGAGCTAGAGTTGAAGACTCTAGCAGTGAACTTTTCTCGCTTTTGTTGAGCCATAAGTTCCTCCTTTGAGTCTCAATTGTGGATTAGTTGAAACCAAGTCCGCCTCCGGCGATCGCTTCCAATTGTGCTTCAGTCAGTTCCCCTTCGGCTTGGACAAAGGGCTTCTGTTGGCGGGGTTTTTCTGGTGTAGCAGTAGCAGTGAACTTCTCTGGCTTTTGTTTAGCCATAAGTTCCTCCTTTAATCCCGATGAATTACAGTTCAACGTTGTTATTAACAACAATAGACTGCTATTTCAGATTTTTCAGTCAGAAAAATTGGCAGAAAGTAGGTATTTTGAACAAGATATTTGACCCAGATAATTGGCAAGGTTGAAAGAAAAAAGTTTCAAAAGTATGATTAAGTATGATCAGGTATAATCTGTGAAGCTGTGGAGCGTAATAATCTATGGAAGTCGAAGCAGCATTAGCTGTGGCAGATGCTTTAGTCTTTGCCAAGACAGGCAAGCACTTCAGTACCCTACAAGCAGCTATCTTTCGAGGGGCCTGGTCAGGACAAAAATATGAGGAAATTGCCGAAGCTTGCTACTGCTCTGAGACCCATGTCAAGATGGTTGGGGCTGCGCTCTGGGAGCTACTTTCTCAAGGATTAGCAGAAAAGGTCAGCAAGAAGACTTTTCGAGCTGCTCTAGAGCGCATCAACCACTCCACTTCTGGTACAGTCCAACCACTATTGGCACAAGTCAAAGCCGCCAAACTAAAAGAGCAAGATGACCCAGGTTTGACCAACCCACTTTCAGTCGGGGGGGAGCAAGAGAAAACAGTACCAAGCACAGAAGGTACGGGAAACAAGCCTGCTCCTCCATCCCCTGTTGCCGACCTAGAGTTACCAGAGGGGCAAGTTAAACTGGGTTCTAAATTTTATATCGAGCGCCCTCCCATTGAATCTCGTTCCTGCCAGACCATTTTGAAGCCGGGGTCACTGATCCGGATCAAAGCTCCCCGACAGATGGGCAAATCTTCCCTGATGGCGAGAATTCTCCATCACGCAGCTCAACAAGGTTATCCCACAGTGACTTTGAACTTTCAGCTAGCAGATAACCAAATTTTCCAAGACTTAGATCTATTTCTCAAATGGTTTTGCGCTAGGGTAAGTCGGGGATTGCAATTGCCCAATCAGACAGCGGACTATTGGGATGACATTTTTGGCTCTAAAACAAGCTGCAAGGATTACTTTGAGAATTATCTGCTGGCACAACTAGACGAACCTCTGGTGCTGGCGTTGGAAGAGGTAAACTATATTTTCCCACATCCTTTCCTGGCAGATGACTTTTTTGCTCTCCTGCGTTCTTGGCATGAGGAAGCCAAGGATAGTGAAGTGTGGCAAAAACTCCGATTACTACTGGTACACTCTACGGAAGTTTATATTCCCCTCAATATTAATCAATCCCCGTTTAATGTTGGGCTCTCCATTGAGTTGCCAGAATTTACCCCATCTCAGGTGCAAGATTTAGCCCACCGACATGGACTCTACTGGAATCCTACCCAGGTTGAGCAACTGATGGGAATGGTTGGGGGACACCCTTATCTAGTACGCTTGGCACTTTATCATCTTGCTCGACACGACATGACTCTTGAGGAACTATTGCACCAGGCGCCCACAGAAGCAGGACCATTCAGCGATCATCTGCGCAGGCATTTATGGAATCTCCAACAACAGTCAAATCTATCTGAGGCTCTGAAAATGGCCCTCGAGGCTAGCTCTCCAGTGCAGTTGGAGTCCCTGGAGGTGTTTAAGTTACATAGCATGGGGTTGGTGCATTTGAAGGGAAATGAGGTAACACTCCGTTGTGAATTATACCAGCAGTATTTCCGCGATCGCTTAGAAGGTGTTTCAAGGTGACTGGTGACTAAGTAGTCGGACATAAATAAACAACACTATGTTAAGAAGTGTAAAGAGCTTCAATCCCTTGCTGTTGCCTGTTGCGCCCAGCCGATTCACATCAGATGTGATTCAATTAATCGTCAATAGACATCAGCTTCCCTTAATCGTTGTAGATACTGAGTTAGAAGAGGTAAGACAATGGATAAATTAGCCCAATACCCCAAAATTATTCAACAGATTTTAACTGAATATGTCGAATTATGTAAAAAACGTCCTAATGAAGCGATTGAGAGCTTTCTGATTACCGATGAAGCAAATGGCCACTATATTTGGATGAATTTAGGATGGCAAAAAGGAGAAAGAATTACGGGAATGACCGTTTATGTTCGTCTTCGAGAAGGAAAATTCTGGATTGAGGAAGACTGGACAGAAGAAGGAATTGCGAACGATCTCGTCCGTGCTGGAGTTACCAAAGAAGATATTGTCTTAGCCTTTCATGAACCAAAAATGCGACAATACACAGATTTTGCTGTTGCTTAGTGCAATCGCCGCTCTTATGGAAGAACAAAACCCAACACTATCCCCTCTTTATCTCTTTGTTAATAACCTCATAACTGAAAAGTCAGAGAGTTCTCTCAACCCAACCGCAGTCAAAGACAGCTTCATAAATCCGATTATAGACCTTGAGCTTACTCTGCCGCTTACATACTAATCCAGACAAGAGCAACTCCATTTGTTCTGGACTATCATCTGCTAATATTTCTCCCTTCTGCAAAATTTGTTGATACATCTCCAGTAAGCGACTAGAAGTGGATTCACTTCTAAGCAGGCGATTGCGAATCGTTTTCAAATGTTCTGGATCGTCTTTAGATTCCCAATTTTCAATCACCTCTGTTCGGACTAAGTTCTCAAGCCACTCCGCTTCCTTCCCTTCAGTTATCGGAGTCTGGGAATTCAAGATCAGGTTACAAATCTTTTGGGTGAGAAAGGGTTGACCCCCTGTCCAAGCTAACACTTCTTTAAGTAAAGCTTGGGGATTACTATATTTCGGTGCTAGTCCCTTAACCAAAGGTTGCACCTCATGAAGTTGAAAACCTGAGAGGGCGATCGCAGTTCCAATATTAAAGGGAGTGCAGTTTTTATCTCGCACCAAACTAGACGGACTTGCCACCCCTAATAAGACAAAGGTAATCCGGTTATACTCTGAATAATCGGCGCGATTATTATAACAAGACCTAATGGCAGCAAAAAAGTCATCCATATTAAAATTTAATCCCAGAGTACTATCAATTTCATCTACAAAAAATACAATTTTATCGTCAACTTCTCTAAGCACAACTTGATTGATAAACTCACTAAATCTTTGCACTGGAGATAAGAAATCCAGAGTACGCCACCAGGTTCGGAAGTCAAATTTCTTAGAGAGCTTTAAGCTGTTGACCAAGCTATACATCATCCCTGCATACCACTGATCCACAGTAATATTTTTACTACCAATTGCGGTGAGATCGACAGATGCACAGACAATACCGTCTGCTTGTAGTCTGTTCATAGTGCGCACGCGCAAGCTAGATTTCCCCATGTGTCGGGAATTCAGTACATAACAAAACTTGCCCGATTTCAAGCTTTGATAGAAGTCAAAGTCTGCCTGTCTGACTACATAAGTAGGAGCATCTGTAGTTAAAGATCCTCCTACTTGATATTCAAAGACTTGATTTTCTTCTTTTTGACGCAAGAGTGCATTTTCTATAGAAATTGCAGCTTGAGAACAAATCAATTTCAAGACTTCCAGTCGATCATCAGTAAAAGCATTAACCACCAAGTTATTTTCTAAATAAATTACGCCAATTAGCTTTCCTTGACTGAGAATTGGTGAGCATAAAACAGACTTTATTTGATTGCTAATAATATAATTATCGCTAGCAAATATTCCTTCAAAACAGGCATTATTTAAAACTACATTTTCTTTGATTATGTAAACAGAATTAACAATTTTAAGCGAAATATCGTCGCTCTTTTGTACAGGAAAAGATTGCAAGATTTTTATGCCTCCCTCCAGCTTACCCTCTGCTTCAATGGCGAGTTGGTCAGATTTTGACAAAATCAGAAAGCCTTTTTGGGCTCCAGCATTTTCAATAACAAACTTCATTAAGGTCTCTAATAGTTTCCCTAAATCTGTTTCCTGAGAAAGAGCTTGAGAAGTTTTAATCAAAGTTTTTAAATCCAGTACTTCTTGACTGGTTTCGCTGGAGATAGTAACCTCTTCATTATTGATTTCTGAAATAATTGGTGGCTTAGAAACTGTAGCGAGTAATTGGGAATATTTGAGTTCGAGATATTTAACCTTGGCAGTTGCACCCCACTTAACATAACAATACCTAGCCTGTTTCATATAAGTTTCAGCCACTTTCTTGTTACCTTTTGCCAAATAAAACTTAGCTGCTAGTTCGTAAGCTAGGGCTTCTTCATTAAGATATTCATGTTCGTTAGCTAGGGAAATGGCACGGTCATAATTGTCCATTGCCTCAGTATATTGACCGAGAACTCGATGCCGCTCTGCCTCTACCAGATAGAATTTATGGAGAAAGTTCATCGGGGCATAATGCGCCCATTTTTTCATCTTTTTCTGGTTAGCTTTTACCTGATTCAGAAGGTGCTTTTGAGTAGCTCTATTGCTTTGAGTATATACTGCTAGCTTGGCTAGAGAACTGTAGAAAAAAAATATAGCAACGCTCAGGGAAGCAAGGGCAGCATCTAAATAGTTTTCTACTAGAGAGGCATTTTCCATAGCTTGCAGATAATCTTCAAACAAATAACAGAGAATTAGTTTCTGAAAATATGCGATAAAAATTGCTGTTTTATGATTAGATTGCTGATGCAAAGGCAGCATTTTTTCTTCATCGTAATATTCACCTATTAAATAGCAGGGATTCTCAGAATTACCCATCAAGTTCAAAACTGCCTGCAGATATATTTTTTGGTGAACAACAATATTGAGTTGACTATGTTGTTTAATTCCCCTGGTCATCTCCCGTTCCACTACTGTCAGTTGTTTACCGATTTGATATAAATGCTGGCTGTATGTGTGTATGGAGCCAGCAGCATAATTAAAATCTCCTGTTTCTAATCCAATCTGATAATCATCCAGCAAAGGTTTCAACGTATAACTAACATGTTCTTTCCAGATACGGATAAAGGAATTAACCGAGAAAGATGTTTTACATTTTATTGCTTGGGCATCGAACCGCGACAACAAACTTAGAGCCAGTTGACCAAATTGATAACCAGTCTCAATATCGCCTAGTAGCCCGCACAAAATTACTCCATAAGCAGCGTAGGCAAAGGCAGAGGTAGAAGAATTTCCATATTTGACTGATAAATTGACCTTTTTAAATATAACAAGCGGTAAGAGATTAGTAGCTGCTATATAGCAAGGAGAATCTATCATTGACAGGATAGACATAGCTGCTTTTTTATAAGGGTTGACTATAATTGGCAAATTTTTTAATTGTTCAATCTTTTTTCCGGCCAAAGCCAACTTGGTTTTGACCAGTTCCAGCAAAATATTCAGTTTGTTGGGCACAGCAGGAAAATTTACTCCCAAAAGCTTTAGCAATTCTAAGCCAGTATTTATTGCTAAAAGAAGCTGATTCTGTGCTATATAGGCTTGGATCTTGACTTCATAGACTTTGACTTTGTCTAGTGGGGTCGAAGCTTGTTGCAGTACAACCTGTGCCAGTCTCTCCATCTGCTCAAAATCGCCACTGAGATATGCTGCTTCTGCTGCTGTCTCGTAGAGTTTTAAGGTCAGATTATACTGAGTCTGCCAGCTATTTTCTCTTAATAGTTCGATACCTATTTCCAAGTATCTCAAAGCCGATTCATAGGCTGCAGATGCCCTTGCCTTCTTACCTGCCATCAGATTTAGCTGAGCAAGTTCATCCCTTTCTGACTGAAAGTTAATTAGTTCAGAGCCAAAGTTCAGTTGGTTGACGATATCAAAGATTTTCTCTTCTAGCTGGTACGATGGAGTATTGTGCAACATCAGTTGTCCCACTTGTTGCTGCACCCTTCGCCTTTCTACTTCAGGAATAAGGGAATATGCTGCTTGTTGAATCCGATCATGTACAAACTGGTATTCAACTGTTAACCCTCCTGCTAGCTGTGGCACATCTAGCTCAATTGACTTGTAGGCATCGCCTTTGGGTAAAACTAGACCTTCTGCCATTGCCTCGTGCAGAGATAGTACAGCTTCTCTGGGTGATTTTTTTGAAACAATTGCCAAGGTTTCAAGCTCAAACTGATTGCCAATTATTGCTGCCAGCTTTAATATCTGTTGTGCGTTATCTGGCAACTTTTGAATTTTATCTGCCATCAGTTCAACTACATTATTAGTAATCTCCCTTGCTTTAATTAGCCCCAAATCCCACTGCCAACTGAGGTTTTTGTGGTCAAACTGCAACAACTTTTCTGCATAGATCGATTTAAAAAACTCTCTCACAAAGAAAGGATTACCATTGGTTTTTGTCAACACTAATTCTGCCAGAGGCTTAACTTTTGACCGCACTTTGAGGGTATCTGCAATTAACTCAGTAACGACAGAGCAGTTCAAAGGTGACAGGTAGATTTGATTGACAATTGTCCCAGCTTGTCTAATTGCATCTATAGTTAGCATTAAGGAATGAGCTCCACTTACTTCGTTATCTCTATATGCTCCAATCAAAAAGAGATAGCCGAGATCGGGTGCCGTCATCAGCAGTTGCATTAGCTTCAAGCTAGCAGCATCCGCCCACTGTAAATCGTCCAGAAACATTACTAGGGGATGTTCTGGCTGAGTAAACACCCTAATGAAGTTTTGAAACACTAGATTAAAGCGATTTTGAGATTCCGCTGCTGGGATTTCCGGTACTGCTGGTTGTTTACCGACAATTAGTTCTACTTCTGGAATCACATCAATAATCAGCTGACCATTGGCACCAACAGCAGCTTCTAATTTCTTTCGCCACCCTTTAAGTTGTGCTTCGGTTTCCGTTAACAGTTGCTTGACTAATTCAGTGAAAGCTTGAATTACTGCATAATAGGGAATATCACGCTGATACTGGTCAAATTTACCGGAAATAAAATAACCTCGACTTTGGGTGATGGGCTTATAAATTTCTTTAACCAGTGCTGACTTACCGATACCCGCATAACCCGACACCAACATCATCTCGATTTTGGATTTAGACTCCGTCGCCGAGTAAAGCGCAGATGGATTGTGGATTCTAGATTTCTCTTTCTTCTCCCCTAAGTCTCCTTGTCCCCTTGTCCCCTCGTCCCCTTGTCTCCCCGTCTCCCCCTCTCCCCGTCTCCCCCTCTCCCCCTCTCCCCCTCTCCCCCTCTCTCCCTTTTCCCCTACTGCTACCCGTTCAAAAGCAGCTAACAAAGTTGCAACTTCTCCCTCTCTACCATAAAGTTTTTGCGGAATTTGAAATTTGTCAGCAATATCTTGAGAAGCGAGGGAGAATTCTAATATTTTGCCCTGAGATTGTAACTGAGCCATACATTTTTCTAAATCTGCTTTCATTCCCCAGGGACTTTGATACCTTTCTTCAGCGGTTTTGGCCATCAGTTTCATGACAATATCTGAAACTGCTTTGGGGCAGTTTTGTTCTCCTTTTACTAGATGGGGTGGAACCGGCTGTTTGGCAATATGACAATGCACCAACTCCAAGGGGTCGGTGGTTTCAAAGGGAAGTTGATGAGTCAGCAGTTCATAAAAGGTGACACCGAGGGAGTAAAAATCAGTGCGGTAATCCAGCGAGCGATTAATCCTCCCGGTTTGCTCTGGGGAAATGTAGGCAAGAGTTCCTTCTAAAACATTGGGATTTTTGAGGGTGGGACTTTCTCGCGTCAAGACGGTGGAGATACCAAAATCGATGAGTTTGAGCTGGTCGGCGGCTGGGTTAAAAACTATATTGGATGGGTTAATATCCTTGTGGATAATGTTGGCGGCGTGAAGGGAGCTTAAACCCTCCGCAATTTTGATGCCAATGTGGAGAAATTCTTGGAGTGTGAACTTTTGCTGATTAAGCAATATATTCAAGGATTGGCCGCCAAAATCCTCGAAGATAATCACCAGGGTATTCTGATATTTTTCTAAGCTATAAGCCTTGACAACACCCTCTAGGTTCAGGTTGTGGGTAATTTCATATTCCTGTTTATATTGAGTCAGTTCCGTGGGGGTAGGATAGTCTTCTCTGAGAACCTTGAGAATCACAGGTCGATTGTCCTGTTCTCGGTATCCTCGGTAAACTAAGGAATTGGCACTTTCGTAGATTTGGGCAGCGATCTGGTAGCCAGCAATGGTGATCATCAGCAACTGAATGATAAAGCGATTACAAATCAACCAACAGTATCATTTATTTTCAGGCAGGACAGGTACGTAGCTATAGTACTTTAAGGAGTTTTTTCTGTCAACCAGTAGCCGCAAACTGCTTTTGTTTAACCTGGCGGTGTACGCCATTCATGAAACCTCGAAAAGCAATACTTGTTTTGTAAAGAGAAAAAAACTGTATTTAACTTCGTAGCAGAGAAGTTCTTTTGCGGGAAAATTAAACGGTTCTTTTGTTAGATTCAGAGGTCTAGAGCCTCCGTCATTTATTTCCGTATTTGGCCTTTGAAGTGGAACTCTTACGTTGCTCAACCAGTTAGACATTCTCAATCCTCTATAAATATCATTCGTGATTAATGCATATTTGTATTGCATTAATTTCCTTAAGATAATTCCAACAGATTTATTGGAAAGGTGCTGCAATACATCTTTGCATATTGCTAAATCAGCTTTGGGAAGTTTGTCATCTACAATGTTTGCATGTATGAACTTAATTTTTCGATTCCCATAGCCTGTGTTTAAGTCGTCGATCAACTCAGGCACAATATCTATGCCAGTATAAGAAATCGTTCCCCAGTTTATCGTTTTAGAAAAAGACCAATCTCCACAACCAAGATCCACAACGCTGTTGATTGAACGTTCTGAATCATTAAGTAAACTTTGTAGGATACCAAGGTAGACAAACACATTTTCCAGGTCTGAACCTGAACCACTTCGCGACCTTCCCGCCCACTTGTGTTGGTGATAAATATTCGAGAAGCGTTGTTGAATTTTGTTATCTTTCATGGATCACAATTTTGTCTTGTCTTCTCAAGTTCAATGATTTTCAGTTTGTAGTATTAGTTGATACTATACTTCGCACGGTCACAACTTGCGCTTTTGAGACGGGAGGCAATGCAATAGTTCACTCCCCCCCAAAGGGAGATCGCTACCAACCTATCCAAAAGGCGATCGCTACCAACCTCTTCATGATGTAGATAAAGCAATTGACTTCAATGTTAGATTTCACGGAAAGGCGCGATCGCCACTCGCTGCGCTCAAAGGCATCCAGGCAAAAGTCAGCACGTCCGGCAACTCCCCCGGTACAGGTGTTAGGATGGAAGTCGAGAATAAGTATCGGTAGCAGAGTTTGTTTTTAGTATTGACAGGTTTTTCCCGTTTGGTCTTGACAAGGTTCTCTCCGACAGCTCAATCTCTACATACATTCTGATGAACGGAGACAATCTATGTCGATTTATGTAGGTAATCTATCTTACGAGGTTACAGAAGAAGAGCTAAATTCTGTCTTTGCTGAATATGGTTCGGTCAGACGAGTCCACCTGCCCACCGACCGGGAAACGGGTCGCTTGCGCGGCTTTGCTTTCGTGGAAATGGAGACGCTCACTCAAGAAGATTCTGCTATTGAAGCTCTTGATGGAGCCCAATGGATGGGACGCGATCTGAAAGTCAACAAAGCCAAACCTCGCGAAGACCGCGACAACAGAGGCTCATTTGGTGGCGGTCGAAGAAATAACAGATTCTAGAGGTTAAGTAGTCATGCAAATTCAAGCGTTAGATATTCGAGTTGGCGATCGCATCGTTACTTACTTCAATACTAAGATGCAGGTCTGCACGGTGAAATACATCCTCGATCCCGGTCAGACCAATATCACGCTATCAGTCTTCATTGGCGATCGTTATCGCTACTATGCCTCGCGCATAGTCCGATTTCGTCCAGATGCTTTGGTCGATCTAGCCAACTAAAAGCGACAAAATTCAATTGCTAATTAAGCTGGTGTTGTTTGCGCTTGTTGTTGCAGGAGAGTGATAATCGAAGCCTTCTCCAGCAGTCCCACAACTACGCCATTTTCTCGCACCACGGTTAGCTGTTTCACCTCCTCCTGCGTCTCCAGTAGCTTCACTACCTCTAACAAAGATTGATCGCAGTTGACGGTGGTGATGGTTTCCAGAGGCTTCATCAATTCACTCACCTGAGTTTGGATCCACTATGAAGTGGGAACTTTTTTCATGTCATCAACGGCGATCGTACCTAGTGGTCTGTCCAGGCAGATATGACAAGTTCAAATAGTCTCAATCCCTTATATAGAAGGAAAGCTCTTAAGGGCGGAGATGACATAGCAATTCCTACTGTTACAGCTCTGGCTTAACAAATCTTCGCACAGTTCAGTTTATTTATGTCCATCTACTTATAAGGAGATGAGTTTAATTAAACGTAGTCTTGTTGCAGGTATATCTCAGTTCTTTCCTGATGCTGTATTTTACAAAAAAACATCATCTAGAGTAGTTTCACTAACAATTGATGATGTTGGAGGATCTGACACCCTAAAGATTCTCGATGTAATTGATGACTTTAATAAGAAAATAAACAATGAGCGGGAACGAATAAGAGCAACTTTCTTTGTTATTACTAATTATTTAGATTATTCTAGAACAATGCTCGATGAGATATTAAATCGAGGACATGAAATTGGCAATCATGGGCAGAAGGACCACCGTCATGCCTCATTAGATACTGCTGACTTTAAAACTGAGATAAGCCAGGCTCATCAAATATTATCTAGTACATCCAGGGCAAAAATTAAGTGGTTTCGTCCAGGACAAGCACTTTATAATGAGGGGATGATCAGAACTTTGAAAGAGATGCCTGGATATTACGATAAATTTGCTTTAGCTTCTATCGTTCCATTAGATACTCGCCCACCAACAAACAATCCGAACTTTAGGATAAAGTATGCATCTCAATTTATCTTTCCTGGCTCAATTTTAGGAATGCATGGTGGGTCGTTAGAACGAGCCATAAATACTGCCGATGTCCTTAGTAAGTTACTTATTCAACTCAGACAGAAGGAATACAAAGTTGTTACCTTAGCCCAACTTTGGGAGTCTAATTTTTGAATAAAGATATTTTTTGAGATAGTCATGATCTAAATTACTTATGGACTTTATCCGATGAAAGCTCTGTTACTCTGGGATGCTTGCTTCAGTGCTTGCGAGACTCCCGCTGTCTGGTGATTTTGGACAATCTGGAGACAATCCTACAGCCGGGGGAGTGCGTGGGAAAATATCGCCCAGGTTATGAGGGATATGGAGAACTGCTCCGGTTAGTGGGAGAAACTGCCCACCAGAGTTGTCTACTCCTTACTTCACGGGAGAAACCAGCCGAACTTGCCACCTTTGAGGGAATCGAGTTATCGGTACGTTCGTTGCAACTGAGTGGTTCTTTGGATACCTCATTAGCCCTGATTCAAGCCAGTGGACTGCTCGGTTCCGAGGAACAGCAACAAGAATTATGCGATCGCTATAGTTATAGTCCCCTACCACTAAAGATTGTTGCCACCTCAATTCAAGACTTATTCGACGGTGAGATTGGAGAATTTCTAGAGCAAGATACTGCTATTTTCAACGGTATTCAAAGACTTCTCGACCAACAGTTCAATCGTCTCTCTCCTGTAGAACAGACGATTATGTATTGGTTGGCGATTAATCGGGAGTGGACCAAAATCTCGGAATTAGCAGCAGATATTGTCCCGGCTGTCTCCAAATCAAAATTATTGGAGTCTTTGGAATCTCTGCGGTGGCGATCGCTAATCGAGAAGGCTACGCCTACGCTGATTGAGAAACAATCCGACGGTTACACCCAACAACCTGTCGTAATGGAATATGTCACCGACCGCTTAACTGAGCAGGTTTATACAGAGCTCACATCGGAAGGTGGAATTATCCCTCACCCTTCATCCCTATTCAATAGTCATGCCCTAATTAAAACCACAGTTAAAGACTATGTCAGAGAAAGTCAAATCCGGCTAATTTTAGAGCCAATTGCTGAGCAACTGCGCACAACCTTTGGGTCTAAAAAGGTACTTGAGGGGCAACTCCACTCTATCCTCATGCAACTGCGCTCTCATAGCCCTTCCCATCCCCCCATTTCCCCACTCCCCACCTCAGGCTATGCTGGTGGCAATCTGATTAACCTCGCCCATCACCTCAAAATTGATTTAAGTAGTTATGATTTTTCTTATTTGAGAGTTTGGCATGCCTATCTCCAGAAAGTGAATTTGCATCAAGTCAATTTTGCCTATGCTGATTTAGCCAAATCCGTTTTTACTCAAACTTTCACTAGTATCTTATCTGTTGCCTTCAGCCCTGATGGCCAGATCCTAGCTACAGGAAATAGTAATGGTGAGATTCGCCTGTGGCGAGTGGCGGATGGTCAGCCATTGTCAATCCTTCAGGAGGGATATACCAGTTGGGTGTGGTCTGTAGCCTGGAGTCCCGTAGGCGAAGCCTTCTCCGAAGGAGTTGAGCAAACCCTTGCCAGTGGCAGTGTCGATCAAATGGTCAGACTGTGGGACCCCAGAACAGGACAGTGTCTTAGAACTTTGCAAGGACATAGCAATTGGATTCGAGCTGTAGCCTGGAGTCCTGATGGACGAACCCTTGCCAGTGGCAGCACCGATCAAACCATCAAACTGTGGAACCCCTTAACGGGACAATGTCTTAGAACTCTGGAAGGGAAAGGAGATGCCGTCTGGTCCGTAACCTGGAGTCCCGATGGGCAAATCCTTGCCAGTGGCGGTATTGATCGAATGGTCAGGTTGTGGAACCCTAGGAGGGGACAGTACCTCAGAACATTGCAAGGGCACAGTAATTGGGTGCGAACGGTGACCTGGAGTCCCGTAGGCGAAGCCTTCTCCGAAGGAGTTGGGCAAATCCTCGCCAGTAGTAGTGCAGATAAAACGATCAGACTCTGGGACGTCAGGACTGGCGAGTATCTGAAGACCCTCAGAGCTGAGCGTCCCTATGAGGGGATGAAGATTACAGGAGTTACAGGTTTAACAGAGGCGCAGAAAGCGACATTGAAAGAGTTGGGAGCAGTGGAGGAGGACTGAATGCGGAATTGGGTCAAAGCCTTAGCCGCGATTAAGTGAGCGATCGCCGACTTTCCAGAACCTCAGTAAGCCATAAGTTCCTCCTTCAATCTCGATGAGTCTCAATTGTGGATTATACTGAATCTGAGTTAACTACCCCTTTTATAATGAGGTGAATTCCAGCAATAGGCGAGGATCAACTTTAATAAGTTCAAACTTTATCGATGAAAGGGATAGAAGTTGTTAATCAATTTCCTTGTAAAGTTTTGTAACAATTAATGTATATACGCCCCTCTAAACTTTGCCATGTCTGACCAATTTCGGCAATGTATTAGGCGACAAACCTAGTTAAATCCGTAATTTACCAACGTGAAACTATCGTCGCCAAATACTAAAAGTGGCAATGTTGAAAGAGACCACCTCACCGCAAGTGAAATTAAGAGGCTCATTACGACAGCTAAGAAGTCAAGTCGGAATCCAGGCAGGGACTCGACTTTGATTCTCATCATGTACCGTCATGGCCTGCGCCGCTCAGAAGCTGCCAATCTCCGATGGTCGGATATCGACCTCTAAGGTGGGACCATTTATATCTGCGGTCAGAAGGGTTCTCGTTCGGGGCGTTATCCACTCCAAGGTGATGAAATCAGAGCACTTCGTCGGCTCAAAGATTCCGACTTTCCCTTTGTGTTCCGAAGTGAGCGAGGTACTCCTCTTTCACCCCGTTCTGTGGCTCACATTATCCTACAAGCTGGAAGAGCTGCTGACTTTGAGTTTGAAGTCAGGTCTCATCTGCTTCGGCATAGCTGCGGCTATTACCTTGCCAACAAGGGATATGATACTCGGCTAATTCAAGACTACTTGGGACACACCAATATTCAGAACACCGTCAGGTACACTCGGCTGAGTGCCAATCGGTTTGAGGGGCTTTGGGATTGACATCCAGTTAGTCAGTAGAGAGACTCTAGAGAACTGAACAACTACTACAAATTTTGTTCATTTCAGCAGATGAGAAGAGATGATAAGAGTACTGAAAAGCCATCCAACCCTCGATACCTCTGGCGAGTTATCTTAATTTTTTTTACTATTTTTTTATTTCGGGGCTTCAATTCAGAGATATAATGACAATGGGCAAAAAATATCTAAGTCTGCTGGACTGAGAGAAATCTGCCCGCACTCATTGGCACGCTACAGCTAACAACAGCCATAATTTGCACTGAATTTTAGTAGGTGAAAGCCATATGATCCCTCTGCCCAGTTACCAACTAATTCCATTCCTTACCTGGCTTTATGAGAACAATATAAGTTTTTTTCGGCAGGACGAGGATTACTCTCGTTTAGAGGCTTTGGCACTGGAGTTCATCAAGACAGCGGGAGTCAGGCAGGGATTTCTAGCGGGAGCATCCCATTTGTGCAGGTTAGCCATTTTAAAGGGATCTGAAACTCTTGCACTATCGTTACTTTTGGGAATGATATTACAAAAATGGGATGCTCCCTTTCTAGCTCCCTCCAACTTGGTCAGTCTCATGGTCATATTCCAGAACTGTCGGATGATCGGTGAGCCTAACATCGAGAGGCAGATGGCACATTTTGCATCTTGCGGAGGCTGCTTGTATTACAATAATTTCTGGCAAGAAGGGTATGAATATATGCTACATCCCTTACTTCAGGAATTTGTGACTTGGGCAGAAGATTCGGAGCTAGAGTCCTTTCTTAGAACAAGGAGTAGGGAGATATCTTCCCGACAACCCGACGATGAGTTCCGGTTTATTATTCGAGAGATTGGCTCCAACCTCCTTGATACCTTCCAAAGATATCTCCTCATTATTCGCCAGACAAAGCCTTGGCTTATTGAAGAATACGAAACATGGCGTAGAAGTGGTGAAGGACTGGGAGAGTTCTCTACAAAACCTATTAGTCCAGGCGAATCATCTCACGACGTTGCGCGTAGGCTAGCGTTATCAGCACGATTAGCAATCGAAGAGGGATTGTTTTACGAAGAAATCTTAAAATATTTCCAAAACAAGCTTGAAACATTTAATATAAACAATGAAAAAAACGATACAGAGATTTTAAAGGTAGCTCGATTTTGCTTTGAATTCAGCGATAGAGTTGTCCGAACTTTTATTCAACTGGGACCGGAAGATAAACTGAGAAAAATTACCCTCCAGATTCTGGCTCTGACTCGTAGCCTGGGAAACACCTCTATAGCCTGGCAGGGACTGAGCAAGTTAGGTCAGCGACTGGTCGATAGCAACAACGACACATTAGCTTTCGAGATGTATAGACAAGCTGTTTCCCTGATTTCACGCAGTTGGTTTATGCAGCCCATCGAAGAAAAAGGATTGCGCCACTTTTTTGCTGATAAAGCTAAAATCTATGATGGTTTGGCTCTAGGTTATCTTCGCTTGGGGGCAGATAGTCAGGCATGGGAAACGCTAGAAGCGGCTAAGACAAGATATCTAGGAGACTTGATTGTCCGGAAGCAACGTCCACCAGTTAGACACTATGAGCGAGCCCAAGAAGATTTTTGGGCGGCAGTTCGTCGAGCGAGAGTAATTGCTCAGGGAGGAGACCCTGATGCACCGGAAGGGACACAAGAATTGGTGGGCATCGAACCAGCTAAAAATGCACCTAAACTACCTGTTGCAGTTCCCGTACAAGAGCAGGCTCTAGATGAATATCTGAATCGGGGGAGGCATGAATCGAGGGTGCCATGGATAGTCAAACAATTGTGGCAGATTGCAGGTCGCCTTCCAGGACATCCATTAGCAGCTTCCATAAGGGAGGCGTTTGGATTGATTCATCAAGTTATCTCCAGCTTACGCAAGAGAGCTAAGGGCAATTTTGATGTGCCTTCAGTTGTTACTTTACGTGATTGGTTTGAAACAGGTTGCCGTCGCCTCAATGAACTTCGTCAAATGGATAGGGAAGAGCAAGGGCTTGGTTTGTTGGTGTTTGAAGAAGGTCGCCAAACTGAAGAAGGTCGCCAAACTGAAAAAGGTCGCCAAACTATAGTTGATCTGATAGAAGGTAAAGACATCAACTCTGAACAAACTCTGCGGGAATTGGAAGCCCTGTTGGAGGTTTTAAACCTGATTACTGGTCGAGGGAAAATCTACGTTACCACCCGCCCCCGGACTCCAAAAGATAAGGATGCACCAGCGCCAATCTTCCGTACCCGCGCACAGGATAGCAAGCGATCTTCACAACAGCGGTTCGATCAAGCCCAAGCCTCGCTCACTGACGCTTGGGAGAAACTGTCACGCAGCCGCTGGAGTTATGTTTTTCGGCTGGCTCGTGGCGAAACAACCTCCTTTGTTAATATGCGTTTAGCCCTTGCCAAACAACCTGATACAGCTTTAGTCGAGTTCCAAGTCACAGAGCAAGGTACTATTATCTACCTGTCACGCGGTTGCTCATTAGAGGAGAATAAGTCCCCAGATCTACCTCCCAAATTGGATGATCCCACAGCTTTGAAGCTCATCTTCCAGCCAGATTTTACCCTTGAACACTTGCACAGCTTAATGACAACAGGTTGGGTTGAACCCTATCGAAATCGCAAGACAAAGCCAGAAGCATGGTACGATGCCATCAAGCATACACTGGGTCAGGTTTATGATGAATTGCTGTGCCAAGTAGATGAACAATTGAAAGAATGGCACATCAAGCGAGTTACCTTTGTACCTCATAGAGCTTTACATCTATTACCTTTACATGCTTGTTGGTACAAAAAAAGTGGGAGCATCCCGTTTTGGCTAATCTACTTTTTTAGGTGGACTGTAGAATCAGGCTTATATAGCTTAATGAGATATGCTTTTTCCAAAATGGGATGCTCCCAAAAAAGTGGTCAGTGTCGATATCTACAAGAAGATTACGAAATTAGTTATAGCCCAAGTAGTACCCTAGCTCAAATTTGTCAAGAGCGGACAACTCGGCCCAAACTTTCAAAAAGCCTTACTGCCTTTTCAAATCCTACTGGTGACTTGCCATTTAGCGTATACGAGATTGAGCGTATATTGACATATTTCTCAGTCTCTGGAAAAAAGTTAAAACTTAGTCGGAAAAATGCTTTCCACCTTGAGAGAAATGACGTAGAATTGTTTCATGGAGAAAGCGCTTGCCAAGAAAGCGTAAAAAAATCTCAGAAGAAGTCAGCCTTACACTTTTCCTGTCATGGAGAATATAAATGGGACGATCCCTTAGAGTCACGTTTGCTACTTGCAAGACCCGAATTTATATCGTTAAGTAGTCTCTTCGACGAGGAAATACCTCTGTCAGAAACAGGACTGGTGGTTCTTTCAGCTTGCGAAACGAATATCACTGACCCCGAAGATCTCGTAGACGAATACCTTGGGATTACCAGCGGATTCCTATTTGCTGGAGCATCCTCGGTCGTTAGTACCCTGTGGGCAGTAGACGATGTCTCCTCAGCATTGTTAATGGAGAGATTTTATCTCCACTATATCACAGAAGGCTTGAGTCCTAGTAAGGCATTATGTGCTGCGCAACACTGGTTATACAAAGAGGCAACCCCAAGTCTTGTGATTAACTGCATTCAATCAATACTGGATCGGCTTGAAATACAACGTAAAACACTTTCCTTCGGGACTAAGGAACGAGAGCTTATCAGCAATCAGATTGGGGAACTCCAGAGGCAGCGTGATGACTTGAAGCGCAAGCAGAGGCACAATCCTGACATCAAACCTTTTGATCATCCCTACTACTGGGCTGGATTTATGGTGTCTGGCGCGGACATTGGATATCAATTCTAAACAGAAGACCATCAACGTGAATGGAGCAATAAAAATGGAAAATAACGAGCAGTTACTTTACCTCAATGGTCTGGATGCAACTACAGGTGATCCTCTGATTGAGCCTGTCCGATATAGAGAACTGACTAAATGGGTTTTAGATAACTATGCCCCAGAGCAAAGTCGTCAAGAAAAGAGAATCTACACTCAGGAAAGGAGATGGGAAGAAAACGAATTAGACGATCCAGCACAAGTGGGCTGGGGTCTGTTGGTTCATGCTGACGAGGCTGAGGAGATGAAAGAAAGACTTACTCTCTTGATTGAACGCCGTGCGGGTCAAGTTTTTATCTACAACGGAGAGTCAGTTTATGACTGGAAACGTAAATATCATGCCGATCATATCGATTTTAAGCAGTTTCCTTATTATGTCCTCATCGCTGGCAGCCCTACTAAAATACCTTATGATTTGCAATTTTCCTTGGCAGTTCTAAGGGCAGTAGGTCGCATTGATTTCGACGAATCAAAGGACTATGTTTACTATGCTCACACCGTAGTGAACTATGAAAGGAATCAGATACAAGCCCCAGGAAAACGGGTAGTGTTTTTCGCCCCTCGGCATTCGGATGATGATCCCACCAGTCAGACTAGTGAGCACCTGGTTGGTCCTATACTGAAGGATTTACCTGAAGTTAAAGATATACCCACTACTCTGACTTATGATGCTTTGATTGGAAATAATGCAACTAAGGCTAACTTACTGGCTGCTTTAAATGCCCATAACTCTGAAAAGACACCAGCTGTTGTCTTCAGCGCTAGTCACGGTGCAGCAATCCCAGCCACCGATCCCGACCAGCGTTTTTTACAGGGCAGTATAATTTGTCAAGACTACAAGCTACCACTGACTTCTCAAAAGCGACAAGGCTTCATCAGTGGATATGATGTTGCAGAAGGGTTCTGTTTGCCAGGGGGCATTCTCTTTACCTTTGCCTGCTATGGCGCTGGAACACGCTCTCACAGTGACTTTATTCGCTATGTGCCAGGAACACAAGCGCGACAAAAATTGGAGTCTTGGCAAGGAAAAGAGGACTTCGTTGCTTACTTACCAAAATCTTTGCTGGCGAATCCAAAAGGCGGAACACTAGCAGTAATAGGCCATGTAGATCCAGCATGGGTTCATGCCTTTACCAGCGTGGCAACGGGAGAGCGACGTATTGAATCCTTCGCATTGACACTGGCTAAGCTACTGAGAGGAAAACCGGTAGGCTTTGCATTGTCAGCCTTTAATCAAAAATATGCAGACCTTAGTAATGATTTACTAAACTTAGTTGAAGACATGGAAGAATTGGGAATAGATCCTGACCCAAAAAACTTTACAGATCTTTGGATATGCCGAAATGATGCCCAGAACTATGTCATTATCGGAGACCCGGCTGTATGCTTAAGTTTGGGAGCTAAAAAGTAACTGATATAGATGACGCAATTAATAAATCTTGAAAGTCGTTACATGATCTTCTTCCTAAAAGGGAACCCGACGGACGAAATCTCTCTAGTCTCAACTCCAGCTTCTTAGAGATACACAGAATGTTCTTTTTGTCAAGAACTTTTACTGGACTGCCGCTCTAGGTTATTCGATTTTTGGATGTGTGTCGAAAACCTAATATTTCTCTGGTGGAGTCATCCAGATGATTGGGCGCACGTCGGTGCGCCCCTACGTTAACCGCACTTGACGATAAGTAGGTGGACAGAAATAAACTGAACTGTGCGAAGAGCGATCGCGCTATTCTGAGAAACTTTTCGATGACTCTAAAAGTTTCAGTTTTATTCAGCAAGCCCTAGATAGAAAGCCAATCACTAAGCTGTTGCTCACTGAGATCCCCCGCAGCTAAAGCCAACATAACCGTCACCACTTCCATCTCTGGCACAATTAAATCAATTCCGTTAACCTTGAGGAAAACTGCCATCACCACAAAAGCAGTACGTTTGTTGCCATCAACAAAAGGGTGGTTTTTAACTAATCCCCAACCAATGGTAGCGGCTAATTCATAAAGACTAGCATCTCTTTGGTAGGTGTAAAGGTGTTTGGCTCTAGCCAAGGCCGAAGATAACTTACCTTCATCCAAAATACCAGAAGATCCGCCAAACAAAGCAAGCTGCTTGCTTTGAATTGCCCTAGCCATTCGGGGTGTAATCCAGATAAGTTCGCTCACTTGGCCAATTCTTTTAAGGCATTTCGGTAACGGCGGGTTACTATTTCTGCTGCTTCCATGACCTGTTCAAATTCAGGATCGTAAGCGGTTAGCTGTACCCCGTCGGGGGTTTCAGTCAGATAGAGGGTGTCTCCTTCACTGACTTGTAACTTGTCAAGGATTTCTTTGGGAAAAGTAGTTCCGATAGAATTTCCAATTTTTCTGAGTTTTAACTTCATTATTGTTTTGGACTCTAGTAGTAATTACAATTGTAACCCACATTATGCACTTCAAAATGTAGCATAAAAACAACACAGAAAATGAATGAACTTTACTCTTATGGATTGTCAAATATCTTTTTATTGATGGCACTAGCTGCCCAGAAAAAATATGGAATATCGACGGATTTTTCCCACTTAGATGCCACTTCATTTTCAGTTCATGGAAAATATGAGCAGGAATTACCCGTCCTGCCAATTCCGACATTAACTAATCAAGAAGAAGTCCAATAAATTAGCCCGCAGCCAATCCAAATTACTTACGGTTATTCCCGCGAAACCGACCGGATTTAAAGCAATTTATCTTAGACTTAATAGTAAGTTTATATTACATTTTGGGCGCAAGCCTTACGCCCCTACATTTGGGGAATTATCCGGCTGTATGGGCGCAAGGCTTGCGCCCGCTCATTAGATAACTGATACTGTTCCCTGTGCCCTGTTTCCTTGCCGTCAAGCGCTGGTGATTGGCGATATCAACTTGATTGATTCACTACATGAAAAGGTAGAGAATTTGTTTCCATGCCATCAATCAACAGACTCACCCATATTGTTCCTTCTTGTGTGTCTAGTTGGGGTATTTTAGAAGGTAACTTAAATTTCACCTCGTTTGAGTTCCAGGATACATTTTCTGCTCTAATTGGCGTGTGGTTGATGGCAATTATACCAGTCCGCTCTTTTTTCTGGCTGCTATCCCCTTGTAAATGTTGACCAAAAATAGTAATTGTATCTTCAAGTGCGCCGACGGGGGGTAATAGATTGTTAATGCGAGTAACAATACGTTGGCTACCTTCTTCTGTATAAACAGAAACTAAATTCATAGCTGAATTCATCGCCTGCTCGATCCGATTGACAGTCTGATTAATATCACTATCAGCTAGCTCTCCTTTAGACACGTATTGACTTTGAATATAAGTGCCGTTTAGATTCAATTCCCAGATAAAACTTGTGAATGCAGTCTCTAGTTGGATCAGATCTGCCATCGCATTCTGAATACGGTTGAGCGGATCTCTTATTAGTTGTGTAACAATACTAGTACCTCCTAATACTCCTGAAACTCCGCCAATCCAACGGGCACCAACATCTTCATTAAATACACCAATTATTACTCCTCCTATAAGTAGAACTACACCCACTAAAAATACCCCTATATTCAGCCATTGAAGAAGCCTTAGCGTTCTTTTTGCCTCACCCACTGCTTCTTGTAGGAGATTTGCAGCTTCCTCACTACGTTGTTTAGATGGCTCTAAATAGTACTCGGACAACAATTTTTGACGCTCAGCACGTATTCTTTCTTCGCCAGTTACTGATCTTACTAAAGCATCAACAGCCTCTGGTGTGCTTACATTAGCAAGAATACGAACCATCGTTTCCCGGATATCAATATCGTCTTCCTGTGACAACAATCCTATTAGTGCTGGCACAGCATGTTTGTTTAACTCTTTTCGGATATTTTCAAATTGTTCTTGTGTCTTCCCATATTCCTCAATGAATCTTCGATCGCTCATGTCAGCTAGTTGTCTAGCTATTCTTTTGCGAACATTCAACTCTCGAATCTCAAGTTCTTTCTTTATCCGTAGGTAAGCTATATTTCTAGAATATTCCTCATCATCCCAACCCTGAGCCTGATATTCTTTCTTTAAAGTTTTTACCTCATCTAATTCTTCCACAGACTCCAGCCATTTTTTTTGATCAAAAGAGTCCAGCCATTTTTTGATATTATCTCGATCGCTTTTTTCTAGGGGGTCTCGATTTATAAGTTTTATCATAGACTCTTTATAAGCAACGGGACTTAAGAATTCAATAATCTTATCTTGAAGTTCTTTGCTAGGAACTGCGAAGAGACCTTTTTTTTTAAATTTATCAATTAAAGGAAGTACAGCCTCATGATCCTGATCGCTGGCTCGCAGTTTTTCCGCTCCCATTTCTACAAGAAGTGGGTCATCGCCATAAGCAATCAATTGAACCCAGCTGCCAATTAGTTCTCGGAACTCCTCAGTCGCTGTCCCTGTTACTAGCTTCTTAATAGTTTCACGGTGTTCATCTAAATTTTTCCTTTTAGTTTCTTCTCCTGATTTTTCTTTCTCTGAGTTTTCTTGATTGAAATTTTCTGATGACATTTTATATGTCTCTCCTGATTAGCTGAAAAGGAGTACAAACATACTTAGGGGGCACGGCGTAATAAAGTTTGTCTGTTAATACCAGAATTTGTTGATGCCGTGCCCCTACATACACCTGAGGATTTTGGGGAGATTGCCTCTTCTAGCAGCGATCGCTCTTCCGACATCCCAGCGAAATCAGCGATCGCTTTCCCCCATCACCCTTTAACCTGCTTCTTCTTCGTACTCTGGGGCTTTCTCTTTCTTTTTCTCAGGAATGTTGACCCGGGGAGGATTGTAAGGCTCAGGTTCTACATCATCATCCCAGACATCATTGTGGACATCATCGTAGTCATATTCGTAGTCCTTGGAGCGAGACTTTGGTTCATATGCTGACGCTTCATACCGAACTACCGGTCGCTCAGTTCTAACATCGCCCCAGTTATCCTCTTCTAACTCCCCTTCTTCGTATTCTTCATAGCGAATCGATTCAGCCTGTTGCCGAGGCGGTGGTGTGGTGCGGGTTTGTTCCCAATCGTCCTCATCCCAGTTACCTTCCACGGCGGGAGCCCTGGTTTCAACTGGCTTAGATACGGGGGTACGCACTGGAATCCCCGTTCCCAGTTGCTTGTCTGCTGGGGTGGTTGGGGCGTAGTATCCTTCTTCTTCCCTCTCCCAGGGAGGTCTGCCAATCCCCAAACGCTCTAGAATACCGACTGTGAGCTGAGTAATCCTATCTTCGGATCCTTCAAAGACAATGATTCGATTGGGACCACTGCTGACAATTTCCTCAACCGGAAGTTCGTAAGTACTAATTATCTGGTCGGGAACTTGGGGCATCCCTAGAGAGTCGATAATCAGAGAAGAAACGATACCATCCTCAAGATTAAATTGGAAATCGCGGACTTTGCCTAAAGGCTCACCAGCTTCGGTAATCACCTCGCTATGGATTAAAGGACTGTAGGCATCAATGTCGATATCTTCAATTACATCTTCATCCTCTACCAGAATGACATCGCCGCTTTGCCGGATACTGGTGCGGTACATATATTTTGGCATTCCCGAAAGCGAGAGCAGGTTGTCTCGCAGTCCCAACGCTACCACTTCCCGTCGGTCAATATCTACTAATAGCTCTTTTACCACTCCCAACCGCTTGCCTGTGTTGCGAGTGATTACCTGAGTATTCAAAAATTCCGCTCGTAGACGGATCAGATCAGTTGTCATTTTGTCTTGCAATCTAAGCTCTTGCATCCTGTGGGAATATGAAAATTTGTTTCCTAATCGTGACCTGTGAGTTCTAATTTACCGATAATAACTTAAGCTAAAGTTTGATTCCTAACACTTGAGTATAAGCTCCCCTGGCTTGTGTGACTCCAATGGTGCGCTCAGAAGACTCAATCATCGGTCTGCGTAAGCTGACCACAATAAATTGAGCTTGCTGTGCTTGCTTTTTAATCATTCTAGCTAATCGCTCCACATTTGCCCCATCTAAAAACATATCAACTTCATCAAAGGCGTAGAAGGGAGAGGGGCGATATCTTTGTAGAGCAAAGATAAAACTCAGAGCAGTCAAGGATTTTTCCCCTCCTGACATGGAACTCAAACGCTGCACTGGTTTGCCTTTGGGATGGGCAATGAGGTTAAGACCGCCATTAAAGGGATTTTCTGGGTCATCTAGTTGTAGGTAGCCATCTCCTTCTGAAAGGCTGGCAAAGATACTTTGAAAGTTTTCGTTCACAGCATCGAAGGCTTCTTTGAAGGCGCGGAAGCGCAGGGTGGTAAAGTTTTCGATTCTTAGTAGCAATTCAGTTCGTTCTGCTTCCAAGGTTGTCAGTTTTGAGGAAAGTTCCTCCAGACGTGCCTGAGTACGGTCATATTCTTCTAAGGCTAGCATATTTACAGGTTCCATTGCCTGGAGACGCTTCTGGGCGTTGCGCAGTTCCTTTTGCAGTTGTTCTAATTGGGCGGTGAAACTCTCAAAGGCAATTGCCCCCCCTTCCCCATCCGCTTCACCAGAAGCAACCAGCATCGGAATCTCAGGTAAAGGATCTGGGAGTTCCCCTTGTTGAGCTTGTATCTGTTGTTGCAAGCTTTGGAGAGATTGGAGTCGTTCCTGTTGAGTTTCCTGGAGTTTTTGCTGTTGCCAGGATTTCTGTTGCTGTTGATTTTGTAACTTTCTCAGATATTCTTCAGCGCGATCGCGTTCTTTTTTCGCCTCCTCCAGTTTCTCCGATAACTGCTGCAAAACTGCCTCAGTTTCTGCTATTTGCCCACCAATCTCCCATAGCTGAGTGCTGATAGCTGACTGCTGAGTGCTAACTTCTACCTGTCGTTGCTGATATTCTTCTAGGCGTTGGTGAGATTCGGTGATTTTCTCTTCCAAGCGTAGGTACTGATTGGACAAATCCTTTAACTGTTCCTCTGCTTGACGCAAAGCCTCCTCTCGCTCCTGCAACTGCGCTTCTTGGGCTTTAATTAAGGTTTGAATTTTTTGCCACTCGCTATGAGCCTGAGACTCTTCTAATTCTGTTAAACGCTGTTGTTTCTGTTGCAGTTGGGCTTCTTGAACAGGGATTTGGGCTGCCAACACTTGCAGCCGATTTTGGGCGGTATCAAGTTGTTGGCGATTTTGGGCAAGTTGAGAATTTAATTGCTCTTTTTGACCAGTTAAACCCTCAATCTCTCGCTGTAACTGCTCTAAATGTAACTGTTGCTCCCGCCTTTGCTGTCGCGCTTCAGTTAATTCTTCTGTTAACTGCTTGACATTTTCTGAGCCCTGTGATACTAATTCTTCACCGCGTTGTAAAATTTGCTCTATCTCATCCAAGCGTCTTTTTAGGGCTTTTAGTTCCCCTGATTCGCCTGCCGTAGCGGTGCCAAAATGGAGAGAGGAGCGATTGGGTTTACTTCCCCCTGTCATTGCCCCGCTACTTTCCAGAATTTCCCCTTCCAAGGTGACAATGCGGTTTTTTCCCAGATAAGGGCGAGCATCATTGAGGGTTTCAAACACCACCGTACTCCCGAAAACATAGGCGAAAATGTTGCGATAGCGAGGCTGACAATTAATTAAATTAACCGCTAAATCAATAAAACCTCTCGCATACCGTAGTGCTACAGTTTCGCTCAAGCGTGGGAGCTGTATTTTATTCAGGGGTAAAAATGTTGCACGCCCCGCCCGTTTTTGTTTCAGTAGTTCTATACCAGCCGCAGCTACCCCATCATCTTCAACCACTATATACCCCAATCGCCCACCCGCAGACGTTTCTAGTGCCAGTTGATAGCGGGGATCCACTTGTCCGAGTTGGGCAACTAAGCCACAAACCCCCGGTAAATTCGCTTGTAAAATAACTTTGGTAGCATAAGTCCCTTGGGCTTCTTGCTGGGCTTGATTGGTAGCTTCTAATTTATCGAGTTGGCGTTGTTTTTCCCGTTGTTCTTTGAGTAAGCGGGTTTGGGTGTCTTGCTGGATGCTGCGTGCTTGTTCGGCAGCGGCTAATTGTTGCGCTACAGATTGAACCTGTTGGTCTGAGGTAGTAACTTGGGTGGATAAAGAAGCAACATCTGCTCGTTTGGTAGCAATTTCCTGTTCTGTGGCTTTTATTAGCTGGGTTTGTTCTTCTATTTTCTTTTGTAGCTGGCTGTGGCGCTCGGTTAACTGTGCTTGTTCGGTGCGTTGGGGATTCAGGGTTTTTTGCAAGCTGGCAATTTCCCGGCTGAAGGCGGTTTGCTCTTGTACCCAAGCCTCACTTGCGGCAGCGATCGCGTTGGCTTTTTCCCGACTCTGCGCGAGGGTTTCTCTGGCTTGGTTGCGCTGGCTAGAGAGGGAGGTAATTTTTTCGGTTTCTAGCCTGGATTTCTCTTGGGTTAGTTGTGCTGAGGTTTGCTGATATTGCTCAATTTCTTGTCCAGTGCGTTCAATTGAAGCTTTATTCTGTGTGGCAATAGTTTCTAGTTCCTGTTGACGCTGTTGTAGTTGATGGTGCTTGGCTTTTTGGGTTGCTAGCTTGGAGGCAACAGAGAGTTGCTCCTCTTCCCCTAAGGCTTTCACACGGCTATTGAGTTGGTCAAGGGAGGTGGTAGCTTGACTGATTTGGGTTGCTAGGGTATTGAGTTGTTCCTTTAAGTGGGCTTCTTCTGTCTCCCCGGCGGCGATTTGCGCTTTCTGTTGCTGTTCCTGTTGTTGGAGCGATCGCCAGATTAATACTACTTCCCACTGCTGTTTCTCTTGGATTTTGGCTTTCAGTTTTTGGTATTTTTCCGCTTTGATCCGATCGGCAGCTAGGCGATCGCGAGTTTTAATTAACTCTTGTTCAATAATTCGGCAACGATCTTCCCTTTCCTTAACTGCTTCTAGGGTTTTCTTCGTTTGGTTAATTTTGCGGTCAAACTCCGCTACTCCCGCCAGTTCATCAATAATCTCCCGGCGTTCCCGGGAGTTCATAGTAATAATGCGGGTGACATCTCCTTGGAGTACCACATTGTAGCCTTCGGGATAAATCCGCAGGCGGTTAAGTTGTTCGTGGAGTTCAGTGGCGGTGCAGGGTTGGCCATTCATGTAATAAGTTGAGGCGTAGTTTCCCCCCTTAGTTACTCGCAAACGCCTGGTTACAGTCCATTCTAGGGATTGGGGATTGGGGGTTGGGGATTGGGAAATTTCTTCCTTGTCCCCTTCTTCCCTTTGCTTGATATCCAAATCACCCCAATCAGACAAATCCAAGGTGACAGAGACGCTGGTTTCAGCGGAACGGCGATTATTGCTTTGTTTGTGGTTAACTAAATCTGGGAGGCGTTCTGCTCGCATTCCTTTGGAAGTGGAAAGACCAAGGCAAAATAGCAGGGCATCCAGTATATTCGATTTACCTGAGCCATTTGGCCCAGAAACTACGGTAAATCCTGGCAGCAAGGGGATTTGAGTAGTGCCGCCGAAGGATTTGAAGTGCGAGAGTTCCACGCGCTTGATATGAACCATAGGCGCTGGTTAGTTGGACTTCTTGGATAGGTACATCTGTATAAGTGTGAACTACCCAACGCTGACCTTCGGTACAGCGTGGGCTTCCAATTTCACAGGGGATTGCCTCATTTTAGGCTTACGCGTTAGCTTTTGGGGTTGACTCAGGCGACTCAATTAATATAGAGGCGAAATACAAAAAGTTTTGATAGGCACGAGATAAGTTCAAAGTCACAGATTGCAAGACTTGGGAATAGCATTCTTTCAGCCATTCTGTACCTTCGGCCTTCTTGAGATTAGGAAGCATAGAATTGAGAGCAGAGCGAGACAACCCTTTCTTTGTGGCTTTGTAGGTTTCGATGCATTGATTTAGAGCATAATTCCACCACCAACGAGCGCAGCCAAAGTGTTGGGCTAAAATAGCTTTCTGTTCTGTCGTAGGATAAAGCCTGACTTTGATAGCCTGGTGTCTCATCTGTTCTGTTCTCACCTCCTAATACATAAATCGATATTTTACTACTTTCATCTATCATAGTGAATGTATGGTATTTTGTCAACAGTGAAATGAAAAAAGATTTTGTAAGTAGCGCAAGAGCAGTTTCTGAGCTTAATGTTTTGGAGTGAATCTTATTTCATAGCTTCTTGTGTTGGTGTAAGTATAAAAACTTTGAGGAAATACATAGAGAATCAAAACTGACAAAGTTGGTTTCAACAGAGCGATCGCCTTACTTTTTTTTCTCCGGCAATTCTGGTAAGAGAGCACTGGCACCAGCTTTGATAATCCTATCTACACCCTCTGGCATTCCCTCCCAAAACCCAATCTCAGTACCTTTCTCATTACTTTTGATTGTCTTTACTCTTGCAGCAAGTATCCCGCCAATCACAGTAAAACTGAAAATAAGTGCAGATACTGGATCTAGCGCCTGGGCTTTAGCACGACTTACTTCTTCTATTGCCGCCTGAGTCCAACCCTTAATCTTATCATCTTTGCCATTGAGCAAGACATGGAGCATTTTTCGACAAAACTTAGCTGCCTCCGACTCATTGCTCATAGGCGTAATTGTCCATTCTGGAAGCGCTACTTGGAGTTTTGTTTGAGCTTTTTGTGCTTCTTGCAGCATACCCATGCTTCCATACCTCGATTCTCAATCCAGGATTCTACAACCAGAGAAAGAGCCTGGATTACCGCGCGATCGCTTAGGGTGTTAATGTCAGTCATAGAAATATTTTTTCTCCTCATTTAAAATCTGGCAACATGAGCTGTTGGGCGACCGAGATCTCTTACTTCAACCTCATACCCGGCAAAATTAGATGGGACACCAGCTGTATATTTCTCTCCCTCGATTGATACCAAAAATACAAATTTACCATCTTTCTTAGTAATACCTACAGAAAGAACCCCTGGGTACTTTTGAATTTCTGCTAGCAATTCATCCCGCAGCTCAAATAAGTTTTTCTTAGAATCATTGCTCACAAAATTAGCTCAGCACGTATGTCTTCAAGGCAGTTAACAATAGGAGAGACAAAAGTTAAACCTTCACTGGCACCGATAACAAAACCAAGGGCGTAACCATCCTTAGTATATACCAACGCCCCACTATCCCCATGCTGACTAAATGGCTTGTTATTAATCCATTGGACACCAAGGACATCAGTGTAGACGTAAAGTTTTCTGTCTGGAAGTTGGATAGCCTGACTTTGCAGTCCTACTATATCTAGAACTCCCTCAGTAAAATCCGTACTTCTTCCCACCTTAAACACCAGCTCCCCAAGACGATATACACTTTCTTCTCGATTTAAACTCCCCTTAAGTTCAATTCTTTTTATTTGATCTTCGGGGTCTACAAGTTGATTAGTTTTCGGAATTTTAACACCTTTTCGTCCCGGCTCTATCTTAACCAGAGCAACATCAGAACAATTGAGAACATTTATCCCCGGCTCATCGGAATAGTGTGTTAAGTAAATGAATCTATCTATAACTCCTATCTTATGAGTACTAACCTTTGGTTTGTCTGGGTGTCCTGGCATGATAATAATATCATTTCCCTGCGCCGTATTATTAATTGATAGAACATGGGAACAGCTAGTAAAGCCAATCCAATCCTGCTCTTCCTCAGTACTTTTAACCAGACACCCTAAGGTTCCAGGATAGCCTCGAATATGTCCCACGGATGAGCCAGGATTGAGTCCCGAAACCATCGATTTTCTGCCTAGAGCCCGTGGATTTGCTGATTGTGCCTTTCCTATTAGGCGATAATTTATGTTATTGGGATAATCGTTCTTAATTTTAAGAGCTTCTCCATAGGCTTGACCTTTATCTCTCTCAACTAGTATAATTGCAACATATCTCCCATTCTCCTTAGTTAATCGCTGACTCACTGCCGATATTCCCTAATGCTTTTGGGGCACTCCCACGCACATAAGAGTCTTCATCATTTAATTGACCACAGAGAAACGAGACCGCCTCATCAGAGCGCGTGCTCCCCAAAAGCTCTACTTTAAGTGGTTGAGGAATGTTTAGCTCATCAATTAAACTAACTGTTTGCACCTGAAACTCAGGCGATACTGCTCCCGCCAGCCTAGCGCCTAACTTTAAATCTACCTCTAAAGCCAAATTAACCACTCCCATTGCCTGAGACTCTCTATCCTCCAGTGCCAACATTAGTATCAGAGGTTCTGTCCATTTCAGATAATTGAGATAATCATCCTTCAATTCCCCATTCCTAAGAGAGGGAAGCCGTTGAAGTAAATATTCTGCCGCATAGTATTCTTGGAGCAACTGGTGGCGAAATTCAATTTGGTCTCCACTTCCAACTTGAATCAAGTGATATTTCAGCAAATCATCCAGACACCGCAGCACCAAATCATCTGGATAAGCTACCTTACCCTGAAGAAATTCAGCCAGAATTATCTCAGCTTCCCCCCTGGGAATTGCGGCGCGAAACTCCGTCGGTATTTCCCCTTGCATCATCACAAATGCCAGATATTGCAATAAACGCGACCACCAGCGCCGGGAATCTGCCGATACAGGCACATCCTCGATCAGATGCCTCTCATAACCTTGAGTAAAATGCCTAAAAACTAACCCTAGATTGGCAGGTACATTACCTGTATGTTTAAATAGACTGCATAACATCCATAGCAGTAGCGACGTTTGACCCAATTGGAGCAAACGGTTATGTAACTGCCGTAACAACTGCTCCCCCTGCTCTGGAAGATACCCTTGAACAAAATCTCCCATCTGCTTCTGGGTCAGAGGTTGCATTTCCAGGAATTTGTTAATCCCCAGATTACCACCCAGGCTCACATCCCGGGTAGTAAAAATCATCGGTGTTTTCCGGTAGTCCTGACGAAATCCCCTCACCCTTTGTCGTGCTTGTTCCGAGGAGATTTCGTTCAACCCATCAAACAACAGCAGCAATCGTCCCTGATGCAGCCAAATTTTCAGGGTTGCTTTATTGAGCTGTAAATTAGGGTCGTGCTGATAAAAAAATGCTTCGATTCGCTCTATCACATCAGTCTGAGACTGAAGATATCGTAACTCTATCAGAACAGGGATTGTGATATTTATAGCTTCATTTGGCGAAGAGGATTCCAAGCCAGCAATTGCCTGCCGTGCCTCCTCTAACAATAGCCTCCTAAGAGCAGTTGACTTCCCTAAACCAGGTGCCCCTACCAATAAAACATGCTCTCGTGCATATTTACGAAGACCTTCAAGGACTGACAACCGTTCTGTTCTCAGTTCCTCTTCCTTTTCCCTTGGCTCAGGCTGCAGCCTTTGCACCACTTGTCCAAAATCAAACGGCGAGGAAATGTCCTCTTCCTCAGATGAAGGCTGACCAACAACACTCATTAAAGTGTAGTGTGTCCACCAATACTTGTATTCACTACAGATTGATTGCAGGTAGGGTTGAAAATCCAAGGGTTCAGCTACAGACATGCCATAAGCAAATAAAGAAAAGAACTCATCTTTTATTATAGTCAAGAGGGAACAGGGAGCAGGGAGAAGAAAATATTAAACCCTTGCGTAGGGTGGGCTAGGCGGCGATAACTTATCCAACTAACCCACCAAGTAAATATCCGCCGTAGCCCACCAATTTTCAAGCCCTGCTCCTGACAACCTTTCAACCACCTTCCAAGAAACAGCCAAAATAAAAGTATATCCTAGGGTGGACTAGGCGGCGATAACTTATCCAACTAGAGTCTGTCTGCAAACCCTGGGGAGGGCGAAGCATTTGGACAGAAAAACTTGGAATTGAGGCATAATTTGTCCCCCAAATGCTTCGCCCCTACATAATATTTTGGACTTTACAGACACCCCCTAACCTACCAATTAAATATCCGCCGTAGCCCCCAATTTTCAACCCCCGCTCCTGACAATCTTTCAAACAACTGATAAGAAATAGCCAAAATAAAAGTAGCTCGTAGGGTGGGCTACGGCGGCGATAACTTATCCAACGAACCTACTAATTAACTATCCGCCGTAGCCCACCAATTTTCAACCCCCGTTCTTACAACCTTTCAAACACCTGATAAGAAACAGCCAAAATAAAAGTAGCTCATGGAGAGACAAGATATATTGCAATTGGCAGCAATAGCCAAATGGTAATTCTCACGGTCGTTTATACTGAAAGAGAAGGAAGAATCAGGATTATCTCAGCACGACGAGCCAACAAACAAGAAAAGAAATTGTATTATGACTACTGTACGCAAACAAATTGATGAAATCTCGCCCATGAGCGAAGAAAGAGCCAAAGAAATCGAAACGATGTCAGATGAAGAGATTGACTACTCAGATATTCCCCCTCTGGACGAAGATTTTTTCAAGAAGGCAAAGCGAGTTACTAGAATGTTAACAACGCAAAAAGAATTGAGTTCTCCTGATTAGGGCGATCGCGAGCCTCGTAGATGAGGCATAGTGCGATCTCGCAGGGATTCAAGATTCTCACGGAAAGTAACAGTATTGGGATGGTTTGGACCTAGCCGTCTTTGAGCAATCTCCAAAGCCTCGGTGTACAGGGGTTCAGCTTCACTGTAGCGCCCCTGAGAATAGTAGAGATTAGCCAGGTTGTTGAGACTGGAGGCCACATCTGGATGCTCGGAACCCATTGGACTAAAGGAGCTAAATCCGTATTTTGGTAGGACTTCTGAAATATTTTTAACAGAGAATCATCGGACATATTAGGATCCGCATCGTGCTATGAAGCTTATCTACAATTTTTTTTGGTATAAGCTGATATAGCAATCCTATCATAAGTGCGATCGCACTATCCTGAAAATCAAAAAGCTCCGCCCTTCAAACCAGCTTTACAAACAGTTTGAGGGTTCTTCAAGTATGATTATTTGTCAAGGTGCGATCGCTGGTCTAGCCTGTCGCGTCTAACCCTTCACTGCAGCGGACATGTAGGCGAAAGGGTCGGGCTTCGTTGTAAAATAGTCTTTTCAAGGGTTTCGGTTGTTGATGGCGTTCTCTTCTGGGTTACAGGTTAAAATACCTGAACCACTTATTATTTGGGTGAGTTAAACTAAGTGAGTGCGCAACCTACAAACGAACAAGCTCAAGGACTCTACAGAGTTGTGTATCGCCTTACCAACGTGATCTACCCTGGTTGGCTGTTCAAGAGTATTGAGCTGGTCCGAGTAGATGAGCGTACAGGAAACCTTTACGTTATTGCTGGAGAAGATCTTGATTTTGAGATCAAGCCCTCTGGAGGATACGAGCCATGACAACTTCTGAATACCAATCTATGAGCCTTGATGAGCTACGCCGATATATGCTTACTCACCGTGAGGATCAAGATGCATTTCAGGCATACGTTGATCGCTCAAAGGCCGAAGGACGAATGGTCACTCTCGATATGAATGATCCTGATTGGGAAGAACAGCTAACTGCTAGAATTCAGTCTTCAGTAGGAGGCAGCGGTAGCACGTCCACATAAAAATGAACTGAGATAGTGTCACCAAAAAAGCTGGGTAGCTTTCAACAACCACCCAGGCAATTCAGCTATTTACTCAGACAAACACAATAATTTGTCTGTTTTCCAATCTTAGACAGCCACACTCTTCTTGGTGTGAGCAGCCAACTCACCCTTGGCATACTTAGCGGCGAAGTCATCCAGAGTCATTTGCTTGATCTTGCTGGCGTTACCGGCAGTACCGAAAGCTTCATAACGCTCCAAGCACACTTGCTTCATGTACTTGATCGAAGGCTTCAGGAAGTGGCGGGGGTCAAAGTTGGAGGGATCTTTAGCAGCAGCTTCACGGAAGGCAGCGGTGATCGCCAAGCGGTTGTCGGTGTCGATGTTCACCTTGCGCACACCGCTCTTAATGCCCTTTTGAATTTCTTCGATAGGCACACCGTAAGTCTCAGGAATGCTACCGCCGTACTGGTTGATCATGTCAAGCCACTCTTGGGGGACGGAGGAGGAACCGTGCATCACCAAGTGGGTGTTGGGCAAGCGGCTGTGGATTTCCTCAATCCGGCTGATTGCCAAAATTTCTCCCGTCGGCTTGCGGGTAAACTTGTAAGCGCCGTGGCTGGTACCAATAGCGACAGCCAGAGCATCTACTTGGGTGCGCTCTACAAATTCAACAGCTTCATCAGGATCGGTCAACAATTGCTCTTTACTTAAAGTACCTTCAAAACCGTGACCATCTTCTTTTTCACCACTCATGGTTTCCAGAGAACCCAGGCAACCCAGTTCACCTTCAACACTGACACCGATGGAGTGAGCAACTTTCACCACTTCAGCGGTGACATTGACGTTGTACTCGAAGCTAGCTGGAGTTTTGGCATCTGCTTCTAGGGAGCCATCCATCATGACGCTGGTGAAACCATGACGAATCGCGGAATAGCAGGTGGCTGGGCTATTGCCATGATCCTGGTGCAAGGCAATGGGAATGTGGGGATAGGTTTCCACCGCTGCTGTCACCAAATGGCGGAGGAAGTTCTCCCCGGCATATTTGCGGGCACCGCGAGAAGCTTGCAAGATTACGGGGCTATTCGCTTCTTCGGCAGCCTGCATAATTGACAGGATTTGCTCCATGTTGTTGACGTTATATGCAGGGATACCATAATTATTTTCAGCAGCGTGCTCCAAAAGCAGTCGCATTGGTACGAGCGCCATAGATGTCCTCCTAGTCTATTGCTTGTTGTTAGGTGTAAGTTGTCAATATACTTATCTTTACCAATCTTAAGATATTTTTCAACTTTTGACGAATTGTTTTTACTGATTAAGCTGTATTGCCCTGCTTATCCTACTGAGCAAAGGGTCTAAACAGCTCCCCTTTCACCAATGCAGATTATTGTCATTTTGTCAATCAGTATAGTATAAATAAGTAAACAAGGGCGATCGCATTTCAGTAAAGGGGAGCGATCGCCTTAGTCCTGTGTTAAGAATTCATACGAAATCCGGGTCTAAAACCCCCTTTATCAATTTGTTGTCTTTTTCTTCCCCTGTTCCCCTCTCTCCGTTCCCCGTTCCCTGTTCCCTGTTCCCTGATCCGAAGTTCCCTACTACCCTCAAAAAAGGGGTAGTTAACCCGGATTTGGTATCAGCGATCAAACAATCGCTTTAGTTGCTGCAACTTCTCTTTATAAGGCGCGTATCGCCAGTTGAGATCAAAAAGGAAAGATTTTTGCAAGACACTTTTTTGGTGGGAAAAGGTATCAAAACTAGTTTTGCCGTGATAACTGCCGATGCCACTGTCACCAACACCACCAAAGGGTAATTCAGCAACACCAACTTGCAGGATAGTATCGTTAATACAGACACCACCGGATGAGGTTGCTTGTAAGACTCGCTTCTGCTTGGCTTTATCTTTGGAGAATAAGTAGAGTGCGAGGGGTTTGGAGCGGTTGTTAATCAGTGCGATCGCCTCTTCTAAATCTGTGTACTCCAGCACCGGCAGAATCGGGCCAAATATCTCCTCTTGCATCAACGGTGCATCTAGAGAGACATTTTCCATCACCGTCGGGGCAATGTAGCGTTCATCTGAATTAGTTTGACCCCCTGTGAGAATTTTGCCATCTTTTAGCAATCCCGTCAGCCGCTCAAATTGTTTGTCACTGACAATCCGGGCATAATCTGGGCTGGTGGCGGGATCATCGCCATAAAATTCTTGAATACATTCTTGGATGCCAGCTAATAAGTCTTTTTTCACTGTACTATCCACTAATAGATAATCCGGAGCAATACAGGTTTGGCCAGCATTGATAAACTTGCCCCAGGTGATGCGCTTGGCAGCCTCTTGAATGTTGACATCGGCATCCACAATACAGGGGCTTTTGCCGCCTAATTCGAGGGTGACAGGTGTCAGATTTTTGGCAGCGGCTTCCATGATGATTTTGCCTACTCTGGTGCCGCCAGTGAAGAAGATGTGGTCAAATCTTTCTGCTAGTAGTTGTTGACTGGTTTCTACACCGCCTTCAACTACTGCAATATAACCGGGTTCGAAGGTGTTGTTGATTATATCAGCTAGGACATGGGAGGTTTGGGGTGCTATTTCTGAGGGTTTCAGGATGACACAGTTACCAGCAGCGATCGCCCCGATCAAAGGCGATATCATCAGAGAAAATGGATAATTCCAAGGGCCAATAATCAGAACCATCCCCAGGGGTTCCGGATAAATGCGGGCAGATGCTGGGAATTGATTTAGAGGGGCTTTCACTTTCTTGGGCTTAATCCAAGATTTAATATGTTTGAGAGCGTAATTGATGTCTTGGATAACGGTTATTTCAAAATAGCCCTCAAACTCTGGTTTGTTGAGGTCAGCCTTCAGGGCATCGAGAATGGCTCTTTGGTGGTTGGTAATGGCTTGTTTGAGCCGTTTGAGTTGTTCTATCCTAAAGGCAACATCTTTAGTTTTGCCAGTGGCGAAAAATTGCCGCTGCTGATGGAGCAGGTCACTAATTGGAGCTATAGTTAACATTGTGGTTTTCTGAGGTATGTTATAACTTGCAAATAGCTTTGAGAACTTGTAGCAACTTTATTGCCGACTCAGATTCAAACATATTTAGTATTGGCATCTGCTGATAAGTTGGCGGATTCCCTCGTTGGATATACACAAACCGATAATCCATTCCGTTTGTCGCCAGTACCCATACTGATTCTTGGTGCTGTAAACTTTGATAGGCATAAGTAAGTAATTGAGGTAAACCTTCAAAGGCATTCAATTCAATCCTTTTAGTTTCAATCACCAAAACCCAAAAATCTACATTTGTTGTTTTCGAGGGGTCTTTATTAACCGCTATAATGTCAAACTGACCTGTAATGATTGCGTCTTCATCTTCGATGTAAATCCTAGCAATATCTTCTTCTACATTGAGGTGGATAGGATAGGGATAAAAGCCAGCCAATCGCAGTAATGGAGCAACAGCAACTAGCCTCACCTGTCCTTCTAAGGCTTTTTGCCCTTTCAGGTAAGGACGAAAATCATTCCGAATTTGCACGAGTTCCTGCTGCTCAACTTTGGTTATAGGTTCAAGGGATAACAAGGGGATAAATGAGCCATCATACTTTTCTTCTATGCTCAAAAGATGTTCAACATTTTCCAAGGTTAATTTGCTAGCTTTGAGAGTTGTCATAGATTTGGCTCCCCCACAACGAAAGTTGCATTTGATATTCCCCCAAACAAAGCTGAACCAATCCTCTAACGAAGCGCCACTGCTGGAGGTAAAGATAATAGGGGTTTCTGTACACTTCCCGAACCATTGTGAGAGCCATTCTGCGGCACATCTAAATCTAACAACATATTCCGAATCAGCCGTGCTGCCACTTTTTGCGCTAACCCCTCAGCAATTTTTTGCCCCATCTGTTGAGTTTGCGGCTTCGCCAACAATTCAGGAATCAACGGCAGGAGACTTTTAGCATCAAAACCAGGGGTTTCTTGCAGAATCACCAAAATATTCTTCAGATGCTTTAAACTATAGGAATTCTCCCTCAACTCCGGTGGTGTCTCTTTCACAGCTAACCCTACTTGCTCTCGCACTGATGTGGAAAAATTAAATAAAGTCCTGCGTCCGAACAGATCCACCACATTAATAATTTCATCAACCAGTCGTTCCCGAATAAAAGCACCCCGCTCAGATAAGAGAAAGTCTAACCCCTGATTCAGTACCTTATCAAAATTATAATCTGGAGAGCTACGAGCATTGCGCAACAAATTCTCTAAACGATGCCAGCGGAAGCTATCATCTTTAAATAATAGGTCACGCAAAGATGCTCGGAGTTCCGGTGAGGGGTCTATTAGCAAACGCTTGGCAACGTAGGGATATGCTTTGCTCAAAACTTTAAAATTTGGATCAATGCCAATAGCAATCCCCTCCAAAGTTACCATAGAACGAATAATTAGCGCATAATAGGCAGGTACCCGGAAGGGAAACTCATACATCATCGCCGACATCTGATCGGTGATGCTCTTGAAGTTTAACTCAGCAACACTAGCTCCCAAAGCATTGCCAAACACCTGAGCCAAGGCAGGGATAATTGGTGTTAGGTCAGTATCCGGCGTGAGAAACTCTAACTTGATATAATCGCAAGCCAATGATTCAAAGTCTCGGTTAACCAAATGCACCACCGCTTCGATTAAACCATAGCGCTGATAAGGTTTGATATTGCTCATCATGCCAAAGTCAAGATAAGCCAATTTGCCATCAGGCATGGCTAAGAGATTGCCAGGATGGGGATCAGCATGAAAAAAGCCATGTTCGAGCAGTTGGCGCAGAGAACAATTCACCCCAACTTCCACCAAATGCGTCGCGTCTATTCCTTGAGCTTGAACTTCCTTGATATTAGTTAGCTTTATCCCTGTTACCCATTCCATTGTCAGGACGCGCCGCGCCGTATATTCCCAATAAATTCTAGGCACATAAATTTCGGGCAGATGACCATAGAGTTTGGCAAACCGTTCCGCGTTGCGTCCCTCCTGGACATAATTCATTTCTTCAAAGATACGGGCAGCTAATTCATCGGTAATAGCGATGAGATCGGAACGCACCCGTTTAATGTTGTTTTGCGCCCAGCTAGCGAGGCTGCGCATGATGTAGATATCTAGGGTAATGCGTCGAATCAAGTCAGGGCGCTGGACTTTCACAGCCACTGCTTCGCCAGTTTTGAGCTTGCCTTGATAAACTTGCCCCAAAGAGGCGGCTGCGATGGGTTCAGGGGAGAGTTCCCCGTAGATTTCTTCCGGGGGTGCTCCTAGCTCTTCTTCAATAAAGCGATAAGCAACCTCGTTGGGAAAAGAGGGCAGTTGGTCTTGTAGTTTAGCCAGTTCTTCCAGATAGATGGGAGGAATTAAATCCGGTCGTGTGGAGAGAGCTTGCCCTACTTTTATGTAGGTTGGCCCCAGGTTAGTTAAGATTTCCCTGAGCTGAATCGCCTGTTGTTGCTGGTTCTGGGCAGATTTCCCCCTGATTTTGTCCCACCATAAACTGAGAGTAAAGACGGCAAAGGGGAAGATAATATTAATGAATCTACCGATAATTTGTAAGGGACGCCGCCGATAGTAAGCATTGATCGCGGCTGGATCGTAGCGCCAACTCTCAGGTGAAGCGTCACTAACTGGGCCTAACGATTCTTCATGCCTCTGTGGTATCCTTATGGGCTGAGATTCAACGGTTACTGATTCTCTCGGCTGTGAATCTGGGGATAGTGTTTGTTTAGGCATAAGATTTAAGATCAACGCTAGGAACTTCCGTGTAAACTATTGTAACAATTTTGTCTCGAAGAGGTTTATTTAGTCAACTTATCGGTTTCTGGGCTCAAATAATAGCTGTAGCTTTAAATTCAGTTTGACTGGAAAGTGGTTATAAATGCTCTTTTCTCTGCGAATTAAAAATTTTGCTTTGATTGACCAGCTAGAATTAGAGTTTGGCGCTGGTTTGAATGTCCTGACTGGCGAAACTGGGGCTGGGAAGTCAATCATTCTCGATGCCATTGATATTGCCTTGGGTGGCAAGGTGAATAGCCGCTTGATTCGGCAAGGTGCACAAAGGGCGATGGTGGAGGCGACTTTTCAGGCAGATACAGCTCTGATGGAGTGGCTGAGGGAGCAGGAAATTGAACTGCTGGATGAGGCTAGTGTGGTTTGTAGCCGGGAGATTGCGGTAGCTAGAGGTAGCTTGCGATCGCGCTCTCGCGTGAATGGGGTGCTGGTAAATCGGCAGTTGATGGCACAACTGCGCGATCGCTTGGTGGAAATTACCGCCCAGGGACAAACTGTACAGCTCATGATTCCGGTAATTCAACGGGATTTACTAGATTTATATGGGGGTGAATCCCTCCTGCACCAGGGAAAGGTGGTGGGCTCCGCCTATGAAGCCTGGCAAACCACAGAGAAAGCTTTGGAAAAACGCCGTCAGTCGGAGCAGCAACGCTTGCAAAGGCTAGATTTGCTCCAATATCAAATTAAGGAACTAGAGGCGGCAGAGTTGAAGAATGGGGAGGAACTCGAACAACTTGAACAAGAACGCGATCGCCTCTCCCATGTGGTCGAATTACAACAACTCAGTTACCAGGTCTATCAACTACTATACCAAAATGATACAGGTGAGTCAGCAGGGGCAGACCTGTTGGGAAAAGCCGAATCTACCTTGACAAATATGGTTAGCTATGATAAAGGAATAGAGCCAGTACTGGAAATGGTCAGGGCGGCACTAATCCAAGTGGTAGAAGCGGGACATCAGATTAATGCTTATGGGGATGGGTTGGAAGCCGATCCAGAACGTCTGGCAGAGGTAGAGGAAAGAATACGCTTGCTGAAGCATATTTGTCGCAAATATGGGCCAAGTTTAGCAGAAGCAATCGCTTACTATAAAAAGCTGCAACTTGAACTGGAAGAACTTACGGATAGCGGTCAATCCCTGGAAGATTTAGAACAAGAATACCAAGCTTGTCAAGAAAATTTAACAAAACTTTGTCAGCAACTGACCCAGCTGCGACGAGAAGCGGCTGTTCGATTAGAGAAACAGCTAGTAAAGGAACTGAAGCCTTTGGCAATGGACAAGGTAATATTTCAATGTCGCATTACTCCTTGTCCTCCCAGTGTTGCTGGTTCGGATCAGGTGGTTTATTATTTCAGCCCTAATCCTGGAGAGAAAGTGCAACCCCTTTCTAGTACAGCTTCTGGAGGGGAAATGAGCCGCTTTCTGCTGGCGCTGAAAGCTTGTTTCTCTAATTCAGAACAGAGTTCAGGAACATTGATTTTTGATGAAATTGACGCGGGGGTTTCCGGGCGAGTTGCCCAGGCGATCGCGGAAAAACTGCATCAACTCAGTCAAAAACATCAGGTTTTGTGCGTCACTCACCAAGCATTAGTGGCAGCAATGGCAGATGCTCACTTCCGGGTGGATAAGCAAATTATCGACGAATCTCCTCTAGTTGGGAGTAAAAAATCAGAGTCTTTTAACTTGAATCTGCCAGAAATCCGGACAGTGGTTCGGGTTACAGTTTTAGATAATCATCGTACAAGGCGGGAAGAACTTGCCCAGCTAACGGGGGGACATTCTGCTCATGAAGCGATCGCCTTTGCCGAGTCACTTCTTGCTCAAGCAGCTGCTCATCGTGCCGAGAATTAGCCATAACTATAATCCATTTTGCCCACTCTACAAGAGCTGACTATCTGTGCAAAAAGTTTGGTGGGCAAAGTCAATCTCATAAGTTTATTAGCCATAACTATAATCCATTTTGCCCACCCTACAAGAGCTGACTATCTGTGGAAATCCGCGTCATCCGCGTCATCCGTGTTCCATTCTTATCACTACTATTAGCTTTTAAGAGCTTTTAGTAGATGTAAATGTGTCTGACCCCGGATATATTTTTCTAGATAGGCATACCAAGCTTCCATCCCCGCACCTGTTCGCGCAGAAACTTCAAAAATTGTGGCTTGAGGCGCAATCCTTTGAATATTTATCAGCGCCTTTTCCCGCTCAAATCCCACGACCTCAGCAATGTCAATCTTATTCACAATTACTACATCAGCAGATTTAAACATGGTGGGATATTTCAATGGCTTATCTTCTCCTTCGGTGACGGATAGCAGCACCACGCGCAAGTCTTCACCTAAGTTATAGGAAGCAGGACAAACCAAATTACCGACATTTTCAATGAGGAGTAAATTGAGCGGATCGAGGTTAATTTGTTGCGCCGCCCGCATCACCATATCTGCTTCTAGGTGACAAACCGTTCCCGTCGTAATTTGCACCACAGGCACACCAATGCTGCGTAAACGTTGTGCATCGTTGTCGGTTTCTAAATCACCGACAATGACACCAGATTTCAGTTTATCTTTCAGGTCTGCGATCATTCTTTCCAAGAAAGCAGTTTTCCCAGAACCAGGACTCGATACCAGGTTCAGCACCAGCAATTCTTTTGCCAAGAAATAGCCCCGGTTGCGTTCTGCAAGGCGGTCATTTTTGCTGAGAATAGATTGGGTAATTTTGACCGACCGATGCCCATTTTCGTTATTATGGTGATGATGATGGTGATGAGTGCGATCGTGTTCGTGTTCATGGAGATCTCTATGAATCCCAATTTCACCAACAACGCTACAGCCGCAATGTTCACACATAATTAAGATACCTCCAAGGATGTCAGTTCAATTTCGCGTCCAGCAAGAATTTGGGGACTGAGTTGACCACATTGAGGACACTCATAAAATAGGTCAGGGGGTTGAAATTCTAAGTGGCAGTGGGAACAGTAGCAAATTACTGGAACTGTCTCTATTTCTAGCTTAGCTCCTTGAGCAATGGTTCCTTGGGTAACGACATCAAATGCAAACTCCAATGCTTCGGGAACAACCCCAGACATAGCACCAATGCGCATTTTTAAGCGATGGATTTTCTGAGCGCCTTGGTTACGAGCATTTTCCAAGGCGATTTCTAGGGTTTGTTCCATGATGCTAACTTCGTGCATTAGTCAATACTGCTCGGTTAACAAAAAATTGTCGGTTGAGACTGTAGGGGAGCCCGCTTCGCTAGGGAGGTGGGAGAGAGGGAGAAGATGTATTTAAGGGCATGGTTCAAAACAGAGTAACACTATAGACGGGGAGACGGGGAGACGGGGAGACGGGGAGACACCGGACTCCGGGACAAGGTTCTAAAAGTTCCCCAGACTAACACCCCTATTGTGTTACCTTACCACTCGGCATATTGAACCATGCCTATTTAAGTTACTCCCCTAGTCCCTAGTCCCTACTCCCTACTCCCCCACTTAGAAACTACTTCCCCACTCCTGACTCCCCTACTCCCCTACTCAGACTAGGGGAAAACCAAAAATCCTTAACCGAGCAGTATTGTTACTCCCCCGACCTTGGCAGTCGAGCGCGTCCCACAGGAGAGTAAGTAGTCGGACATAAGTAAACTAAACTGTGTTAAGTTTTATTAAGAGAGTCCGAGCAATCGCTATCCTCAGTCTTATAATAGAATAAATCTAAAAAGTCTCTAATAATAATGATAATCATTATTTCTAAGAATGTATTCTAATCCTAGAAAAAATTCCACGATTATGGGATGATTAAGGATGAAGTTTTTTGTCATAACAAATATTGATTAATGTCATCGCCTCCCCTAAGAGTTTGTAACTGTTCAGGGGGGGGGGAACGAAATCTGGTAATCTGAGAAGGTATGGAAGAAAAGGCTTTTTTACTGATCGGCTATAACTCCAGCAGGGCATAGATTCTATCCATTCTGGCTCCTGCTTGTGAGAAACGTTTAGTGGCGGAACGTTATCATCAAGCTGGGCAAAAATATAAGCCCCATGATAACCATGTCATTGTCAATAAATTGGTTGAAGAAGAAAACAGCCGGGATTTAAGAATTCCAGGCCCTGTGAGCTAGATAGCAGCGCGCTCGAAATAGCAAAAGCATTAACAAACTTCATGGCTTACACTAACTATGTTATTCTAGAAGAAGCCTACATGCTAGGGGAAAATATGGGCTTGACGAGAGATCTGTTGAAGGAAGTTGTTCGGTGGAGCTGTGGAACCAGTTGGGTCTCTGATCACGAAGTTTTCTATCATCCTGATCGACAATCCCTAGCCAAGATTAAGCAGTTCGACTTTAGCCAAAAATGTCATCTTCCTGTGATGACTAAAATTCTTGCAACTTTTCCGCAATAGAAGTCTCTCCTGATAGGAGTTAGACTAATATTTCCATTGTCGCTCCTCTACAGAGATATCAAAAGTTGTTAACAACGAGAGGTATATGTTTGTGAGTAGAACCATTACTCAACCCAAAACTGCCAAGACTGTCAGTAGTTTTGATGCGATTAAGGAAGCCCACAAGCTTTCTGGAAACCCTGAGGATATAAAGCAGTACTACGATCGATGGTCGGGCACCTATAATCAAGATGTGGCAAATGAGGACTACTGTGGTCCTGATTACATTACTGCCTATTTTGATTTGTTGCCCAAGCAAAATGGCAAGTTTTTGAATTTACGCAATCCCGCGATTGAAATTCTAGATGCAGGATGTGGAACGGGCCTCGTTGGATTTGCTCTCCGTCGCAAAGGTTATCACAATATCGATGGGTTCGATCTGTCCTATGGCATGGTTGAGGAAGCTGAAAAAACCCGAGCTTATCGCACTTTAACCGGGGGATGTGACATGACTCAACCCATCGAAGCCTACGCTGATAGTAGCTATGATGCTGCCATTAGTTGCGGGGTTTTCACCCTAGGTCATGTGCCCCCCACAGCCCTGGAAGAAATGATTCGCTTGACTAAGCCTGGCGGGTTAGTAGTTGTGAGTACTCGCAAAAGCTATTACGACAGTTCAGATTTTCAAGAGGTTTGCCATCGACTCCAAGCCGAAAACAAGGTCAAGCTTGTTAGCTCCATTATTGACGGTCCCTACATTGCCGAAGAAGGTGCTCACTACTGGGCTTTTAGAGTTTGCTAAAGTCATATATAAGTTTGAAGCGGTTCTCCAAGATACCGCTTCAACAACCATTCACACCTCAACCGCTTGGGGACAAACCTCGATCCAATTTCCTCGGATCCAAGGAGCCGATATTGTTGGCAAAGTGGTTGAGGTGGGTTCCGGTGTTGACCCCAAGCTACTGTAGCAAAGGGTCATGGTCGAAAGGGAAGCTGATAATCATTTAATTTGTGTGTTTTGAAGCCCAGGATATAGTTTGTGCGCGCAAACTATATCCTTTTCAGCTTAGTCATAATTATCAAGGGAACCAAAAACGATGACACAATTAATGAATGCGGTTGTTCTCACTGGATATGGTGGGCTGGAAAAATTAGTCTACACCCAAGTCCCTAAACCAACCCCCCAGAAGGGAGAAGTATTAATCAAAGTAGGAGCATGTTCTATCAACAATACAGATTTGAATACCCGGACTGGGTGGTATGCAGCAGATGAAGGGTTTCAAGAAATCCTGCAAGATACTAAGCTCAACGAGGGAAGAAAAGCAACCTGGAATCAGATGGGTATTAAATTTCCTCGGATTCAGGGAGCCGATCTAGTGGGGGAAGCGGTCGAAATTGGTGAGGATGTTAAGCAGGAAATCCTCAATAAACGGGTGATTGTGGATCCTTGGGTTCGTACTGGTAAATTATATGCAGAATATCAGTATGTTGGCAGTGAACTTGATGGAGGTTTTGCTGAATATGTGGTAATCCCTGCTACAAATGTTTACACCATTAATTCATCCCTGTCTGATGTTGAGTTAGCAACGATACCCTGTGCTTATTCCACAGCGGAAAATCTGTTGACAAAGGGAAGAGTATCAGCCGAAGATATAGTATTAATTATGGGAGCTTCTGGTGGTGTAGGCAGCGCGGCAATCCAGTTAGGCAAAATTCGAGGGGCAACGGTTATTGCTATTGTGGGAGCCAACAAAGAGTATTTGGCTAGGGAGTTGGGGGCTGATTACGTTTATCGCCGAGATGAGCAACTAGCTTCTAATTTAGAGAATCATCGAATAACAGTTAGCTTGGATGTGGTGGGAGGAAAGTATTTTAATATTATCTTCAAAAGTCTGGTTGTAGGAGGAAGATATGTTACTTCCGGGGCGATCGCAGGGCCAATGGTTGAACTGGACTTGCGAGATCTGATTTACAAGGACGTGGAGATGAAAGGAGCAAGCCGTTATGAACCAGAAGTGTTTCAGAACTTGCTCGGATATATCGAACGAGGTCTATTGAATCCTCCAGTCGCTAAAGTTTTCCCCCTGAGTCAAATCCAAGAGGCTCAGAAGTTTTTTCAAAGCAAAAGCTTTTTTGGTAAAGTCGTAATTACACCTGAAAACAACCCTTAACCAATAAAGCGGTCTATTCGTGAAAATTGAAATTCTCAAAGGAATTTATGAGCAAACAGACAGTTGCCTACATCGGCACGGGTGCAATGGGCAAACAGCACATCTACAAACTGCTTCAGGATGGGTATGAAGTCCAAGTTTATGATAAGTATCCAGAAGCGGCAAAAACAGTCATCGCCGCCGGGGCCGTTTGGAAAGATAGCCCCAAGGAAGTTGCCAAAGGCGCGGCTCTGGTGATTACCAATTTACCCTTACCCCATCATGTCTTAGAAAATATGTTAGGGGAAACCGGCGCAGTGGAAGGCATGAGGACCGGTTCGACTTGGCTGGATTTTTCCACAACTGACTACCATAACACCCAACATATAGCAGAAGAAGCAGCCAAAAAAGGACTATTCAGCTTAGAATCTCCCGTCAGCAATCTATCGCACATGGGGGTGGATTTTTGTAATGCGAGTTTCTATGTAAGTGGAGATAAAGAAGGCTATGACATGAGTAAGGAAACTCTCGATTCTATAGGCAAAATTTCCTTCTTTGTTAGCAACACCATTGGGGAAGCTCAAACCGTAAAACTGTTAACCAACTTGCTGTTTTATACGGCAATGGTTACAGTCGGAGAAGTCCTAACGATCTGCAAAATAAATGGCATTCCCCTGCTCTGGATGTGGGATTTCATGCGAGCTTCCCAAGGCAATAGTTTTGTCTCCGAGCAAGTAACGCCATTTATTTTTGATGGCAGTTATGACTATTCCTGTTCTTTGGAAATTACGGTGAAAGATACCGATTTAACTGTAAAATTAGCTGACGAACTGAACGTTCCTTTACCACTGGGGCGTATTGTAGAAGAGCGATATCGGGAAGCAGGGCAGAAATATGATGCCCATGATAACCATGTCAAGGTGACAAAATTAATTGAAGAGGACAACAATTTAGATTTGCGGGTGCCTGATTTTACAGCGCCATCGCCTTATGGTTTGAATCGCAGTTACGTTCATTCTGAGGAAAGAGTAAGAGATAGTTTTGGTCGGATCAAACCTCGCCCCTATCAATTGGAGTATGCTCCCCCGGAACCTTTAAAAGATGAGAAATTGATGGATATCGCCCAATCTCTAACGGATTTTATGGCCTATATCAATTACTTAATCTTGGGGGAAGCGAATCAACTTGGCAAGAACATGGGATTGACCGATGAGTTATTAGTTGATGTGATTCGCTGGAGTTGTGGAACCAGTTGGGTGTTTGATAATATCGATTCTTATCAACCCAACCCAGACATTGTGGAGAAGATAAAATCTTTTGACTTTGGCAGCCAGGCGAAACTTCCAGTCTTAACAAAATTTTTGGCACACCTGAGTCGTTAATAATGCTCGATGGCGATTAGAGATTTGTAATAATTCAGACTCTCCCCCCTACTCCTTAATAAGTTGGCATCACGATCTTCTTTCGCTTTGTTATGTCATGCCAGAAGATTTAGCCTACACGATGTGGATACCGCTCGATCCGATTAATACGAAAGAGCAACATGGAGGCTTGGCTTATGTATCTCGCCAAATTCATTCTGCCCGCGAGTATTTTGACCTGCTTTACCAGTTAGTGCAACAAGAGAATATTGCTGATTTTTCGCAGACTGAAGACTTTAAGAATTGGAATTTTCAGTATGCTTCTCCATTGATAACTTTTATTTTGGATAATAATAAAGTAGAAGATGACTTTGAAGTAGGTGATGCTCTTGTGCTAGATAAATTTGTTTGGCACAAAAGTTGTACTTTGAAAGACGGAGTATTGCCTTCAAGAATGGCTTATGCGATCCGTTTTGTCGATTGCCAAGCCCGCTACTCAAAAGTTCTCATTGAGGGAACGTACTCCATTCTACAATCTACCAGCAGCGATCTTGACAGTGATGTTGGCTATCAACTAGCTAACTTTCTCAAAGATGGTGACATTATTTCTGACAACCTCGCGAGTTTAAAGAACACCTAAAAACATTATGAAAATATCTCGAATTTCTGTCTATCAAGTAACTTTGCCCCTAGAGCATCCTTACCGACTATCAGGGGGTAGGTTGTATTTTGACAAACTAGATTCCACCATCGTTGCTATAGATACAGATGAAGGAATCCGAGGCTGGGGAGAAGGATGCCCTTGGGGTTCAACTTATTTACCCGCTTTTGCCCGAGGTGTCAGAGCTGGGATTGAAGAGCTAGCTCCTCAACTCTTGGGACTCGATCCCAGACGCACCGATTTTATCTATCGGACGATGGACATTGCCCTACCCGGTCATCCCTATATTAAATCAGCTCTGGATATGGCTTGTTGGGATATCCTGGGCAAAGCAACAGGTCTACCGCTGTGTGAACTATTTGGTGGTCGTTTAGAAAAACTAGTGATCGTACAAAATTCTGTTCCCACTGGCACTCCAGAAGAAATGATTGAATCGATTGCAAGAGGTCAAAAAAAAGGCTACACCATCCATACTTGTAAGATTGGAGCTGATGTTGCTAAAGACATCAAGAGAATCAAAGCAGTGAGTTCTTATTTACCCGCAAATGAAAGTGCGACCTTTGATGTTAATCGAGCTTGGCTGATGGATGAAGCCATTCGAGTGATGAACGCAGTAACCGACCAGATCACTTACTTTGAACAGCCCTGTGAAACCTATGAAGAATGTCTTCAGGTCCGTCGAGTCACTTCTCATCCCATTATCCTAGATGAATGTATTCAGCGCTATGGCGATATTGTCCGTGCTCAAACTGATCGTGCTTGTGAGGCTATTGGGCTGAAGATTGGTCGTGTTGGAGGTTTAACCAAAGCCAAGCGCATCCGAGATTTTTGTGTGGAAACGGGTATTCGGATGAATATTGAAGACACTGGCGGTAGTATAATCGCAGACACGGGAGCTGTGCATCTGGCCCAGGCTACCCCAGAAACCCATTTGCGAGCAACTTGGTTATGCCATGATATGCTGATGGTTGACACAGCGACAGGTGGAGCACGTAATCAGGGCGGTAAAACCTTTGCGCCAGACGCACCTGGACTGGGTGTAGAGCCACAAACTGAAATTTTGGGTAAGCCGATAGCTGTGTATGAATAGATGGAAACAGGGAGCAAGCAAGCTCACTTAGTTAGTTCCTCCCGTGGGAGTATTTAGTTGCTTATGAAAGAGTGGTTTCTACCAACATTACTATCAATTTTGTGTTGGGGAGGTTGGGCTTTCTTGCCTAAATTATCGACTCAGTATATTAGCTCGAGAAGTGCAATTGTCTACCAGGGATTAGGGGGAACAATCGTTGCCTTACTGATTTTTTTCCACCTCAGCCATCGCCTGGAAACTCATCCACAAGGCGCTATTTTAGCCGTTATTGCAGGAATGCTCAACTTTTTGGGTGTGCTGTTTTATATCAAGGCAGTTTCTAAGGGGTCAGTTGCAATCATTTCAACCCTATCAGCCCTTTATCCCCTGGTTGTTATTGCCCTGGCGTTGGTTGTATTACAGGAAACATTGACGCTAAAACAGGTGCTCGGAATTGGTTTTGCTCTCATTTCTATCACGCTAATCGCTACATGAATAGGAGAAGTATCAATGGATACCTTGCCAGTGATATCGTTAACAAAATTAAAAGATATCAATGGTTCAAATTCAGGTAATGAAGAACACAAGCGCCTCTATGATATTTGCTACGAGCATGGATTTTTCTATTTGAAAGATCATGGCATTTCAACCGATTTGGTTCAGCAAACGATCAACGCCTCCCGTAACTTTTTCCAGTTGCCAGAAGAACTTAAAAAAGCCTACGGCCAGGATAAACAAACTGTTTATCCCAAGACCTCTAGAGGCTACGTTCCCCTCTACGGTGAAACCCTTCATGAAGAGGTTGGCCCCGATCCCAAGGAAATTTTTGACCTCGGCTTAGAACGTCCACCTTCGGACAACCCCTTTACTGGTCCAACCTTAATTCCTGATGAAACCGTAGCCCCCGGTTTTGCTGCATCCCATTATCAGCTTCAAATGGAGATCATGACCAAAATTGTTCCCCCCCTTTTAAGGGCGCTGGCCGTTGCTTTGAATCTTGAAGCTGATTGGTTTGACCCTTATTTTGATGATCCGATCCTAATCCATCGAACCATTTACTATCCCCCTGAATGTGGTGTTGCAGGAAAACACACAGATAACGGCATCTTTACCGTGTTAATCCAAGAGTATTTCCCAACCCCTTCTCTACGGGTTTATACCAAAAATGCCTGGATTGATGCTATGTGTTTAGAAGATGCTTTTGTCATTAACCTGGGGGATATGTTGCAACTCTGGACGAATGGCTTGTTTGTCAGTACTCCCCATGAAGTCATTCATAAACTTTCCAACAGTCGGATCTCCATTCCTTTCTTTATCTACCCTAATGTCAATGCGATTATTAAACCAATGGGAACAGATCAACAGATGAATGCTACTGACATTATGCTGAAAAACTTTGATTCAATTTGGATTACCAAATCGGGGGCAGGTCGAGCTAAGGAATTAAAGTAAGAATCATCAATTTTCGTAACCGTTCAGGGGGGCGATCTAGGCAAATGCATCTAATGAAAGCTTGACAAATTGCTCTTTGTATGTATCTCCCCCCAAAGGGCGATCGCTCTGACGGGGTGAAAACCCCGTCAAACTTCCCACTCAGCTTGCCTGACATCTACTTGACCTCTCTCAAAATCCGACCCTATTGACAGGTTTATTGAGAATGACCCTAAACTTTGCTGTTTACGCTTTAAGGGTAAACTAAGCGAGCTTAGATTACTTTTAAACTCTACGTCTAATAAAGGGGTTATGGAGATTGGTCTTTAGAAATTAGCAAAGATTATCCAAAATTACAAGGAACTGTTAAAAACCCCTTAAATTCCCGCATGACCCAATGCTAAACCGACAACAAGCATCCCTAGTACGAGGAAAGGTTGGGCGCTGGCTTGATATTTAACATCATTTTTCAAAGGATCGCGGAGGAAGTACATATCCTGGAAGGTGATTTGAGGAATAATCAGCAGCAGCAGAATAGTGGCGTAGAGTTTTTCATGGATGCCGATCAAATATCCGGCTATCCCCGCTTGGAATATGTCAATCATCAATACGCAAATCCAAGCGGCTGTGGTAATGCCAAACATAACCGGGAGAGATTTTAAACCAAGCTGGCGATCGCCCTCCACACTTTTGAAGTCATTCACCACCGCAATACCCAGTCCAGCAAGACTATAGATCAGGGTTACAATGACAATTGTCCAATTCAGGGAGCCAAACAAAGCATGTCCCGCCCACCAGGGTAAGGCAATGTAACTAGCACCGAGGGCATAATTCCCTAGCCAGCCGTTCTGTTTCAGTTTCAGGGGTGGGGCAGAGTAGATGTAGGCGAGGAATGCCCCCCCAAGGGTAAGGCAAGTGAGGCTGGGAAACTCATGACCTGCCCACCGATCGAGGGCGTAGCCAAGCCCTAAACCACCCAGCAGGAGCACCCAAATCTGAGTCACTACCTGGGCAAAAGAAATTGCCCCGGAGGGTATGGGGCGGTAAGGTTCGTTAATGGCATCAATTTCCCGATCGTAGAAATCGTTGAGGGTTTGGGTATAACCTGCCATTAACGGACCAGAAAGTAACATACAGGCTACTACTTTAAGGATGTCTTCCAGAGTCCAGGTGTAACCACCAGAGGAGGCTGCACCGCAGACAACACCCCAGATCAGAGGAATCCAGGTAATCGGCTTCATCAGCTGCAACCGGATTTTCCAGATGGATTTTTCCTCAGGGGCAGCACCTTTCATGCCCAGCAGTTGCCTGGTTTTAGCTTTGCGATCGCTTAGCACCTCTGCAGGCGAATCGCTCTGGTTGGAAGTAGGAGAGTTAGACATAGCTTAAAGGTAAGGAGAATAATATCTTCGGATGTGTTTATCTGTGGCTCAAACTCTTACCTATAAGGAAATAATCAAATACCCATCTTGGAATTTTGCCCCTTTTACAGGTTGACCGCTCAGGGCAGAAGGTAAGATGATATTGCGCCGCTGGTCTCCCGCTTCGACGGTGATTTCTGGACCGTATTGAGTAAGTTTCACCTCTTTTTTCTGGAAACCAGCCAGGAAAACGCGTACTTGACGATTGGATATATCTATGGTAAGAGATTTGGGAGCTTGAGAAGCTTCTCGGAAGTTGGGTAAAGCTTCGATCAGGGATTGCCAGTCAGCGCCAGTGCGACTGGGAAGGGAGGTAAGGGGCAGAGGAGCAAACTCAGTGGCAAGGGTTTCGGTTGCCTCGGCTTGGTTAAGCAGCACGCCGCCGACGGTGAGTCCGACTTGCCCAGCGCTACCCCAGAGATATTTGGCAGTAGCGATCGCCCCTGGATCCTCAGTGGTCACCAGATAAGCAGCAACCCGGTTGGGATCGGCTAAGGCGGCTTTTCCTTCTTCCAAGAGATTGGAGGTCTTTTTACTCGGTTCTTGGGCGAAGTTTTCAGCACTCAATGACACATTCAGGATGGCGCTGGTAATAGGTTGCATAAAGGGGGAGAGCGCTTTCCCCAAGTCAGAATCGCTCAATATCTTGCGAAAGCGACGGATGTACCAGCTCAGGATTTCTGGTGTTCCCAGCATCCTTAGAGTGCTGAGGTTCCCTGGACCATCGTAGACGATGACATCATATTTATCGCTGGAGTTGTAGGAGCGAAGGGCATTGAGGGCAAGAGCGCTATCCATGCCGGGTAGGATGCCCAATTCTTGACCGTAGACATTTTTCAAAGTGGGCGATCGCAGGTATTGCGCTTCTAGTTCCTTTATCTCTTCCCAGCTGTGCTCTAATAGCACCGTTGAGAGCAGGTGCACTACTGCTAGATTAGGGGCGATTTCCGCCGGCTCAGGACCGGGGGATTCCCCCAGGAGCAAGCCAAAAGCGGGGCCAGGATCTTGTCCTGCTAGGAGGACCCGATCCCCAAGGCTTGCGAGTTTTTTAGCAGCGGCGATCGCTACAGTACTGCGACCGCTGCCTCCTTTGCCCAAAAAAGTGAGAATTAAGGTCATATTTCTCTTGGCTGGAGTCTGGAGCCTCCTCTTTACACTACAGATTTGAGTTCGTCTTCAAAAAACCAGGTAGCAGTTTTGTCGTCGAATTCCACTACGGCACCGACACCGCTGCCATCAGTCATTTTGAACTCTTTGATTGTGCCAATTTTCCCCAATTTGTCAACAATGTCGGAGGATACCCGGTCTCTGAGACGGTAGACTTTGACTTTTTGCCCGATTTCCATTGTCACTTAAGTTAAGATTAATGCGATTGACCATCCCTCAGTTTAGCGGAATCTGGCAAGATAAGCAGGAAGAGCAGTTTTTGCCCTTAGCTCTTTACTGAACCGATGTTCTCAAGGGGATACTCATACTGAATCCGGGTCTAAAACTCCCTTTATCAATTTTCTGTATTTTTCTTCCCCTGCTCCCTGTTTTCCTTTCCCTTTCCCTGTTCCCTGTTCCCTGTTCCCTGTTCCCTGTTTCCTTCAAAAAGGGGGTAGTTAACCCGGATTTGGTATCAGTGCTACTCGACAAATTTGCCAGGTATCTATAAAATACGCCCTTGAATCCTTCTATGCTTTTTACCACCCTATGACCCTATCCATTAAAACTAGCTCTAGTTGGTCGCAACTTCAGCGATATTGGGAGTTGCTGTTTGTTTTAGTGGAACGGAACTTGAAGAGGCGCTATCGAGGTTCATTTCTCGGCGTGTATTGGTCTCTTGTGAATCCTTTGGTTATGACGGGACTATATACAGCTATTTTTGGAGCCACTTTTGCTGCCTACTATGACAACTCGACTATTAACTATGTCTTGGCGGCATTTACTGGACTGGTAGTGATTCACTTTTTCACCGGTTCCACCTCTCAAGCATTAGTGAGTGTGGTAGACAACGGGGCCCTATTAAATAAAATTCGGCTGCCAATCAGTATTTTTCCCGTGTCGATGATTGGGGCGAATATGTTTCAGCTTGCAGTTGGAGGATTGCCGCTGGTAGCGATTGTGACTTTGGTGACTTCCAGGAGTCTGGTAAATGTGCTGGCGTTGCTTTTGCCGTTACTCGCTCTGAGTTTGGTTTGTACAGGGATTGGGTTTCTCGTCAGTACCCTATATATATTTTTTCGGGATTTGCCCTATTTCTATGAGCTAGTTTGTTTTGTCTTGTGGATTGCCAGTCCTGTATTCTATCCCACAGCAATCGTGCCTGCCCCTGTGAAAATATTTTTGCTCTTGAATCCCTTGTTGCCGATTATTGAAAGTATTCGTCAGATTGCCTTGTCAGGAGCGTTGCCTGATTTTATCTTGATTGGGCACTCATGGTTAAATGGTGTGATTATTTTGGCCCTGGGCCGATTGTGCTTTCTCCGGTGGCAGCCCCAATTCATGGACTTGTTGTAGATGACGGAAGTTATTAGACTAGACCAAGTTTCGCTGTGGCGAAGGACACAGGAAGAATTTTCTTATGACCTGAAGAAAACGGTGCTATCTCTTTTGGCGGGAAAGTATGGCAAAGCTGTCAGGAAGTTAGTACTCGATAGAATCGACCTGGTGGTAGAAGGGGGTGAAAAAGTGGGGATTATTGGGGCGAATGGTTCCGGAAAATCAACCTTGCTCAAGGTAATATGTGGTATATTGCAGCCAACGAGTGGAAAGATGCGAGTGCGAGGTCAAATTGCACCACTGATTGAGCTGGGAGCTGGATTTGATGTAGAACTTTCCGTGATGGATAACATCATACTCTATGGAGTAATGTTGGGATTTTCTCGGCAGGAGATGAAGGACAGAGCCCAGTTGATTTTGGAGTTTGCTGAGTTGGAAGATTATGCCCTTGCTCCGGTGAAAGCATTGTCTTCAGGGATGGTGGCTCGGTTGGGGTTTGCGATCGCTACCGATGTTCAGCCAGATATTTTAATTTTGGATGAAGTGCTTTCAGTTGGAGATGAAAACTTTAAAAAAAAGTGTCAGCAGCGGATTGAGAAATTCTGGGATGGACATGCCACAGTTCTGGTAGTATCTCATGCGCTGGACTTTATTAAAGAGTCCTGCCAGCGAGCCATTTGGCTAGATCAAGGCAAAATTCGGTTTGCTGGGAATGCAGATGAGGCGGTGAGTTACTATTTGAGCGCTATTAAACAAGTGGTTTAGAGAAAGACATTGAATTCAAGGTGACTGGGAAGAATTTATAACAGGGGATTGAACCCGCCGTAAAATTCTGTGATTGGGAACTTGGAAATTGGGCTAGTCCTGCCATCATTAAATAACTGAGCAGCTATTTTCTCCCCGTCTCCCCGTCTCCCTGTCTCCCCCTCTCCCCATCTCCCCCTCTCCCCGTCTGTCTTCAAGAAAAGGGGGGTAATCAAACCGGATTTAGTATTCCCTGTGGTTTCCATAACGCCTTGCGCACCTCAGTCAAAAAAGCCAAACAGTTAAACTCTCCATCTCCTCCCATGTGTTTAAACAAGGATCGTTTACCCACCGACTCATCCCCAATAATATTCTGGTAGGGATCTAACTTCAAATTGATATCGTAAGCCTTTTCATACCGGGAAAAGTGAAACAGAGTTAAATACTGCAAGATATCGTTTTTTATCCCCGTATCATAAATCAACCCCTGGCGAATATCTTGGTCATCCAAAATTCCTTGATAAATATTCAATAAAGTAGCATAGGAAATCACCCCATTATAAAACCGCTCATTATCCCTGCCTATAGTAATCTTATTAAAGAGATTAAAAAACACCACCGCTTTCTGACTGGGGTCGTCCACCAATCCAGTTAACTCTCCTGTATCCTGAATATATAAAGAGGAAGACGGATAATTTTTCAGTTTCCGCACATAGTACTTATCGAAAAATATCGGGTATAGCTTAATATCCTCATGGTGCTTATGTAAATAGCTAATTAAGTCCCTAGAGAGAAAAAACAATCCATCATCATCATCTGGTTGGTGGGTTAAATTCAGACTACTGGTATAGGGAGCTTTAGCAATATACAACAAGTGGCGATATCCTTGACGATAAAGGTTATTCACCGCATCAAGAATAACAGCGGGTTGACGATACATCCTTTGCGCCAGGTAATTATCCGCTAAAGTCTTCCAAGTCCGTAACTGAATAGCACCGCTTTCAAGGCGGTTGACAGTGACAACTTCCCCTACCAGGTTAGAGATTCTTTGTTCTCGATTAGGATTTCCTCTCCTCCCATCGCATTCCCGACTACTAACAATCATAATCGCTAGTTTTTCTAACTGTGGGGTATCCGATGGGTTGTGAAAGCAAAAATTCTTCGGGATGACGGAGTAAAGGGAACTTATAGTATTGAAAGTTTTGTGGGGATTTTTATTTGTGATATCAAAACCCTGAGAACTAGAGAGGTGTTCCTCATTCAACAGATGGGACAATACTTTTGAGTAATAAGCAATATGCTTGTCTAAATCTTGTAATTCGGAAGATTTATTCCTATTTTTCAGATGCAGCCGCAATATCGGGATGAATAACTGCTGCTGTGCTTCGTCTAGTAATACTTTCAGGCAAATATAGGTCAGTAAGAAGAAAGTAAAGCAATAGACGAAATACTTCTGAGATGTCAGTTTACCATTATCCAGGTGATAGGGAAATACAACCAGTTTTCTTCCCTTGAAATGCTGAGTGTATTGTTGCCGACATCTCTCATTTTTCGGTACTAATAGCACTGGCAAAGCCTTGATATCTTCTAGAGCATACTCCATGCTAAACTGCTGCTGTTCATCCACCGCAGAATAGCGGATATCTTCTATCCTGATACAGGCTGGTAGCTGACAGAGAGCATCTGGATTTACTTTCGCTTCCCCGACAGAGATATACTGGAGTGCTTCCTTGGGATTACTTCTGACAACTTCCTTAAAAAAAGTACCCTTTTTGAAAATACTGTCCATGTCATTTTCCAAGATCACCTTAGGTACGCTAATATGCCGAGGATAATCCACTGGCTTTAAAATAGTGTGATGGTTTAGTAATCTTTTCAGCAAATTGCCTATTCTATCGATTTTACCTTTAATCTGCAATCGGTCATCTTTTAACAAAGAATCGCTGATAGTTCTGAGGATGTTCTTTTTTTGTTCCTCATTATCACCTTGCAGGACAGGCAAAATTTTCGAGTCAAAGCTAGATATAGGGTCATATTCTAACTCAGACTTTGGATTGTAACCATCTGCTAAAGGTTGACAGCGAGAGGCAAAGATAAAGTAATATAAAAAGAACAGCTTGAAGACTTTTTCGATAAAAAACTGGCTAGTCTTGGACTTTTGCAGCTTCTCCTGATGTTTCGGGTTGTCAGGGTTAATCAAATTCAGGTGATAATCAAAAGCACTTTTGCCGTTCTGAGATTGTGCTTTGCCATTAAACTTGAGCTTAAGACCAAAGATAAACTGTCGCCTTCCCTGATTCTTATCAGTGGTTTCTCCTAAGTAACCAGCGATAACAGGGATAATAGGCAAAGCATCGAAAGCTTCAGAACGGGACAAAAGCTGTCTGAGGTTAACAGTCACCCCTTGATAGTTAACTTCGTAATCCCCATCAGGTTTATTGGGGTTGTTGATGTACTTATATATTAACTTTAGGCGGCGGATTAGGTCTTGGAGATAAATTACATCTGGATGTCGGCGAGGATTAATATTATCATGAAGATACTCTAAATATTTTATCTTTGCCTCTTTCTTCAGTTGCCCTAAAACTTCTGTATCTACCAATCGCCTTAGCTTGTAAAAGTCAGAATCCTGCTTTTGCACCAGTTCTTCCAGGATATCATTCAGTTCTTCTTGGTCGTTCTCATCATCCGGTGCTAGATAATCATCAATGTAAGTTTGCAATCCCTCCCTTAACTGGGTGTCAAACTGATGGGTATTGTGTACAGTGATCGTTAGCTTGTGAAATTTGAGCAGGGAATGGCTCCCGGAAACCTGCTTTTGGATACTTAATCGCTGTTTTTGCAGTTTAGTATCCTTAGTAAAAGGATAAGATAAGTCTAATGTAGCCTTGTTCTTATTAAACTGTTCTAAATTTTCTGCTAAATTGTCTGTAAATTGCTGGATAGATTGGCTCTGTCCTGCCAGTTTAGATTCTAAGTGCTGCTTGAAATAGTCTCTAAGAAGGGAAATTTTACCGGGAAAGCGTTGTCTAAACTCTTTACTAAAATTGACTGTTGCCATCCGAACCCGATACTCAGGTTCGAGAAGGGGATTCGATGGAGATGAATTGGCTACTTCACTGGCTATGGTGTCGAGATCGACGATCAATTGATTATGCCATATTTTAAATGGGTTCTGTTTCTGGAGTACTCGTAAAATATTTTTCAGTAAATCGCTATAATCAACGGGAACAAGCTGGTTGTCACCCTCTTTTAAAATGTTAGCCATTTTTAACTCTTGTAATACCAAAGACCTGGATTCAGTATAATAAGTGTAAACTAGAGCAGATCGTCCTTTCTTACTCTAACTCGGCGATTATTTTCTCGGTCTTTTTTTTAGCTCTTCGTAGTCCATAAAGCTGACTGCAGAAGGAGGTAATCACTGCGGCCAAATCAGCCCTTAAATCATCTTTAGGATTTTCTACTCCATTGATAATTTCTACTCGCTTACCCAGTTTCTCAAACAGAGTAATGATGTAGTTTGCCCCAAAGCGAGTGAGACGATCTTTGTGTTCAACAACTAACACTGTGTAATTATCATCTTTTAAAACACTAACCAACTTTTTTCGATTATCGTTTAACCCGCTTCCTATTTCTTTAACTACACGACTAATTATATAGCCACGGGCAGTAGCAAACTGAATTAACCTTTCTGCTTGACGTTCTAGATTATCTCGGTTTTCAGAGCTACTAATCCTGGCATAAAGACAGGCCACTTCTGAAGTTGCCCCCATTTTGGGTTCAACATCAACAATAATCGTACCAGTGGGAAGTTGACGACCTTTTAGTAGTCCTTTTTTCCACCAGTTCCAGGCTGTCCTGTATGTTACACCTTGGTTTTTGGCATAATCTGACAGCTTCATGCAGTATACCTCCGAGATAAAAGCCGAACTCTCGTTGGACAGTCTTCATTGAACCCCTCTCCTTTCCGTAGGATACCGCTAGTTTCTATTATTTTCTATAAACTTAATAAATTGAAACAATACTGAATCAGGATCGCGTAAAATCTACTTGTTCGACTATGATCAAGCCACGGGTACCCTTAGCAACCAGCACGTTCACATTTTATTTATTCTACGGAAACTGAGCATGGTAAGTCGGCTCGCAGAACCAGGAAACACCAACAGTGATGTTGGAATCCCCACCCTCAACGTAGCAGGGTGGGGAGGATGTCAAGAAAGTTATCAGTCTTTGTAACAATTCTTCATAGGATTGACGAAGGACAGACAGAAGGCTAAGTGAGATTTGTCAGTCAACCAGGCTATATACATTCTTCCCAATCCCCGATCGCCTTTCCCCAATCACCCTTTTTCCTTAGCTAGCACAAACACATTGCCCTCATTACCGCGTCCAAGGCGCAGATCCTCATCCAGATAGGTAATATCCAGCCAGCCCTGTTGCTCGCGACTCTCGATGCTAAAGTCCAGAGGGAGAAACTTTTTGCCATCTTCAAGTTGCTGGATCAAATCACTGGGAGACCGATAGTCCATGAAGCGTTGCAAAGAAATAATTGAGCGCTCAAACCTGACATTAACTCGGCATTCAGAAACGGGTTCAAACCTGGCCGCAACACTGACTAATCCTTCAAGAAAAGGCAAACCAACAATCTCGGCGATGTTATACACTTTTGCGGAGGCTGTGCGAATACATTGATAGACTTGACCCAGTTGAAACAAAGGGAATCGATCCAGACCCAATATTCCCTGACTGGTGGTGTAGAGTAAACGCCAGTTGCCTTCTAGCAAATCTCGCGCCTCAACGGGTTTTGGTGTCGGGTTGTGGTCTTCTAGCTGTTCTACTGCTGATAGAACTCTCACCTTGTCGATTTCGTTGGCTAGCAAGCCGCGATTTTTGCCGGCGATCGCTTCCAATAATTCTGCTTTCTTGCTCATTAGTCCCTCCCTAGCTTTAGCAACCTCTAATTGGTTATTTTGGGCTTCTATCTGGGTAAAATGGTTGTCTGGGCTGCCCAATCAATACTGCTCGGATAAGTCCTATTCTCTCTCCCCCTGCTCCCCCTGCTCCCCCTGCCCCCCTGCTTGTCTTTTCCGACAACTTTTCTTAACCGAGCAGTATTGGGCTGCCCAATCAACTACCACCACCTATGCCATTCATAACTTTGCCTCAGACCTTAGCACCTGTGCGATAAGTTTTTTTAACAGTTCCCCTGGCAATGTCAACAATTGCACGAGGAGCGAAGGCAATTTTTCGGTGGTAAACTCGAAATGTCTAATCCTAACAATTTCTTAAGTTACTCACTCAACCTGCTTATGTACAACCCTTCGTTGCGCCAAGAACCCCGTTACGAACCAGCAGCGGTGATTCCACTCAAGCAAGAGTCTTCCCTTTTAGATTGGTTAAAAGCCAACGATCGCCTAATCCCCCGTGAAAGCCGAGAAAGCGAGGATAAGCTTGAGGATGATGTAGAAATCTCTGAACTGATAGAAGTTGACGATCACGTCTACGATGATGATGATCTCCACGAGATCCAAGAAGACTAATTAAAATATCTGAGCATTTACTGGTGTGAGTGAGTTGTGGACGCAAAATTATTTTCACCGACGGTGTTAAAGAAACCTTCAGGGATCAGTTTGCTGATTTTACTTGCTTGTCTGTTGCTCCTGGGAGCGGTAATTTTCCATGGGACTGCTGGTCAATTATCAGGGCAAAGAGTCTCAATGATTTTACCGCTAGTAGTCTGTGCCTTGGTAAGTGCTGGGCTAGGCTATGGAGTTGTCCCCATTCTGCAAAGGCTGAAAACAGGACAGGTGATCCAAGAAGATGGTCCCAAAACCCATTTAAAAAAAGCAGGCACGCCCACAATGGGAGGGGTGTTTTTTGTGCCAGTGGCAGTAGTCATTGCCCTGGTGTGGTCGGGATTTGCCCCAGAAGCGATCGCTGTATCAGTTGTCACCCTTGCCTATGCCGGAATAGGGTGGATTGATGATTGGCAAGTCCTGCGATGCCAGTCGAATAAAGGCATCTCTCCTCAGATGAAACTGAGGCTGCAAATTACTGTTGCGATACTGTTTTGTCTCTGGATAGCCTGGAGTAAACCTGCCAGTATCACCACAGTTGCTTTGCCCCCTAATGTGGCTTTGCCCTTGGGACTGCTGTTTTGGCCCCTAGCTGGGTTTGTGCTGGTAGCCGAAAGTAATGCCACCAATCTCACCGATGGGGTAGATGGACTGGCGGCGGGGACAGGAGCGATCGCTTTACTAGGATTAGCCGCAATTGTTGCCCCCACCTCACCGGATTTGGTGATTTTCTGTGTCTGTCTCAGTGGCAGTTGTCTGGGTTTTGTCGTCCATAACCGCAACCCGGCTACTGTTTTTATGGGCGATACGGGTTCCCTAGCCCTAGGGGGTGCTTTAGCTGCCGTTGGGCTGATCAGTGGCAATCTTTGGGGACTGTTTATCATCAGTGGTATTTTCTTCGTCGAATCCCTCTCGGTGATTGCCCAGGTTGGCTATTATAAAGCTACAAAAGGCCCAGATGGTCAAGGGAAGCGTTTATTGAAAATGGCACCGATTCACCATCATCTGGAACTCAGCGGCTGGTCAGAAACCCAGATTGTGGGAGCATTTTACTTGATTAACTTTGGACTAGCTGCCTTCGGTGTTGTCTTTACCTAATTTCGTCAATATGGGGCGATCGCACCGCCCCATATTTATAGGGAAAATAGAAGAAAATCTAACTATTAAGTAATAATAAGAATCTTTAAAGATTTTCTTAAATTCTCCAATTGAGCTTTTTTTTTACCTATTATAGATAAACGTTGAAGAATCCAAGAGTAGATAAGATTAGGAGGCTCCTATGGTACTGAACTACAGAAGGTAGGGGAAATAGCGATCGCCCAGACGGCTCCATCCCACCCATCGTTGGTATGTTTTGTCTTAAGGTAACTATTACTCAAGGATAAAAAGAATATTATACTAATTTAGTTGGCACTTCATGACAAACTCCTTACAATAGCTGAACTATCACAAAGAGAGTAGGCAGTTATGTCAGACTACTTCAGTTGCCCTCACTGTGGAGCAGATGTACCAATAAATGCTTGCGCTTGTCCTGAATGTGGTTCGGACAAAGATACTGGTTGGTCAAATGAAGCAACTTATACTCATCTACTCCCATACAAGAGCGACGATGAAACTAGCTCTTCAACATCTAAGTCTCGGCTCAAATGCTTGATGGCTGTTTTAACAGTTTTCATTATTTCAGCTTATTTAGCAGCGTACAGTCTTTTCAGCCTGTATTTGATAGCCGTAGTTATCTTAACTGTTGGTGTAGCCTATTACATGAGGAAAGTATATCCCAATACCAGATATGGTAAGGAAAAGCGGCTTTACCAAAAACTTCTTCAAAAGGCTAGAGGCGATAAGGGACTTGTGGAAAGATTGATTGAGTATGAGCGGCAGTACAGTCCAAGTTCAGATCGAATCGGACTCTTACAAGATGCTATCTATCGTTGGGAACGTGAAGATCGGCTTTGAAGCGCCATTTTCGAGGAAAGATTTTCATCATACATATTGTGAGCGATCGCTTAAAGCAGTTTATGAAGGATAAGTCGGTCACAGAAACCCTGGGAAGTGCTTTTCAAGCAGACTGCAAGGTTCTAGATACTCAGAAATTGGTCATACTCTCATAGATGCCGCCCCCAAATCAACCTGAGTTCAATTTAACCAAATCATCTAAATTATTAAATGTTGCCCCATAGGTTATTATCGGATTTTCATAGCCCTGAAGATTTATCATGTATTGATGAAAGTCCTGTTGCACCTTTTCATATTTTGAAAGGTAGTCGTAAGTCGTTTCTCCCAAAGCAATATCCAAGCCGATTTTCTTAGTGACAGATTCTAGGCGAAACGCCGTATTAACCGTGTCACCAATGGCGGTGTAATCAGGGTTATCGCCACTGCCAGTATTCCCAACCATAGCATAGCCTGTATTCACCCCAGCTCCAATCCTCAACCCAAAGGGCAAAGGATATTGACTACTCAAATCCGCAGTCATTTTATTTAGTTGACTCACCGCCTGGAAAATCTGAACCAGTTCCTCTTTGATGACCTCTTTTTGTCCGTGAAACCAGATTGCCATCACGGCATCACCGATATATTTATCAACCCAACTACCAGAGTCGCGGATAATCTCGCCTGCCTTACGAAACCAACTACCAATCAGGAACGAGAGAATGTTTTCGTTTAGCTGCCTTGCCAACAAGGTAAAGTCACGAATATCTACGACCATTACCGACATCAGGCAGCGCACATGCACAGTTGAGGCGAGGGGGTCAAGAGCTAAACTATTTTTAGACTCATTTGCTTGGCGAGCTGGGGGTGGACAATGAAACTCTAACTTGGTCTTACCCAAGGAGATGCGGTCAGCATTGTGTAAAATTACAGGAACACTAACCCGGCGTCCGTTGACGAAAGTACCATTGCGACTTCCCAAGTCAATCAGGTAGAATTCCCCGTTTTCCGTGGACTGCAACATGGCATGATGACGGGAAACCCACGGTTCCCGAATTACCAAATTATTATCCTTGCTGCGACCAATTTTCCAGCAACACCTGTCTACTAATGGTAGGTAGCAATTTCTCTTGACAGTGTGAAGCAGTAGATAAGGGTTTTGTTCCAAAATCACCACGGCAGTTTCCCCTTGACGCGATAATCGCTAAATCTAGATAAATTTATGTAAGTACTACTTAAAATTTTATGAGATTGATTGAGGAACAAATATGATGTTTCGGTAAAGGAGTAAGGGGAAATTATGAATTTTCTGTAAAGAAGAAAATTAAGCAACGGCAGTTAAGCCAAAAATGGACGAGCCAAAAAAAAGCTAGATATCGATTTAGCATCTACTGGTTCACCTGCTAAGATAGCTTGCTCTAATTCCTGGGGAGTCATCAAAACGACTTCAATATCCTCGTCATCATCCTGCTTAGGGGGTTTTTCTAGTTGTTCCAAATCCTGAGCAAGAAAGGCGTAGATATATTCATCAGAATAACCTGGAGCAAGGGTAAATTTACCGAGAGATTGCCAGCTATGAGCACGATAGCCAGTTTCTTCTTCAATTTCTCGCTTGATCGTCTCTGCTGGGTCTTCATGGGCTTCAACGGTGCCAGCAGGAAACTCTAAAAGTCGCCCCTGAATAGCAAAGCGATACTGTCGCACTAGGACAAGTTTACCCTCTGGGGTGACGGGAACTGCTAAAGCACCGCCTGGATGACGGATGCATTCCCAATCTCCCTGAGCACCGTTGGGTAAGCGGAGTTTATTGACCTCAAAGTTAAATTTGCGACCTTGGTAGAAGAGACGTTGTTTTAGAATTTGCGGGGGTTCGTGACCTTGTGGCATAGAAAACTATAAGCGGTGGACTCCTGAACAGTCTAACCCTTGGAGGAGTTGGACGATCGCTTTCCCTGATACTGGCTCGATCCAATCAGGAGCAATTTCCGCTAATGGCACGAGGACAAAGGCTCTCTCTCTCATGCGCAGGTGAGGAATTTGCAGCTTTTGGGTCTTCAGGATTAAATCATCAAACAAGAGTAAATCTAAGTCTAGGGTTCTTGCTCCCCAACGTTCAAGACGAACGCGACCAAATTGCTGTTCAACTTCTAGTAGCGTTTCTAACAGTTCTTCGGGGGTTAGCTGCACATCCAGTAAAGCACAGCCATTGAGATAATCCGGTTGTGGCGGTCCTATTGGTGCGGTTTTATACCAGCTAGAATAGGATTGTAGGGTGATTCCCGGAGTTTGAGCAAGTATTTTTAGGGCATTTTCGAGAATGGTGAGGGAATCGCCGAGGTTACTTCCAAGAGCGATCGCGCTTTTTGAAACATTCATATTATGCGGGGCTAACAACTCTTAAGAAAACACAAGTGTTTTCTTCCATCTATAACGTGGTGATCGCTAAGTTGGGAGTTTAAGGCGGGAGACTTGGAGTAAGGAACTTCGGATCAGGGAACTTCGGATCAGGGAATAAGAGCCCGAAAGGGGCCCGAATGGAGAATAGGTAATGGGAAATAGAGAATAGAGAACAGGGATACAGAGAAAAATAAGTTGTGTTTCCCGAAGCGAAGACTTAATAGTGATTGACCAGGACAAACAAGGATTTGAGTAAAAATGTCACCAAACATGAGCGCGATAGGGATTGAATCAACCCTCGACCATCTTCTCACCAACAGTCATCCCACCCTCGGTATCATCGGCTGTGGCAATGTTGGTGGGCGACAAGCGGCTAACTTTCTGGCCCATGGCTACCAGGTCTGTGTCTACGACATCAACCCCAAACGGATGGCAGATCTGTACCCCCTGGGTGCCCGTATCACCCACAGTTGTGCCGAACTTGCCGCTTGCTCAGAAGTAATCTTTACCGCTCTACCTACTCCTGCTGACGTCATCACAGCAGTGCTAGAGGGTGAGCAGAACCTGAGTCAAGGATTACGACCGGGCTGTGTCTATGTGGACATCACGACCAACTCCCCAGAAACAGTGCTTAGACTCCACAATGCTATGGAGCAACTGGGAGTTGACATGCTAGATGCCCCCTTTAACGATTGCCCTGTAGGTGCCCAAAGCCAGGGAGGCATGGGTCTAGCCGTTCTGGCCAGTGGTTCAAAAGCAGCCTTCGAGCGAGTTCGGCCCATATTCCAACTGATGGCAGATCATGTCCTCTACTGTGGAGAAATCGGTCGCGGAACCCAATGTAAGCTTATCCATAATGCCGTTAATGCAGTGGCAGTCCAGGCAGTGAGCGAAGGAATTACCTTAGGCTTGGCCCAGGGAATTGCACTATCGACAATTTGGGATGCCCTACGCCTTGGGGCCTTTGGCCAGAACGCCGGGGACATTCACGGCCTGCCCTACTACTGGTTTTCACGGCGCTGCGACGATCCCTCCCAACCTCCTGCCTTTGTCGTAAAATTGCTCCACAAAGATCTGCGACTCACCCTCGACATGGCCCGTCAGCAGAACGTATCAGTTCCCCACATAAGCTTGACGATCAAAGACTATGAAGAAGCTGAGCAACAGGGCTGGTCCGACTATGCAACAACTAAAGTCCGCTGCTTGCAAGAGGCTCGGGCCGGAGTGATCGCCAAAGCTGGACCCTAACCCGTTCTGACTTTTCACCGGATCTTTTTTCGAGGATACGATAGCCAGACAACCCCCATCCTCCAAGCCTGATTCTACCGTTACCAATTGTCATTAAACCAAGATTATTGAGAATCGTGCTTGGAGGCGAAACCTTGGTTGGAAGGGGCTTTCTCCAGATGCCGTGAAAAGTCAGAAACCCGTTGGACTAGTGTTGGAATGAGTAGCAGTGCCAGAGATTGGACTAGAACTGCTGATCACAATTCCCCCAAGAACCAGGGTAAAAGTGATTGCGCTCAACCAGGTCAGTGGTTCATCAAAGACTAGCCAGGCTTCCACTGCACTAAGCAGGGGCACTAACAAATGGGAGAGCGAAACAACCCCGGCAGTAATGTATTTCAAACAATAGGTTAGAAGGCCGTGCCCTACTGCTTGGCAAATAATTGCCATTGTTAAGAGGGTTAACCAGCCATTGAGAGAGAGTGGCACAGAGCTATCCGGAAAAACCAAGACTAAGGGAAGGGTCAGCACAGTAACCACTCCGAAGCACCAGACCATGATTGTATTGGGACCAAGCCGATCCCGCAACCGTTCCACCAATAAAGGTTCAGTACTAAAGAAGACGGCTGAGAACAAGGATGCTGCATCTCCCCACAAATGTCCTGGGTTAAAGTTGAATTCTTCGACCCCTAACAAAATAGCTCCCCCAGTGGCGATCGCCATCCCTACCAAGAAGACTCGACTAAAATGTTGGCTCCAGAATATCCAGGCAAATAAGCCTGTGAACAGCGGTGTAAAACTATGGAGCAGGGTGGAATTGGCAACGGTAGTCTGGGTCAAAGCCCAAGCCCAAGAGAGAACGGCCACAGCAAAGGTCGTTCCCAGTAATAAGAGTAAAATCCCAGACTTCCAATCGGCATCGGAATCCTCGCCCACTTCAGCCGCTTGAATCTCGGCAGACGGACTGCGGGACACTATCCGTAACCCTGCAAAAATCAATGTTGCCATCCAAGAACGATGGAAGATTGTCGCATATGGAGTAATCTCAGTCTCACTAAGCCGAATAAAAATCGGTGCAAAAGAGATGGCTGCCAACCCCAAAGCCAGGGCAATGAGTGCTTGAAAGCTTTTGCGTTGGGACCAATCGAAATAACGGGGATCGCGGGGAAGTCGAAGGATTTGCAGTGCTTTCATGGTAAGAATTTTAGAGACGTGGCTTCCCGCTAACGAGGGAGACTAATGTTAAGATTCCATGGAGTCATGTTGATACAAATAACATAGTACTCACCGTTCGCTCATTTTAAAATTTAGTTGCTCAATAAATGGAGCAAAAAGCATTCTGTACAAGGCTTTCAGAAATTTGAGAGGAGACAGAGGGAAAATTTACTCTGACTGATCTGCCAACGAAGTTATCAGGAGTTGAAGGATCTTATAGTTAGGGCTTGCTGAAAAAGTCTACAGAGCGAATCTAGAAGCCACACAGCGCCGCCTTATGGTAGTTTCGTCCCGAAGGTTTCCCAATTTATCCGGCGATCGCCCAGAAAAAGTGCAAGGGTTTTGCGACTCTAGATGTTATAACCTTGCACTTGTTTTGGGGAAAAAGGCTCAAAATCCTTATCTGGCTTACTTTTCAGCTTTATTCAGCAAGCCCTAGTTAGCGTTAGCGTAGCGTGCGCAGCTCCGCGAGCATCGCATTTTCTCAATTTCCTCTGGCTCCCTCTCTCTATATTTTCTCAAATCCTTATGCAATAAGAGTTTTCGCCATTATAATTCTGAATAGCTCGGAAAATTGAGCGAACGGTGAGTAAAGAATTAATCCAATCTTGCTCTGACCAGATTACTGGGCTGCTGCATCAAGGCTGTTACTAGTGCAGACTGGAAGAAATTCTAAGCTCCTAAGAAACACAAGAGTGTTTTTTCCCTCCATAAAGGACGCGCGGGGAAGGCGCTCAAGCGCCTACTACGAACGATGCCCTCGCGAAGGCGCGGCTACGCCGACCGCGTCCGTGGGGCGCTCTCAAGACTTTCTCTTGAGGGAAGTTTACAAAAATTTACATTCCTTTAAGATTTTGATAGGCTATTTCGGTAAAGATGGCTGCGACGTGGCCCGCAACGAACCCGTACTTGTGGTGGGCGGCGGCGTTCTCAGTGACGTAGCCGGACTCGCCTGTGCCCTCCAGCACCGACGCACCCCCTACATTATGGTGGGGACGACGGTTGTGGCCGCTATTGATGCGGGCCCCTCGCCCCGCACTTGCACCAATGGCACTCAATTTAAGAACAGCATTGGAGTCTATCATCCTCCGGTACTGACTTTGGTAGACCGCAATTTCTTCCGAACCTTGGCGACTGGTCACGTCCGCAACGGCATGGCAGAAATTATCAAAATGGCGGTCACTGATGATCGAGTTCTGTTCGAGTTAATGGAACAATACGGTTCCCGCTTACTGGAGACTCATTTTGCCACTCTCGACGCAGATGAACAACTGGAGGCGATCGCCGATGAAGTTATCTATCGGGCACTGTTCTCCTACATGAAGCACGAAGGGACGAATATGTTCGAGACTTATCAAGACCGTCCCCACGCTTACGGTCACACCTGGAGTCCCCGCTTTGAACCGGCTGCTAAGTTGATGCACGGTCA